>CAMDNJ010000051.1 GCA_945902915.1 Crenothrix polyspora | reverse complement strand
CTTTTAAAATTAACTCAGGGATCTGTGATTGAGCTAGATGGATTAGCTGGCCAGCCATTAGGGATTTTAATAAATGATCGTTTAATCGCTAATGGTGAGGTTTTCGTTGTTAATAATAAATACGGTATCCGTTTAACAGAGATTATTAGTCCAACTGATCGTATTCAAAAATTAAATAAATGACTACAGAATATTTTGGCACACTTCTACATGGCGTCATTGTCTTAGTGTTATTTATTTTAATCGCTTGGTTTTTTCAGCAGTTAGGCAAAAAAGCCTTTGTGAAAACCAGGTTTTTATCTATACAAGAAAATGTACCGATTAGTGCTAATGAGCGCTTAGTCTTAGTTGAAGTAGCCGATAAATGGTTATTACTTGGTGTAACAAATGGCTCAATAAATACCTTAATGACATTAGATTCGCCACCAACAATAGTTAATAAGCAAAATAATAGTTCATCCATGATAATAAATTCAACGTCATGGCTTAACAAATATAGATACAAATAGAATGACTAAGCTTTCAAAAAATTCAACAACCTGGCTATTGACTGCTTTTGCTTTATGTTTAGGTATTATTGTTCCAAATTCAACTTTGGCTGCCTTGCCTTCTATAGTTAACGCAATTCCAACACAAGGTGGCGGTCAAGCCTATAGCCTAAATTTTGAATTATTAATACTACTAACTTCACTATCTTTTATACCATCAGTAGTATTAATGATGACCTGTTTTCCGCGGATAATTATTGTATTATCATTGTTAAGAATGGCACTTGGTACACAAAGCACTCCACCAAATCAGGTATTAATCGGACTAACACTTTTTCTTACCTTATTTGTGATGAGCCCTGTAATTGATAAAATTTATCAAGTAGCCTATACCCCACTATCAGAAAATAAAATTAATATTATTGAAGCGTTTGATAAAGGTAGCGAACCATTAAAAGAATTTATGTTACATCAAACTAGACAGGCTGATTTAGCATTATATTTAAAAATTTCCAATACGCCGCCATTAAAAAATGAAAAAGATGTGCCTTTTAGAGTTTTAGTTCCTGCTTTTGCCACAAGTGAACTCAAAACTGCATTTCAAATCGGCTTTACTATATTTATACCTTTTTTAGTTATCGATATGGTTGTGGCGAGTATTTTAATGGCAATGGGGATGATGATGGTTTCACCCTCGATAGTTTCATTACCATTTAAAATCATGCTATTTGTATTAGTCGATGGCTGGAATTTACTTTTAGGATCCTTAGGACAAAGCTTTCATTAATTCAAGATAACAATGACACCTGAAATCATAATGTCCATTGGACACCAGGCAATTGAAGTAACTGTATTAATTGCTGGACCTATGCTCATGACTGCATTGGGCATAGGTCTCATTGTAAGCATTTTTCAAGCAGCTACTCAAATAAATGAAACAACATTATCTTTTATACCCAAACTGCTAGGGATTTTTATTGTGCTTATAGTATTGGGCCCATGGATGTTAACAATTTTAACAAATTATCTCAGCAAAATATTGACTGATATTGCCGCTTATTCTAACTAAGAGGCGTGTGCATTGATTGAGTTTACCACTACACAACTTTATGAATTAATTGCTAATTTTTTTTGGCCCTTTGTTAGGATACTAGCCTTTCTATCAATTGCGCCTGTCTTTAGTAATCGTTCTGTGCCGGTTACTAGTAAGATTGGCTTAGGATTTGCAATCTCATTACTTATCGCCCCCAATATTCCTCCGTTAATTGAGCATGATCCGCTCTCATGGAGCGGATTACTAATCTTGATTCAACAATTTTTAATCGGCTTCTCAATCGGTTTTTCTATGCAAATTATTTTTGCTGGAATTGGTTTAGCCGGTGAAGCAATTAGTATGACTATGGGACTTGGTTTTGGTGCTTTTTTTGACCCACAATCTCAAGGGAGATCTACTTCTGTAAGTCAATTATTGACTGCCTTCGCAATCTTGTTTTTTATAGGCTGTGATTTTCACTTACTATTTATCGAAAGTTTAGCCAATAGTTTTAAAACAATACCCATAAGTTACAGCAGCATAAACAAATTTCAATACCAACAACTGGCATTTTTAGGTAGCAATATATTCAGCGCTGGACTTCAACTATCCCTGCCGATTGTTACTATATTATTAGTAATGAATATGGCTCTGGGTATTTTAAACCGATCAGCTCCTCAGCTAAATATGTTTGGTATTGGGTTTCCACTGACATTACTCACTGGCTTTATTATGCTTAAACTGATGCTTCCTTATATGACCGAACCCATTTTATCGCTAATACGCCAAGGTATTGAAATAACAAAATTTAATTAGAGCCCACTTAACAATATCATTTTACTGATAATAACCAGTTTTCTTTAAGGCTTAGCTAAGGCCATATTTGCTATACTTTTATTGAATAGCTATTCAGTTGTAATCCTTTTCAAGAAATGTAATTAAACAAGGATAATTTATTGACTTGAGAGTATGCCTGTTGTGATGCTTGCAAGGCTACCGTCTGTAAATTTAAGGTGCTAATAGCTGCGGCTGCATCAATATTTTGTGCAGAAGATAACGCAGTTTGCATGTTGAGTATAGCGCCTGAATTTATGGTGTCTTGAGTTGTTAAGGTATTTAATCGGCCACCAACAATCGCATTGATAGACAATATTTGGTTCGTTCCCTTAGTAATATCGCCCAAAGAAGCTTGTAATATACTGATGCTACTTGTAGTGGCGACCGTTAAACCGGTGTTTGTCGTATTACCGGCAATAGCAATAACCGCTCCGGTAGTATTGGTTAATGATATGGCTCCTGTTGCAGGATCTGAAGTAGCGGTTACGCCGGTGCTGCCTGTTAATAAATTAATGGCCGCCGCCACACTGCTACCTTGGTTTACAGCCGTCGCTGGTAAAGGGGCTGCTATTGCAGACACGGTAAGCCCATTAATAGTAAAACTATTGGTAGCACCTAAGGTTGGTGGAGTACCCTGAATAAGGTTGGTAGATAGTGCATTAACGAATTGATTGATAGCTTCAAAAATATTGCTAACCGAGCCTGCTGCAGGCACTATCGCTGGGGCTGACCCAGTCGGTGCACCAAAAACAGTATTGCCAGGATCACCATTGGCAACTGAGGAATTAGGGCCGACTAGAATATTGCGTTGAGCTGAATTACCCGAGTAAACATAAGCACCAGAATTACTTGGATCTTTTGTAAAGGGTTGCGTGGTGCTTTTTGTACCAGAAAATATATATTCACCGTTGACGTCTTGAGTATTAGCCAAGCCTACCAATTGTTGATTCAATGATTGTATTTGAGTAGCAATAGAGTTTTTATCATTCGCATTATTGGTGCCATTCATAGCTTGTATGCACAAGGCATTAATTTGATTTAGTATCGTACTGGCACTTTGCATCGCCGAATTTTCAAGGGATAGCCGTTGCGTGGCGGCATTATTATTAATTTGGTATTGTTGTGTCTGGCTAATGCTCTGCGTTAGATTATTAATACTAACGCTAGCAGATGGCCCGTCAGAAGGCTTTAAGGTTTTTATACCCGTAGACACTTCGGTCTGTGTTTGTTGCAACTGTGACCCTTGATTAATAATAGAATTAATTGCGGTTTGTTGCCCCCAAGACGATGAAATTCTCATAATGACCCTACTGTAGGGCTCCTATCAAAGTAGTAAATAAGGATTGGGCAACAGAAATTGCTTTAGCAGAAGCTTGATAAGCTTGTTGATATTTAATTAAGTTAGCGGCTTCTTCATCTAAATTAACACCAGACAGGCTTTGTTGAGTAGCTGTAGCTTGTGCTAAAGCCGCCTGTTGAGCTGTACTATTAAGGCTCGCTGATTGCGTAACATTACCCACATTAGTAATCAATTGGCTATAGGCGCTATTAAATGATCCGGCATTACTTAAACTGACCATAGCTAAAGCATTAGAGTTGTCACCAGGATTGGCTGTTAACATTGGTGCGCTCCCCGTCACCGTGCCGCTAGGCGTAGTGCCTATACTTAAACCAGTATCGCTTATATCTCCAGTTATAACGAGAGGAGTTGCAGACGTTAATGTTATCGCACCGGTAACAGGGTTGGACGTTGCTGTTACGCCGGTAGTGGCGGTTAATAAGTTAATTGCAGCTGCGACATTGGCACCTTCGGTTAATGAGCTGTTTCCAGGTGTAACAGCGCCGATGTTAGTGCCATTAATCTGGAAAACATTGGCAGCTTTACTATAGCCATTGGTTGCCGAGGCAGCAACGAGTGTAGGATCAGTCATTACCATACTCATATTTTGAGCTGCATTAAAGTTAGGTCTAATAAGATAGCTATCACCACTGGCTATAATGTTCACATTAATGTCGAAGCCTGGTCCTGTGATAATACCAGCAGTCGGCGTGACGGTGGTTGAGGTACCGTTACTTAATTGGGTGAGTGTGTAGTTAGTACCGTTGTAACTTAACTGGTAATCGCTGGGTTGTAATTGTCCTACGTTAGTTGCATCATAAGTGCTAGTAATACCGCCAGTATTAGTGGCACTAGCAATAACCGTAGGAGATCCCACGCTAAACATGGCTGTTCCTGCATTGCCATTCAAATCATAACCAGTCGCTTGTTGCGTATTCATTTGCTCAGCAAAACTGGTAGCAACTAAGCCTAATTGCTGCTGAGAGGGGTTGAGTACTTGAGTCTGAAAATTAAGCGTACCCGCTAATGATCCGCCGGTAATTTGTTGGGTAATATCCTGACCATTTAGTAATACTTTACTATTAGAAGGGTTAGTACTAGAAGGTCCTACTGATAATTGAGCAACATTGCTACCAGACACCAAGGTTTGTCCGCTAGCTATCATAACGTTGATAGATCCGTTAGCCTGAATAATAGTAGAAACATTAGCTTGCTGTGCAATATTCGCCACTAGTGCATCTCGCTGATCTAACAAACTATTAGGCTCTTGTCCGTTCGTTGCGCTATTAGTCGCTGCGACGATTTGCGTATTTAAAGCAGCAATACTGGTGGCATAGGCATTTATATTAGTAACGCTAGCTTGAATTTGGCCATTAGTCTGAGTATTTAAAGTATTAAGTTGGCTAGATAGCGAGTTAACTTGCTGAGTGACGGATCCTGCAGCCGACAGTAGTGCCTGTCTTGCGGGTATTGAAGTAGGGTCATTTGCTACACCAGAAGCGGCTGTAGAAAACTTGCCAAGTACCGTCGACATACCCGTAACTTGGTTTGATAGAGTCTGATCTAACCCGAACGCTAGTCTAGACAAGGTATTAGCTTGTGCATAAGCAGAAGTCGAAGACATTACCTGCTGAGATACAAATTGATTATAACTACGGGTAACGGTTGCGGTGTTTACACCTTGCCCAACAAAGCCGCCTTCGCTAAATATTGCCGGAGCCGTGCTCAGATTAACACTTTCGGTGTTATAGCCTATGGTGTTGGCATTAGCTATATTATTACTGGCAATATTTAAGGCACTTTGAGCCGCCTTAAGACCAGATAATGAGGTTCCTATTAAACTACTCATGGCAAGTCCTATCTACAGTAAAAAAAGACACTTGTATGATACACATCAGTGTAATGCCACCACGCTATTTTGATCAAAATCCACCATATTATTACGACATATACTCATAATTTTATTAGCATAATTAGGATCTGTTGCATAACCGGCTTGTTGTAGTTCTTGTAAATAGCGCTCACCATTACCGACTTGTTTCAAAGCGTCACCATAGCGTGGATTTGATTTTATAAACTCGACATAATCAGCAAAACTTTCCTGAAATGAGCTATAAGACCTAAATCCTGAATTAACTTTTTTGGCGACTCCCTGATCAAACTCCAGCGAGGTTACTTGCGCTTGTTTTCCAGTCCATGATTTATCAGCTTTAATGTTAAACAAATTAAAACTAGTACTTCCATTATGGTTTTTTATTAAAGAACGTCCCCAGCCCGTTTCTAAGGCTGCTTGCGCCAAAATAACTTTAGGATCAATACCCAATTCTTTAGCGGCTTGTTTAGCGTGAGGCATTAACTGGCGGATAAAATCGTCTGTTGATGAAGGTTTAGCATTATTATGCTTGAACGGAATTTCCGTCATATCGTTCAGTGGTTCACTATTATTAATATAGCTATTAATAATAGTTTGTGTGCCTTCGGTATCGGTATTAATCCAACTATCCATTTTATTACTCTGTAGCTTAGACGTTGCAACTGCTATACCAGAGACGCTTGATATTAGCGATGCAGTTTCTCCTAGAGCCTGATTATTGGCCGGCCTATTAAAAGATCCTTCGGTATTTTGCGTGATACTCTTAGGGCTCAATTGTTTAACAATTAAATCGGCAAGGCCTACACCAGGATCACCTGATAAATGTACAGCTAATTGCTGATCATACATTTCATTATAAGAATCACTTTGCTGACTATCCAAAATACCATCAGATAATTTTCCAGCTCGCATACTTTTTAAAATGTTATTTAAAAAGAGTGCTTCAAACTGTTTAGCAACAGCTTTTAAGGCCTCAGGAGAATCTTTCTTAGCTTCTGCCTTTAAGCCAGCTAAAGCATTAAAATCGGTATAAACATCGGCGGCCTGTACGTTTAACATGACTTAGATCACCATTAACTCTGCACGCAAGGCGCCAGCTGATTTTAGTGCTTCAAGAATCGCCACTAAATCACTAGGCGAGGCCCCTACATTATTAACTGCTTGAACAATTTCATCCAATGACACACCAGGGTTAAAAACAAACATGCGATTTTTTTCTTCGCTAATCTGTACATTAGATTTATTGGTAGTAGCTGTTGTGCCATTAGATAAAGCACCCGGCTGACTAACTTGCTTATTTTCACTGATAGCAACCGTCAAACTGCCATGAGATACAGCCGCAGGTTGAACCCTCACTTTGCCATTAATGACAACTGTACCCGTGCGGGAGTTAACAATAATCCGTGCTGGCGCATCATCGGGTGCAACCACAATATTTTCAACAATGGAAACAAAGGATACTTTTTGTCCAGCGTCAAGTGGCGATCTAACACTTACCGAGGTCGCATCGATAGGCTTTGCCGTATCTGCACCTAGGAAATTATTAATCGCCTCAGCCATACGATTGGCAGTGGTAAAATCAGAGGTATTTAAATTTAAAGTTAAGGAATTACCTTTAGAAAAAGGCGTGCTCACAGTACGTTCAACGGTTGCACCATTAGGAATCCGACCTACGCTAGGATTATTCACAGTAATATTTGAACCATCTTTACCCGAGGCACTTAAGCCATTCACAATCAAGCTACCTTGAGCCACAGCATAAACCTGCCCATCAGCACCTTTTAGCGGACTCATCAGCAAGGTTCCGCCTCTTAAACTTTTAG
Source organism: Crenothrix polyspora (assembly GCA_945902915.1). Taxonomy (GTDB): domain Bacteria; phylum Pseudomonadota; class Gammaproteobacteria; order Methylococcales; family Methylomonadaceae; genus Methylobacter_C. Next base: position 9,244 of record CAMDNJ010000051.1, on the reverse strand, counting down.
CGTCACCGATAGACGAAACCGTAACATCAATGGCTTGACCTGACTTTGCAAAAGCCGGCAGGTCGGCTTGAATAGCCACGGCTGCAATATTTTTAGCATTAGGATTTTGGCCTGGAGGTAAAGTCAAACCAAAACGCCCAATCATGCTACGTAAGGTTTGTCCAGTAAATGCGGTTTTATCACCGGTCATGACTAGCCCTACCACTAATCCATAACCGACTAATTGGTTAGGGCGCACGCCTTCAATAGTAGCAATATCTTTAATGCGTTCAGCATAAGCGGTGACATTAAAAAACAGGGTACTAATAAAAAGTAGTGCTAAATGATTATGGTTTGAGTTCACGATAAATTCCTAGAGTTAGAAGGGAAACCAAGCACTATTTAAAATTCTTGATAGCCAGCCCATTTTACTGGCATCGGCCATGGAGCCATTACCGGTATACATAATGGTTGCATCAGCCACTTTATCTGAAGATACGGTATTAGAAGGATCGATATCGATAGCTCTAACAATGCCTGATAAGCGTACATATTCATCACCTTGATTTAAAGTAACGCGCTTCTCGCCTCGCACTTTTAAATCTCCATTTGGTAATAATTCAACTACCGTTACCGAAATACTGCCAGTCAAACTATTACTTTGATCGGCCTTGCCCGTGCCCGTAAATTTATTGTCTGATGACACCGTCGTTTTAAGATCTTTACCTGTCATCGTCTGTATCGCCATACCGTATAACGAGGGCGCCGTAAATGACATGGAATTTTGTTTTTCTTGACTAAGATCAGCGGCCTTATTGGCTTGGGTGGCTTCATTAAAGATAATACTCAACACATCCCCGACCCTTCTAGCTTTATTATCTTCAAATAAGCGCATATCGTAACCCGCTTGATAAATAGAGCCGCTATTTTGAACTGGAGGAATTAAGCTGGCAGCTTGTACTGGCGCAAAGTCAGGATCTTTTGTAGGCACTGGCGTACAAGCAACTATCATTAAAGTTATTATGCTCATAAAGCTAAGTTTATGCATCATCAGATCATCCTCAGAGGTTTTGAGTGACAAATGACAGCATCTGATCTGCTGTAGAAATGGCTTTTGAATTCATTTCATAAGCACGCTGAGCTTCAATCATATTGACTAACTCTTCTACCACATTGACGTTTGACGTTTCTAGTGAGCCTTGGGTCAAAGTGCCAAATTCGGCCTGACCTGCGACACCTATTATGGGTGCGCCACTAGAGCCAGTTGCCTTGAACAGATTGTCACCTACTGCCTGTAAGCCAGTAGGATTAATAAAGTCAGCCAGTTCTATTTGCCCTAAGGTGGTAGGTGTAGTGGTTCCTGGCATTTGGGCAGATACCGTGCCATCGGTACCGACAGTCACACTCAGCGCGCCTTGTGGTATGGTTATCGCTGGCGATACTGTTAAACCACTAGAGGTGACCAATTGCCCCGTTGAATCTAACGTTAAAGAACCATCTCGGGTATAGTTAATATCACCATTGGGCATATTGATTTGCAAAAATCCACGCCCATTAATTGCGACATCCATGGTATTACCCGTTTGCTGAACATTACCTTGCGAAAATACTTTTTCGGTAGAAACTGTTCTAACACCCGTTCCAACAGATGTTCCTGTGGGCGATTGAGTATTTTGGGTATTTTGCCCACCTACCTGGCGTATATTTTGATACATTAAATCATCAAACATGGCACGATCTTTTTTGAAGCCCGTGGTATTAACGTTAGCTAAATTATTAGCAATAACAGCCATCCGTGTTTGTTGTGCGTCTAATCCGGTTTTTGCAACCCATAATGCGCGTTCTGTCATGATAAACTCCTTAGTGTCAACTTATTGCCTTTACAGGCCTCATTGATATTAAAAGCAAAACTTATGCCAGCTGCATTAATTTTGAGCTAGCTGCTGAGTTATCGCTGACAGTCTTCATTACTTTAGATTGCAATTCAAAATTTCTAGCTAGATCAATCATTTCTATCATTGCTGAAAAGCCTTTAACGTTACTACCCTCTAAAACACCATGAGCCAAATTGACGTCAGCACTGGCAGTTAGTGGCTGATTATTTTTTGGGTGTAACAAACCGTCACCCAATTTTTGCATATCGGCCATATCTGGATTAACCAATTTAATTCTATCCAGAACTTGTAAGGTAGTTGAGTTACCAGAACCCAAGGGAATAATAGTAATGGTACCGTCACTACCAATCGTTAGACTTTCTGAAGGAGGCACAGTAATAGGTCCAGCTTGCCCTATGACTTGCAAGCCCGTTCCAGTTTGCAACAAACCTTCGGGGGTAATGCGTAAATCACCGGCTCGCGTATAAGCTTCTTTACCATCTTCTCCCTGTACAGCAATTAAACCTTTACCATCAATGGCAACATCTAAATTACGCCCTGTGGTTTGAGTAGTGCCCGTTGAAAAATCTGTACCTGGTTTTTCAGTCATGGCATAAACACGCGTAGGAAGCCCTGCCCCCGTTACAGGTCTATTACGAAACCACTCCAAATCAGATTTGAAACCAGTGGTTTGCATATTCGCCAAATTATTGGCATTTGAGTTTTGTGCCAACAACGATTGTTTGGCACCGCTCATAGCAATATATAGGGCTCTATCCATAACGGCTCTCCTACTCTAGTAATAACTAATTAACGGATGGCGTTCATAATCGTTTCAACCATTTTGTTTTGCGCTGAAATTGATTGTGAATTGGCCTGATAAGCTTGCTGGGCAGTAATTAGATCAACTAATTGTTCAGATAAATTAACATTAGATTGCTCTACAGCGCCTGATTGAATAGTACCAAACTGACCGCCGCCAGCAGCACCAGGAAGTGGTGCACCAGAAGCAGAGCTTTGCCCCCAATTACTACCGCCTAATTGAGACAAACCTTGTGGGTTATTAAAAGTCGCTAAAGCTACTTGCCCTAATGCCGTTGAACTACCGTTACTATAATTAGCAGAGATAACACCCTTACTATCGACAGAAACACCCGTTAAAGTACCCGATATCATGCCATTTTGTGATGATGAATTTACATTAAAAGCAGAGGCTATTTGCGTAGTATTTCCATAATCAAAAGTGGTATTAATAATGGCTCCTGCGGGTGGTGTCCAAGATAATGTAGCACCTGCAGACACTGAACCTAATTGACCTGCAGAGGTTAATTGACCTGTCGCGTTAAAAGCCAGAGAGTCTGGGGTTCCTGGAGCTCCTGGCACAATTGGAATGACAGGTGCATCTATTGGAATAGGCGCAGCAGGGTTATCAGTAATATAATGATAGGCACTCCAAGTAGTAACAGGAGCTGTTGGCGCTACAAAATAACTCGTTAGATTATGTGCGCCGCCTAAGGAGTCATAAGTAGTCGTGGATGTTTGTGAGGTATAGCTAGTAGCATCCAAGGGGTTAAATATTGCTGTACTAGGTGGTAAACTACTGGCATTTAAATTCACACTTAGATTAATAGCTGTGGTGGCCGTAGGAAGTCCTGTTCCGCTAGGTACTGACACAGTTGACATGGCTCCAGTACTAAACCCTGCTGCAGCGGAGTTAGGATCATTAGGCTTATAAGCCATTAGGGCCTGACCTTGTGCATTAGTAATCATGCCTGTGTTATTGACTTGAAAAGAACCTGCACGACTATAAACAACGCTACTGGGTTGTGCTGGATTCGGCGCTAAGGTAAAAAAACTATTACCATTAATAGCCATATCCAAATTATTACCGGTCGTTTGTGACGAGCCTTGAGTAAACTGCTGGGTATCTTGTACTACTGACACACCATTACCGGGTTGAGTCGTACCACCGATATTAGCATTAGCACCATGAAAATTGTTGGAATAAACATCCGCAAACTGAGCGACTGATTGTTTAAAGCCAGTAGTATTGGCATTGGCTATATTATTACTAATCACCGAAATATTATTGGCGGCGGCATTTAAACCACTGATGGCAGATGAAAAACTCATATTAATGCTCCTAATTATAGAATTTGTGTGATTTGACTTAAATTGACTGAGCCTAAGCCACCCGCCAAATTAACCTGCACGCCCTGCGCACCCATAGATACACTACTGACTTGTGATTGAATATTGGTAGTTAATGCTGTGTTAGTACCATTGACCATTGATTGTACTTGGACTTGATAAATACCTGGGCTGGCCTTCGTACCATCACTATTAATGCCGTTCCAAGAAAAAGGCACGGTGCCAGCCGCTTGACTACCTAAATCCATCTTACTGACCACAGTGCCATTGCTGGGGTTAATAATCTTTACAGACATATCGGATGAAGCTGCAGTCAAGACTGCGCTACCATTAATACTTCCACCGGCCGCCAGCACACCTTGATTAGAGGCTGTAGAAACGGCTTTCCCTATTAAACTGGTTGCCTGTAAAGTCTGATTAGAACCCATAGACGTTGAAAAATTATTAAACGACGTTTGTAAGCCCTGTATACCGTTCACAGTGCCAAATTGAGCCATTTGTCCTAAAAAATCACCGTTGGTCATCGGTGCAGTGGGGTCTTGATGGGTCATTTGCGCCGTCATTAACTTTAAAAAATCAGCTTGGCCTAATGAGGGTGTGGCAGCAGGAGTTGGTGTGGCGCTAGCACCTAGGGTACTAGATGTATTGCTGGTATTAAGATAACTGTATGGATTCACTGTTGACATGATTATTGTCCCATTTTTAAAGTTTGTAACATCAGTTGTTTGGCCGTATTGAGTACTTCGACATTATTTTGATATGAGCGTGAGGCTGACATCATATTGGCCATTTCTTCTACGGTATTCACATTCGATTTATAGATATAACCAGTGGCATCGGCCATAGGGTGGTTAGGGTTGTACTCCATAACAGGTGGCGCTTGATTTTCAACGACACCTAGCACATTAACTTTACTGGCCGCATTCTGCTGATTTAAAGCACCTTGTAATTCAGCAGCAAACATAGGCTGCCTAGATTTATAAACCGTATCGGCACTACTAGCGACGCTGTTGGCATTAGAAATATTACTGGCCACCAAATTAAGCCGTAAAGATTGTGCGTTCATGCCGCTACCGGCAATATCAAATACACTAAATGCAGACATTTTATTGACCTCTCAGGGCTGTCATTAAATCGGAGAATCTACCATTGATAAACCTTAGACTGGCTTGATATTGCACCGCGTTTTCAGCATATCTGGCTTGTTCTGAATGTTCTTCTACCGTATTACCATCCAATGAAACTTGGTTTGGATTGCGAAACATCACACGGGCATCTAATTCTGGTTGTGGTGAAAAATGTCCGGCTTGAGTGCGCTCTATGCTTGGAGCACCCGGCATGCTTTGTTTTAATAGGGATTTAAAATCCATATCCTTAGCTTTATAATTAGGTGTATCTACGTTTGCTAAATTAGTAGCAATTAAAGCACTGCGTTTTTCACGCATAGCCAGAGCTTGTGGATGTATGCCTAGTGCTTGATCAAAATTAATGGCCATGATGCTACCTCGTGTGTTTTTTAAAAACATAAAGCACAATCAATGCCATAAATCATTTATGCTTGTTTTTACTGAGTTTCAACTAAAAAAAACACAAGGCATATTGAAAAAATAGATTACGTGTCAATAAATTGGCTGTTTCTTGTGGTCAATATAAAGCCTGTAGGGTAGATAAGCAGCGCGCATCCACCCTACAAAACTAGGCTTAACCTCAAACTGCCCTTCCTTAAGATAGATAAAAACCAGTAACGTGAAGCACATCGTTGTGAATGATGCCTCTCCTTGCGTCGGCACATTCTATACACTTAAAGTCTATGCAATATTGGCATCATTCCTGCATGATTTTACTGTGTCAATAATAGGAAACTTACTATGATTAAAAATACACTACCGCTATTAGCACTAACGTTAACCTTGGTTACGCCCTGCTATGCAGAACAAAACAGCCAGTCACACGACTCTATTTATGAACTGGTTAAACAAACCCTTATAAAAAACATAAAAGCCGATGATTACGAAATTAATGTCTTACTCTTAGATAACTTACTAAGGCTGCCTGAATGTGCTCAGCCACTCACAGCGGTCATGACTAGTGATGTAATTAACCCTGGCAGAACCACTGTCGGCGTGCGCTGCGATAAAGGTACAAAATGGTCTATTTTCACCTCGGCAATGGTTAAAATTTTTGATCAGGTTTTTATCTTGTCTCAGCCTATACAACTGGGTGAAATGCTTAGCCCTCAACATTTAACTTTAGAAAAAAGAGACGTCTCTACTCTCAGAGGTGATTTTGTGACGCGTATAGAGCAACTAGCAAATAAAAAAGCCACGCGTTATTTACCCAAAGGCTCGATTGTTAGCTTGAAGTTTTTTGCAGAACCCTTCCTAGTTAAACGAGGAGAGCGAGTGACTATTAGCGCTATAAAATCAACGTTTAATATCGATATGAAAGGTATTGCCATGACCGATGGCATCAAGGATCAACGCATTAGCGTTAAAAATGAATCATCTGGACGCATGATTAACGCCACTGTGATTGAAGGGGGACGCGTGTCGGTCCAGTAAAAACTTTGATTGCCCATCATCAGCAGACGCTAGAGTGCCAACTTCAAGCTGATTGATTACTAAGATAGCATCTGCCAATGAAATATAAGTCGTTGTAAAGAAAATATTAGTGGTTAATTTGGCAATTATATTTCGATACAATATAATTTCAGCCTTAGCAAAACGTTAATCAGTTCAGCAAAAGTTTTCTAGACTTAAAAAAACGTTATTCAGCCCAGCAAAAATTTTCTAGACTTAAAAAAAGTTATTCAGCTCAGCAAAAATTTTCTAGGCTTAAAAAAACGTTATTCAGCCCAGCAAAGATTTACTAATTGGGGCCAAAGAAAGCTTGGGATTATTAGGTTTCCAAAACTAACTCATACTATTTATCGGCTAGATTCTCTATACCTACAAATGTTGTCATTAAAACAGTTATTGGCAGGATAGCTTGGAATAACAATAAGACTATAAAAGACGCGATACTAAGCGAGACGAGTGTTCATCTTGAGCTAATTGCTCTTGCTTATGCTCTAATTTTAATTCTTCAGATAACGCAGAATCACAGACTTTTTGTAGGCTTTGTGTGCGATGATGCAAATCTTGCCAGAACGCTCTTTTCATTAATGCCTCAGCTTGATATTCAAGCAACGTCAGTTCTTGTTCGATTATGGCTTTATCTAGCTTATCCATAAAGGCTCTAAATTCCAGTAAATTACTAATAGTGCTACCACCTGCGCCTAGCTGATTAAATCTATTTCGATATTCTTGACGATAAGTTATCAAACCATCAACTTGAGCTTGCATGATCACTAACTTGCGCTGTGTAGCTCCCAGCACTTCCAAAGCCTTTTTTTCTTGTGCCGCTTTAATATCAACTATAGCTTTGATACGCTGTGATTTTTTTTTCATCTCTTAACCTAACAACAAAGCTAACTCTTGCAAGCTGCGAGCCATATCGACCTGCTCATTCATATCTTGCTGTAAAAAATTAACAATATCAGCATTTTTTTTAATGGCTTCATCAATTCTAGGATCTGATCCAGGTTGATAAGCCCCGACACTGATTAAATCTTGATTTTGTTGATACAGTGAATATAAACGTCTCACCTCTCTGGCCATCTGCAAATGGTTAACATCGGCTATATCCGGCATCACCCGACTCACTGAAGCTTCAATATCAATGGCCGGAAAATGACCGGCTTCAGCAAGATTTCTAGATAAGATAATATGTCCGTCCAATACTCCTCTAGCCGCATCGGCAATAGGATCATTATTGTCATCACCTTCGGCTAATACGGTATAGAACGCAGTAATTGAACCGCTGTTTTGATTAGCGTTACCAGCACGCTCTACTAAATGAGGTAGCTTTGCAAATACCGAAGGCGGATAGCCCTTGGTTGCCGGTGGCTCGTTAATAGCTAAAGCTATTTCACGATGTGCCTGTGCAAATCGAGTTAAAGAGTCCATCAATAACAATACATCACGACCTTGATCGCGAAAATATTCAGCAATACTGGTTGCCAATAATGCACCATGTACGCGCATCAAGGGTGGGCAATCGGCAGGAGTGGCTACCACTACCGCTCTTTTAAGACCTTCTTCACCGAGTATCTTTTGCACAAACTCGTTAACTTCTCGACCTCGCTCACCAATTAAACCAACGACAACGATGTCAGCGTTGGTGAATTTAGTCATCATGCCTAAGAGTATACTCTTACCTACACCAGTACCCGCAAACAAGCCTATGCGTTGTCCACGACCTACCGAAAGAATCGAATTAAGCGCTCTAACTCCAACATCTAAGGGTTCTCGTATGGGTTTTCTTGACAGAGGATTAATGGGTTCACCATTAAGGGAAATTTGTGCATCTATTTTAAACGGCCCTTTATCATCTAAAGGATTACCAGCGCCATCAACGACGCGGCCCAATAAGCCATAGCCTACCCTGGCTAAGCTAGCTTTACCCAAAGGAATCACACGACAATCGGGCTCTAATCCATGCAGCTCACCCGTTGGCATCAGAAACAAACGATCCCCAGAAAAGCCAACGACTTCTGCTTCAATAGTTTTTCCAGCTTTAGTCTCCACCCTACAGCGTGAACCAATGGCAGCTCTACATCCGACAGCCTCTAAGGTTAAGCCTACCATTCGAAATAACTTACCCTCAACAACGAGCTCTGGGATGTATGTTAATCTTTTTGAATAAGGTTTTAATTGCTGCAACCAAAGCGCTGATCTATCTACAATAGCCATCACAAATCTTTACCCTGCCCTTGTTCGTTACCCAATAATGACGCTATAACAATGGCTACTCTATTTTCTACAGTGACATCAATATACGAAATATCTGTATCAACTTTACAACCACCTCTAGTAATTAAAGGATCTTCAATAACAGTCCAAACAGATGATTGTTCATCTAATTCGAAAGCTGAACGCACTAACTCAGCATCTTCAGGATGTAAATGTATACTGATTTTTTGTACTGATAAGGGTAATGCTTTTATAGCGGCCCTAACTATGGCCAGAATTAATTTTGGATCTATTTTAATCTCACGATAGATGACTTGTGTCGCTAGGGTCGTGGCAATATTAATTAACTCTTGCTCAACTTGAGTATCAAGATTTTTAAAGGGTTCGCTTAAGGATTCAAATATAAGATTAAAATCGGCTACTTTAGCTTGCAAAATATGTAGGTTT
>CAMDNJ010000050.1 GCA_945902915.1 Crenothrix polyspora | reverse complement strand
TACAGGGCGATGTTTCTTACTTACCTAGAAAATGTAGCCTAACTATATAAATGGCTGTCTTAATCCCTTCTTAATCAGGGCGATGTTTCTTACCGACGCGCTACTCGTAGCCGCGCTAGAGCCAGGTCTTAATCCCTTCTTAATCAGGGCGATGTTTCTTACAAGCTAAAGTTCTGTATATACAGAACTTTAGCCTGTCTTAATCCCTTCTTAATCAGGGCGATGTTTCTTACATAAATTAAACCTACCCGAACCTTCCGAATGGTCTTAATCCCTTCTTAATCAGGGCGATGTTTCTTACGTGAGAATATTATGATGACTACTACGAAAATTGCGTCTTAATCCCTTCTTAATCAGGGCGATGTTTCTTACTTAGCAATTAATACTGTTAAAGTTACATTAAATGTCTTAATCCCTTCTTAATCAGGGCGATGTTTCTTACACTGCACAGGTCTTTTTCAGGCTTTAAAATCAATATCTTAAAATGGTGTCTGCCAAGTATTTTCATAATTTAAAAGTTATCTTTTAGTTAATATTAGTTAATGAACCAATATGGTGGCCATTATGACATGTGCAAACATAAATTTGATATAGGTTTCTAAGCAAACCAGAGTTATTACCAAATTTAGATGATGTAATTACCAACACCCTATTTATTCAACAGCAAGTAGCCTCGATGGAGTAACACGAAATCGAGGTTTTTAACCAATGATTTCCTCGATTCCACTGCGTTATATCGCCGCTACTTGCTTTTAAAAGTCCGTAAGTCGTAGCAAGTAGCCTCGATGGAGTAAAACGGAATCGAGGGATTAGATTCGATTATCTTTGATTCCACTCTGTTGCATCCACCTCAAGAGGGCCGTGACTGTAAGCCACATCCTGCATGGTGGTTATCACCATCAGACAATAATCATCATGACGATACTGTGCCGAACTGGGGCTTGCCGTTCCCAAGAAGCATCCTGCTTCGCCTTAAGAAGACTGCCGATTTAACTCAGATCACATTAAAATTAAAGCACTGCTAGTTAACTGTTATAATTCCGAAATTTTTAGCGTAATAACAGAAGGTTAGCTTTAATGAATTTGGCATATACGTTCTCTGGCTTTGCCGTAGGTTTATTGGTGGGTGTTACCGGTGTCGGTGGTGGCTCATTAATGACGCCTTTGTTGGTGTTTTTGTTCGGTTTTAAACCAGCGGTGGCCGTCGGTACGGATTTACTTTTTGCAGCGATTACTAAAACCAGTGGCGTTTGGGTGCATCATGGTAAGCATGGTTCAGTCGATTGGAAAATTGTCGGCTGGTTAGCCTTGGGTAGTTTGCCTTTTGCTGTTGCGACCTTATTTGTATTGAAATACTTGATGTCGGTAGGGCAAGAAATTACTGGAACGATTACCTTTACACTCGGTATTGCTTTGGGTTTAACAGCCTGTTCGTTATTAGTGCGCAGTGTACTTATTAGTAGAGCGGCAAAAGAACCGGTTATTGATGATGAACATAGTACGCCTCAGAATGCGGCACGTTTTAAGCGTTTGCAAATACCTGCGACTGTGTTAATTGGTGCGGTATTGGGTGTATTAGTCACCTTGTCTTCAGTGGGTGCAGGAGCTCTTGGAACGGTTGCTTTGTTATTTCTTTATCCTAAAATGACCACGCTGAAAATTGTCGGTACCGATTTGGCGCATGCCATACCGTTAACGGCTGTGGCAGGTATTGGTCATCTGAGTTTAGGTAATGTAGATTTAGTGTTATTAGGTAGTTTATTGATGGGTTCTTTGCCTGGCATCTGGATAGGTAGTCATTTGAGTGCAAAGATTCCAGAAAGATTCTTGCGCCCTATTTTAGCTTCAATTTTAATGCTCATAGGTCTTAAGTTTATTTTGCAATAAAAGCGCTTGGGAATGGTAGTTCAATAATTTGGGCAAAAAAGTTATTGTGGGGGCGGCTTTAGCCGCGACAGCTTGAGCGCAGACAAAAGGCGCAGGGCCAAAGATTAAGCCTAAGAGGCTAGCAACTTAAGCCGTTGCAGATACTAGGTTTAACCTTTCGCCTTTTGTCTGCGCTTAGGAGAGCTCTGTCTAAAAGTGAACGGTTAAGCTAAATAAGTTGGTAGCCCACAAAAAAACTGTTAGTGCTGACAAGTGTTACAAAATACCGTAGAACGATTCGCCATTCTAATTTCTATTAACAGCTGTTGGCAGTCAATACAAGGTTGATTGGCGCGGCCGTATACGCGGAGTTGTTGTTGGAAATAGCCCGGTTTCCCGGCTTCATTGACAAAGTCTCGTAGCGTAGTGCCGCCTTGTAAAATAGCGTGTCGCAAAATAATTCGAATACAGTCCGCTAGTTTTTCATAGTGCACTAAAGAAATACTGCCTGCTGGGCGTGAGGGTAATATACCGGCCATAAACAAGGCTTCATTGGCATAGATGTTACCTATGCCAACGACAACATGACTGTCCATAATGAAGGATTTGACAGGTATTTTTCGGCTATTGGCGCGTTGGTAGAGTAGCTCACCGTTAAAATCGTCTAATAGAGGTTCTGGACCTAAGTCTTTGAGGAGTGGGTGCTGTTCTGCCGGCGCATCGGTCCACAATACGGCACCAAAGCGACGAGTATCGTTAAAGCGTAACAGCGTGTCGTTATTGAAAATAAAATCAATATGGTCGTGTTTGCCAGGTGCTAGTGCTGCTGACATAATTCTTAAGCTGCCGGACATGCCTAAATGGATTAGCATCGTGCCGGCCTCGGTGCTAAACAATAGATATTTAGCTCTCCTAGATACGGAGCGAATTTCCAGTCCGGATAAGATGGTATTCAGTGTTTTAGGTACCGGCCAGCGTAATTGAGGTTGACGGATAAGAACCTGTTTGATAGTTTGGCCAACAATATGGGGCGTGATACCACGACAGGTCGTTTCAACTTCAGGTAGTTCGGGCATCAGATATTGTCTCGATCATTAATATATAAGGTTGTAGCGTGAAGTTTATCATGACTGTGACTATGGATTTCATCTTGATAATTTAAACTGTAATGGCTAATACACCAATTTTTTCTCCCAAGGTTCCTACTTCAAAAGAAACGACTATTTTATGGACAGGCTTAGCGGGCTGTAGCGATTCTTTGGTTTTGGCCAACGCCATTAAAAATGAAGATCGATTGTTTGTTATTGTGACCCCCGATAATCAAACGGCTTTGCGGTTGGAGCATGAGTTAGCTTTCTTCTTAAAGGGCGAACATGCCATTTTACATTTTCCTGATTGGGAAACACTGCCTTACGATGTGTTTTCGCCGTTGCCGGAAATTATTTCAGAACGCTTAAAAACATTGGCCTTATTGCCGCAGGTAAAGCGAGGCGCTTTGGTAGTTTCTGTGACCACCTTAATGCACAGGCTTGCGCCTAGAGAGCATGTTTTAGCCAATAGTTTTGCCATTAATGTCGGTGATGATTTTAACTTAGAGCTCAACCGAATCAAGTTAGAAAGCGTGGGTTATCAGTGCGTATCGCAAGTTTATCAGCATGCTGAATTTGCGGTAAGAGGTGCGATTGTTGATTTATTCCCGATGGGTAGCAAGGTTCCGTTTCGTATTGAATTGTTTGATGAAGAAATTGAATCTATACGGACCTTTGATCCAGAAACCCAGCGCTCCTTAGAAAAGATTGAGTCTATACAATTATTCCCTGCACGCGAATTTCCGCTGACCGATGAATCTATCAAGCTTTTTCGCCAAGCCTTTCGTAGCTATTTCCCCGAAGTCTCGCCCAAAAACACCTTGTATGTTGATGTCAGTAAAGGTATTACGCCTAGCGGCATAGAATATTATTTGCCGTTATTTGTAGAGCAAACAGCGACCTTATTTGATTATTTACCCTCTACAGCTATTGTGGTGTCGTCAACCAGTTTTAATACAACGGCGCTCGCTTTTTATGCGGAAGCTGAAGAGCGTTATTTGCAGCGTAAATATGATGTCAACAGACCGTTGCTAAAGCCTGAGGATTTATTCTTGTCGGCTGAAGATTTAGTCTTAAACATGCGTTCATTTGCTCAGATTAGCCTAGATAACCCAGAGACTATTAGAGCATTAGCCGACGACATAGCGAGTAGCCAAGCTGTTGATTTTGCCTGCCATGTGCCCTCAGAATTGATTATCGATGGCAAACTCAATGAACCTGCTCAGGCGCTAAAGCAGTTTATAGCCGGTTTTGAGGGCAAAGTCTTGTTTGTCGCCGAATCGCCAGGTCGTAGAGAGGCGCTGATTGATAAGCTCAGGTCTTATAAGGTCAGCGTAAAACAAGTCGAGAGTTGGCAGGCCTTTTTAAAGTCTGAGGTATCGCCCTGTATTATGGTCGCGCCTATGGCCTTAGGTTTATGGCTGAGCAATCCTGCCATTGCTATTATTACCGAAAGCCAGTTGTCTGGAGAAAAAGTTCAGCAACGCCGTAGACGTAGGCAATCTGCCGCCCGTGAGCTAGAAAACATCGTTAATAATCTTAACGAGCTATCTATAGGTTCGCCGGTGGTACACCAAGAACATGGTGTGGGTCGTTATTTAGGTTTACAAACTTTGCAAATAGGCGGTATCGCCTCAGAGTTTTTATCCCTGGAATATGCGAACCACGACAAGCTTTATGTGCCTGTGTCCTCCTTGCATTTGATAGGGCGCTATACAGGTATGGATCCTGATAGTGCGCCGCTACATAAGTTGGGTGGCGATCAGTGGGGTAAGCTCAAAACTAAAGCGATTGCGCGTATTCGTGATGTCGCAGCTGAGTTACTAGAAATTCATGCTAAAAGAGCGGTTAAACAAGGTCATGCCTTTGATATTGATACCTTAGATTATCAAGTATTTGCTGATGCCTTTCCGTTTGAAGAAACCCCCGATCAGTATTCAGCCATTGAAGCCATTTTGGAAGATATGGCCAAGCCTCAACCTATGGACCGGGTCATTTGTGGTGATGTCGGTTTTGGTAAAACCGAAGTCTCTATGCGTGCCGCGTTTATTGCCGTACAAGGTGGCAAGCAAGTCGCGGTATTAGTGCCCACCACCTTGCTAGCGCAACAGCATTATCAAAACTTTCGAGATCGTTTTGCCGACTGGCCGTTCCGCGTAGAAGTGATGTCGCGTTTTGTTACGCCCAAACAATTAAAAGAAATCGCTGCGGACTTGGCCGATGGCAAAGTCGATATCGTCATTGGTACCCATACCTTATTATCTAAAGAGCTAAAATTTAAAGCCTTGGGTTTGGTGGTGATCGATGAAGAGCATCGTTTTGGCGTGCGTCAAAAAGAACATTTTAAAAAAATGCGCGCCGAGTTGGATATGCTCACCCTAACAGCAACGCCAATACCACGTACGCTCAATATGGCTATGTCAGGTTTAAGAGACATTTCTATCATTGCCAGTCCACCGCCTAATCGTCATGCTATTAAAACCTTTATCACTGAATGGATTGATGCCCAAGTCAGGGAAGCCTGCTTACGTGAAATTAAACGCGGTGGCCAAGTGTTTTTTCTGCATAACGATGTTAAAAGTATGGAGAAAATTGCCTTGCAACTAGAGGCCTTAATACCCGAAGCACGTATTGAAATTGCCCATGGGCAAATGCCAGAGCGTGAACTAGAGCGCATTATGTTGGACTTTTATCATCAACGCTTTAATTTGTTGTTGTGCTCTACCATTATTGAAAGCGGCATCGATATACCCACGGCCAATACCATTATTATTGATAGAGCGGATAAGTTGGGTCTTGCGCAGTTGCATCAATTACGGGGTCGAGTCGGACGCTCGCATCATCGGGCTTATGCTTACTTTATTGTGCCGCCTAAAGCAGTGATGAGTAAAGATGCTCTGAAGCGCTTACAGGCGGTAGAAAGCTCCGGCGATTTAGGTGCGGGCTTTATGCTGTCATCTAATGATATGGAGATACGCGGTGCTGGTGAATTATTAGGCGATGATCAAAGCGGTCAGATTCAGGAAATTGGCTTTACCTTGTATAGTGAATTGCTAGAGCGCGCCGTTACTGCTTTAAAGTCAGGCAAGCAACCCGAACTAGATACGCCTATGGATAGAGGTGCGGAAGTAGATTTACAAACCGCAGCCTTAATTCCAGAAGATTATCTACCCGATATTCATGCGCGTTTAGTCTTATACAAGCGTATTTCTAACACGCAAACCACGACAGACTTGCGCGAGTTACAGGTAGAAATGATAGATCGCTTTGGTTTATTGCCAGACGCGGTTAAAACCTTATTCAGCGTCACCGAGTTAAAGCAGCAAGCAGAAATACTAGGTATCCGAAAAATAGAAGCTAATGCGGGTGGTGGTCGTATTATCTTTAGTGCTGAGCCACATATTGATACGGGTCGATTAATTAATTTGATACAAACTCAAGCGCAACGCTATAAGTTTGATGGTGTTAATAAACTCCGGTTTATTGAGCCCTTTGAAAGCACCGAGCAGAAGTTGGAGTTTATTCAGGGTTTGATGGAGATGCTTAGTTTGGGAGATAAAGGCTAAAGGCCTAGGCAGGACGCGGTTTGTAATCCCGTCCCTAGCCTTTAACTTTTCGAAAGTTATTGAAGCATCAAAACGTTTCGGACGGGGTTGCAAACCCCGGTCGGCACCCAAGTACAGATGAAAGGCTTAACCCTTGGCCCTGAGCCTTTTGTCTGCGCTCTATAATGCTTAACAGGCGCCTAGATAGAGTAGCCAGTTGTCGGTCAAACACGGCGACACTTGGTAAAATAAAAAGTCAGCGTTATTAAAGAACGGTAGCTACACGCTTGAGCATAAAGACTTATCGTAGTAGCGGCTAAAGCCCTTACCACGATAACTTTAGCTAATGCTATGATTTTGGATCCACTGTTTTTTCATGTGTGTTCTCTGTCACTATCGCGTAATATAGTGCCGACTAGCGGTACTCTATAGGTAACGCACTTCTTGATTTTGATAGCCTTGGATAGCCCCCTTATAATGGATAACCCCGCAATTCCTTTAGCCCAGCGTTTCAGAGGCTATTTACCTGTCATTGTTGATATAGAAACTGCTGGCTTTAATCCTAAAAAAAATGCCTTGCTGGAAATTGCTGCGGTTATTGTAGAGATTAATAGTCATAATCAGTTGGAAATCACCGAACGTTATACGACCCATGTTGTGCCTTTTAAAAACTCAGAGCTAGATCCTGCTGCACTTAAATTTAATGGCATAGATCCGCATCACCCTTTTCGTATGGCCATTGAAGAAAAAGAAGCCTTGGAGTTACTTTTTAAACCTATTAAGGCGGCTGTAAAGCGCAACGAATGTACGCGGGCGATATTGGTAGGCCATAATCCGGCTTTTGATATTGGCTTTTTAAATGCGGCGATTCATCGTACGCAAATAAAACGTAGCCCTTTCCATCCCTTTAGTACCTTCGATACTGCGACCTTGGGTGGATTAGCTTATCGACAAACAGTGTTGGCTAAAATTGCCCATGCAGCTGGTTTAGAGTGGGATAATGCAAAAGCGCATTCAGCGTTATATGATGCTGAAAAGACTGCCGAGTTATTTTGTAAAATTATTAATCGTTGGCATTATTTTGAAGCTAAAGAAATTCAATTAAATGAATAAGCAAGGCTTAGTCTATGTATTCGAATATTGTGACGATTTCCTTGACGCTAGGCTGTAGTTTAGTAATTTTAATAGCGATAGTACCTTCTTCTCTGTGAACTAGGCCCATCAGATAGACCACACTATTTTCTGTATTGACTTTAATCATTGAGGGGTAAAAGTCAGGAATAGTCCGTATTTGATTAAACGCTGCTTTTACACCTTCGGTAATTAGTTCATCATTATTCCGTGTAGCCGTGTCCGTGGGGTAATCGATACTTAAATTATTATGTACTAGTTTTACATTGGCGATAGCTTGAACAATAGTCATGATATTGTTGCTAAGTTCTTCACTGGGTGCTTGGCCGGTGACTAAAACAGTGCCATTGAAAGCATTAATGTTAACGTGACATTGCTCTTTTAAATGACGCTCTGAATTAAGTTCTGAATAAGCTTCAGCTTCAATCATCCTGTCGGACAGTATGACTTCTCGCGAGCGACGTTCTTCTGATAACAGTTGTTCTGTTATTTCTGGTTCTTTAGGCGTTATGGTAGTGCAAGCGACTAATAATAAGTTCTGGCACAGTAGCAGTAATACAAAGATTTTTTTCATGGTTAAGCCTGAAGTGTTAGCCGAATAATTGGTGGTCAATCAAGTCGCACAAGCAATGTGTGATCAATACATGAACTTCTTGTATGAGGGCGTTTGAGCTTGAAGGAACGCGGATTTCTATATCAGTTTCATAAAGTAAAGGGGCAATCATGCCGCCATTATTTCCTGTTAGGGCAATAACTAATAATTCTTTATCATGAGCAGTGATAATGGCTTTGGCAATGTTTGCTGAATGGTTGCCATCAGTATAAGTTAGTAATATATCTCCACTTTGTCCCAATGCTCGTAGTTGTTTGGCATAAACATCATCAAAGTGATAGTCGTTAGCTATGGCAGTGATGACTGCAGCATCTGTGTTTAATGCCATGACGGGTAATGAAGGGCGGTCGCGTTCAAATTGGTTGAGCATGGCAGAAGAAAACAATTGGGCGCTGGTTGCTGAGCGACCATTGCCGCAAGTGAGTATTTTTTTATCATTGAGTAAGGCTGAAACCAGTTGTTGTGATGCGTACTCTATGAGTTCACAAAGACTGGACATAGCCTCTTGCTGTGTTTGTATACTATCAGAGAAATGATTAATGATTCTGTCTTGTAAGTTCATGATGAGATAAGTTGTTTAAAAAGCATTTTGTACCCACTCTATCTTACTATCGCCGGAAATAGCAATAACATCAAAGCGAATTGGACAATCTGATGGGTGAGTTGATAAGTAGTGATGAGTTGCCGCTATGATACGCGATTGTTTGGTTGGTGTGACGCACTCCAAAGCACTGCCATATTTGTCTGTTTTACGAAATTTGACTTCGATAATAACCAGTGAGTTTTGGTCGGTCATAATGAGATCGAGTTCACCTTGTTTGCAGCGGTAGTTTCGATGCACCGATTTAAGCCCCTGCTTAAGGAGATAGTCGTGCGCCTGTTGTTCAGCATTTTCGCCCCGGATCAAATGTATCGCTTTAGCTTTTATTTCTGTAAATAACACAATCTAGCTCCTAAATGTATCTCAAGGGTAATGAGCGGGTATGTTGCTGATATAATTAAGCACCAGTAGGGTAAGGCACTTTATAGCGCACCATGTTTATATCTAGGAGTTATGTGAATAAGAACATTGAACTATTAACTGAGTTTGGCAAATTATACGTGGTTGCTACGCCAATAGGCAATTTAGCTGACATTAGTTATCGAGCGGTTGAAACTTTAAAGCAAGTTGATTTGATCGCAGCAGAGGATACTCGCCATGTAAAAATGTTGTTACAGCATTATGGTATTACCAATAAGTTGGTGTCCTTGCATCAGCATAATGAAGAAAAATATTCACCAGTATTATTAGATAAATTAAGGTCAGGGCTCTCTATTGCCTTAGTTTCAGATGCTGGGACGCCACTATTAAGTGATCCTGGTATGCCGCTGGTAAAGTTGGTTAAAGAAGCTGGCTTGGATGTTGTGCCTATACCTGGAGCCTGTGCATTAATTGCTGCTTTATCTGCAGCGGGCCTGCCTGTTACTCAGTTTTCATTTGAGGGTTTTTTGCCTAGAACATCATCGGCGCGAAAATCTTTTTTCAATGAGCGAGTATTGCTTAGCAAAACATGGGTGTTTTATGAGTCTTGCCATAGAATTCTTGCTACATTGCAGGATATGGCGGAAACAATTCCTTTAGATCGTCAGATTGTTATTGCTAGGGAGTTAACCAAGTTACATGAAACTATTGTAAAAGCCAGTTTAGGTGAGGCGCTGGATTTGGTGATGCAAAATGACAATATGAGAAAAGGTGAGTTTGTTGTGATCGTTGATGGAGCTGTTGAGCATAAAAAAGACAGCGTTATTAGCACGGAGCAAGAAAAATTGTTGCAAGTATTATTGAAAGAGGTCTCTATTAAGACTGCAGTTGCAATGGCTGTGGAACTGACCGGGCTTAGAAAAAAAATAGTGTACCAAGCAGCATTAATGATGAGCAAAGACGATGATCTGTAGGTTTGATGTTACCGTCATAGCATAAACTTAATTGATGTATTGTAAGTTGATTACTGTGAGGCGTACTTTGTTTGTTTGGTATTCGCTCGATTAATCCAGTATACTTGCCTCTGAAAGAGTTGGCTGGACAGTCGCTGTTTTATCATTAAGATAAGATGGAGGAAAGTCCGGGCTCCATTGGGCAGAGTGCCAGGTAACGCCTGGGAGGCGTGAGCCTACGGAAAGTGCCGCAGAAAATAGACCGCCTATTGTTAATTTATTAATGATAGGTAAGGGTGAAAAGGTGCGGTAAGAGCGCACCGCGCAACTGGTAACAGGAGTGGCATGGTAAACCCCACTCGGAGCAAGATCAAATAGAGGGACAGACGCGTGGCCCGCGCGGTTCCTGGGGAGATTGCTTGAGCTGTAGGGTGACCTATAGCCTAGATGAATGGCTGTTCTCGACAAAACCCGGCTTATAGGCTAACTCTTTCTTCTTTTTATTCACTTAAGCTCTAAAGCTTGTCATATCTTCTCTATTCATAAATGCCCTATAGACTATCCCGATTGGAATAGGCGTTGAGACCAATTAACTATTGCAAATAGTTAATTGCAAAGCGAAGCCCAGTAGGAATATCAATGCCTTTGTTTCAATATTTCAAATACTGTTGTATAGTTGAGCTATGGATAAATTACTTGCAACAAAAATTTTTGAATCTCTATCTTCAGGCATACGCTTAGATGTGTTTCGACTGCTGGTTAAGCACGCACCTACTGGTTTAGTTGCGGGTGAGATTGCTGCTCTTTTGGATCTGCCGCCTAATAACTTATCTTTTCATCTCAAAGCCATGACCCATGCTGGTTTAATCAATGTCACCCAAGAAGGACGCTATCAGCGTTATCGAGCCCAGCTTACGCTGATGCAAGCTCTCATTGATTATTTAACCGCAGAATGTTGCACGGCGGATCCTGAATCATGCTTTGAACCGAACATAGCTTCGTCTTG
Organism: Crenothrix polyspora; assembly: GCA_945902915.1. Lineage (GTDB taxonomy): Bacteria > Pseudomonadota > Gammaproteobacteria > Methylococcales > Methylomonadaceae > Methylobacter_C. Next base: position 6,311 of record CAMDNJ010000050.1, on the reverse strand, counting down.
CTGCGATGTCGTCTGATTTCTTTCCATATAATGAGTGATCTACTATGAATGTATTATTTCTTTGCACGGGTAATTCTTGCCGATCTTTGATGGGCGAAGCCATTTTCAATCATCTTGCTCCAGAAGGTTGGCATGCTATGAGTGCTGGCAGCAAACCTCTAGGTCGACTCAATACCGGTGCCTTGGCGCAGCTTGAACGAGAGGGTATTTCTACTGAAGGCTATTTCAGTAAATCCTGGAATGATCTGCCCGTGACGCCCGATATCGTCTTGAGTGTATGCGGTAATGCCGCCAACGAAATCTGTCCCGCTTATTTAGGGCCCGTTATGCGTAGCCATTGGGGCGTAGAAGATCCAGCTCACGCAGAGGGCAGTGAAGAAGACATTAAAGCCGCTTTTATGACGGCTTATAAGATACTTCGCCATCGTATTGAGCAATTTTTGGCGCTGCCGCTCACTGAATTACAAAACGATCCAGTGAGATTCAAAGCAGAACTAGACCGTATTGGTATCCTATTACCTTAATTGATAAGGCATTCTATTATGACAACGATTCAAGTGTTTGACCCTGCATTATGTTGCAGTACCGGTGTTTGTGGCGTGGAAGTTGATCAACAGTTAGTTGGCTTTTCTGCTGATGTGGATTGGGCTAAGCAAAATGGGGCTGATATCCAGCGATTCAATTTGGCCCAAGAACCGTTGGTGTTTGCTGAAAATACCGTAGTAAAAAGCTTTCTGGAGCGTTCTGGTGCCGAAGCTTTACCGTTGATTTTAATTGATGGTGAAGTGGCTTTGGCTGGGCGTTATCCGAATCGTGCCGAACTGGCTCGCTGGTGTGCCATTACTTTAATTGCAGACAAGGTCAAGTCCAGTTGCTGTAGTGGCAGCAGTTGTTAAACGATTGATGAGCGATATGATGAGTGACTACACATTTCTTCTGCAACCACCACGATTTTTGTTTTTTACAGGTAAAGGTGGCGTAGGCAAGACTTCAATCGCTAGTGCCACAGCGATAAGCTTAGCGGAGGCGGGATATCAAGTACTGTTGGTCAGTACTGATCCAGCATCCAATGTAGCTCAGGTGTTTGGCATAACCATTGGTAACCAGATTACCCCTATTGCTAGTGTACCGGGTTTAGCCGCGTTGGAAATTGATCCACAAGCGGCGGCGCAAGCTTATCGTGATCGCATCGTAGGTCCTGTGCGTGGCGTGTTGCCAGACGCGGTCGTAAAAGGTATTGAAGAGCAGCTATCAGGTGCTTGTACTACAGAGATCGCTGCGTTTGATGAATTCACGGCATTATTGACGGATTCTGCTTTAACTGCGGGCTATCAGCATATCATTTTTGACACAGCACCGACTGGTCATACTATCCGGCTATTGCAATTGCCAGGTGCTTGGAGTGGCTTCCTTGATGAAGGTAAAGGTGATGCCTCTTGTCTTGGGCCTTTAGCCGGTCTTGAAAAGCAGCGTAGTCAATACAAAGCAGCGGTAGAGGCCTTGGCCGATCCCCAGCGTAGTCGTTTGATTTTGGTGGCTCGTGCTCAATTGGCGACTTTACGAGAAGTTGCACGTACCCATGAGGAACTGGCGGCCATTGGCTTATCTCAACAATATCTGGTGGTTAACGGTATATTACCTGTTGCTGAAGCAGCACAAGATTCCCTCGCCGCAGCCATTTGTCAACGCGAACAACAGGCACTGAACACAATACCTGAAGTACTTAAAGCCTTACCTTGTGATTTTATCGAGCTTAAACCTTTTAATCTGGTTGGCTTAGACGCTCTTAGGCACTTACTGCTCATTGCCACACCGATCATAGGTGATGACACGGTGGTTACCAAGACCATTGAGGCTCCCAGTCTGTCAAAACTAGTGGATGAGATTGCCAATGACGGTCATGGCTTGGTTATGCTGATGGGTAAAGGCGGTGTAGGTAAAACCACCTTGGCGGCGGCTATTGCGGTGGAACTTGCTCAGCGGGGTTTGCCGGTACATCTGACAACGTCAGACCCTGCTGCCCATTTGAGCGAGACATTGAATGGCGCCTTAGAACATTTGATGGTGAGCCGCATTGATCCACACGTGGAAACTGAGCGCTATCGTCTACAAGTATTAGAAGCAAAAGCTGCAAATCTCGATGCTAGGGGTTTAGCGCTGCTGGAAGAAGACTTACGTTCGCCGTGCACCGAAGAAATTGCGGTGTTTCAAGCTTTCTCACGTGTTATCCGTGAAGCAGGCAAAAAATTTGTCATTATGGACACTGCGCCGACCGGTCATACTTTGCTGTTGCTTGATGCTACCGGTGCTTATCACCGTGAAATGAGTCGGCAAATGGCGGGTTCGAGCGCTCATTATCTGACGCCGATGATGCAACTACAAGATGCTAAGCAAACTAAAGTGTTGCTGGTAACGCTGGCAGAAACGACGCCGGTGCTTGAAGCTGCCAACCTGCAAGCGGATTTACGCAGGGCAGGAATTGAGCCTTGGGCTTGGGTGATCAACAATAGTATTGCGGCAACAACGGTATATTCACCTTTATTACGGCAGCGTGCCGATAATGAACACCATGAAATTGAAAGGGTGGCGACTATTCATGCGCACCGTTATGCTGTAGTGCCGCTGCTTAAAGAAGAGCCTGTGGGTGTAGAGCGCTTACTAGAATTGTCTGTAGATAGTCATTAATTAGGAGAGAGTTATGAGCATAGATCACTATTCAAAAGCACACTTATCTTTTTTGGATCGTTACCTAACATTATGGATTTTCTTAGCCATGGCCGTGGGTGTCAGTCTGGGCTATGTTTTTCCTGTTGAAGTGAGTGACTTAAATACTAAAGTTTCCTTGGGCACGACCAATATCCCAATTGCTATCGGTTTAGTGTTAATGATGTATCCACCTTTAGCCAAAGTGCATTACGAGGAACTGGGTGCCGTGTTTCGTAATGGCAAGATCTTAGGCGTGTCTTTAGTGCAGAACTGGCTAATCGGCCCGGTGTTAATGTTCGCCTTGGCGGTCATTTTTCTGCGTGATTATCCTGAATACATGACTGGATTGATATTAATTGGTCTGGCTAGATGTATAGCGATGGTGATCGTTTGGAACGAACTAGCACAGGGCGATAATGAATATGCTGCTGGCTTAGTGGCCTTTAACAGTGTGTTCCAAGTCTTGTTTTACAGTGTCTATGCTTGGCTGTTTATTACCGTGTTGCCACCTCTGTTAGGCTTGGAAGGTCACGTAGTGGCTATCAGCATCGTTGATATTGCCCAAAGTGTGTTCATCTATTTAGGCCTTCCTTTCATGGCCGGATTCCTGACGCGTTTCTTGCTTATTCGTGCTAAAGGCAAAGACTGGTATCAGCAGGTTTTCATTCCTAAGATTAGTCCGCTAACGCTGATCGCGTTGTTATTTACCATCGTAGTGATGTTTTCTTTAAAAGGTCAATTGATCGTGCAATTGCCTATGGATGTGGTGCGTATCGCCATACCGATGTTGATTTATTTTGTGGTGATGTTTTTGCTTAGTTTCGCTATGGGTAAAGCAGTGGGCGCTGATTATAGCAAGACCACTACGCTGGCGTTTACTGCCGCCAGTAATAATTTTGAATTAGCTATCGCCGTCGCCATCGCGGTATTTGGTATTAATAGTGGTGCTGCGTTTGCGGCAGTGATAGGGCCTTTGATAGAAGTGCCGGTGATGATAGCGCTGGTTAATGTGGCGTTTTTCTTTCGTCGTAGAGGCGAATGGCATTCGTCCTATACCATGCGTTAATAGGATGCTGCCGTCAGGCGCATCAATGTCTGTGCTTTGCGTGGCTAAGGTTATTCTATGTCTCGATCATGAGCAAGTTGTAGCGCAAGAATTATTCAATAGACTTGATTTGCCTCATTAGCCAGACTAGACTAAGTGCTTTTATGGAGTTAGCCATGCAAACTGTCAATATGTTACAAGCCAAATCCTCTTTGTCCCGTTTAGTAGAAGCCATCGAGCAAGGTCAAGAGCGTGAAATCATGATTGCTAGAAATGGCCGTCCAGTTGCCAAACTGGTTCCGCTAGATACGGCAGCCACTGGTAAGCGCATTGGCGTAGCAAAAGGCTTGTTCGTGGTACCAGATAGTATCGATACACATAACCCCGAAGTGGCTCAATTATTTATAGGCGAGATGCGGTCTTGAATCTGCTGTTAGATACTCATGTTGCACTATGGGCGATAACTGATAATCCAAAGCTGTCGCAAAGGGCGCGTGATTTGATTACAGCACCTAAAACTAACGTTTGGGTAAGTGCTGCGAATATCTGGGAGATTGCGATTAAATATTCGCTAGGCCGAGGCGATATGCCCGTTTCTAGTCAAGACGCCATGCGCTATTTTCAAGAATCGGGTTATCACTTTCTCGCCATTGATGCGGAACATGCTATTGCGGTTGAAGAATTGCCTGCGCATCACCAAGACCCGTTTGACCGTATGCTGGTGGCTCAGGCACTCGTAGAGCCCATGCGTTTAATGACCCACGATTCCTTGGTTGCACTTTATAGTGACACCATTATCAAAATTTAAACGTGATATGATTTTGAAAGCTTGGTTTAAAATATCAATCATTACCAGCAACATGTTAACAATGATCCTATGAGCGCATCTAAAAACAAAACCGTTAGCATTACCCCGAAAGCCGATGAAAAGAAAATCTTATCAGCGCAGCAAAAGCAATTTAATAGCCTGACTAAGAAAATTGATTTACAAAAGCAGCGCCTAGTCGAATGGCAGGACACTAGACCCTTATACCAACAAAAAGTGATTGAAAGCTATGAGCCTTTGCAAGCGACTTTTAGCCAGCATAAATTAGCGTGGGTGCAATTATTAGATCAGCATTATGATCTGTCGCTGTTTAAGAAAACCGATAAAATAAAAATTAGACATCTGATCTGCGAAGTGTCAGAACACTTAATTGCGGATCATCAAATGGATGAATTAAAGCCGTTATTTAATAAGTATAGTGAGGACGATTACGATAGTCTTAGTGAGGGCCGAGAGTCTTTTATGGCTGAAATGATGAAAGACCTCGCTAAAGATATGTTTGATGTGGATTTAGGTGATGATATCGATATGAGCTCACCGGAAATGTTTCAAGCGCATTTACATGAAAAAATTCTGGAACGAGAAGAAGCCCAGGCCCAACATCGAGCGGGCATAGCTCGCAAAAAGACTAAAAAACAATTAGAAAAAGAAGCGCGTCTACAAGAAGAACAGGAACTGGCCAGTAAGTCAGTGCGAGAGGTTTATCGTAAGTTAGTTGCCGTATTGCACCCTGATCGCGAGCCGGATCCAGAAGAGCAAAAGCGTAAAACTGAGTTGATGCAGCGCGTTAATATAGCTTATGGCAAAAAAGATTTATTGTTGCTGTTGGCTTTGCAGTTAGAAATAGAGCAAATCAATCCAGCAGAGTTAAGTCTGATTGCCGACAGTCGACTTAAATACTTTAATAAGATCTTAAAAGAACAATTGGCTGAATTAGAGCAAGAGACGGATCAAATAGAACAGATGTTTAAGATAAATTTAAACATGTCGGATTTTCAACGCTTAACACCTAAGCAAATGATGGCTATGTTAGCCAGAGATATTAAAGATTTAGAGATAGATATTTCAGATATCAAACGTGAGATTAAGTCCTATCAAAATCCTGCTAGCTTTAAAGCATGGCTAAAAACCTATCAGATTCCAAGAGCTGAAGATTCGTACTATCAGGATAGTCTGCCGTTTGATTTTATGTGAGCATTGTGGTGATGGCCGGGGCGTATTGCATACGCCCTATTAAAATACGCCTCTACAATATAGAGGCTTAATTATCTTGATTGACTCAGCCCAAAGCTGCACTACGACCACCTTCTAAGATATCAATCACATAAATCTTGCCATCCTTCATACGTAAGCGGTTGGCTTTAGATATATCCTCATAATGAGCAACATTTTCTTGTGCTAGCCACGCATTCTTTTGGGTTTGCAAGAGTTGATAATAAGCATCTCTAGCCATGGCCTTAAGTATGTCTGGAGTAGAGCTGCTTATCCATCCTATATAACTTATGCGTTTTTAAAATATTCTAAGGTCATAAAGAGTGCAGCAATAGAACGAGCTTCGGTACATTCGCCGGTCGCCAATAATCCATTGATGTTATTAAGCTTCCAAGGGATTACTTCCAATTCTTCGGGTTCATCTCCGACTAATCTTTCGGCATATAAATCCTGAGCGAGCACAATTTCGGTACTATGTTCCAAATAAGACGGTGCTAGCGATAATGAGCTTAAATGATGTAA
>CAMDNJ010000049.1 GCA_945902915.1 Crenothrix polyspora | reverse complement strand
ATAGTAGTCGTGTTTTTTTGAAGAATAAAGCCAGTAAGAATAAAGTTTAATGGGTATATTTAAAATAAATTAGATTTAATCTAGTTTATTTTTTTTTCTGCTATATAATAGCCAGCTTATCAAAGTTACCGAAGCCTCGGTGGCGAAATTGGTAGACGAAAGGGCCTTAAAATCCATCGTTCGTAAGGACGTGCCGGTTCGACTCCGGCCCGAGGCACCATAAAATAAAGAGCTTATGCGACCTGCAAAGCTCTTTTTTTATGCCTAAAATTTACCAGGCAACCTCTGCAACCTTCAAAAGCAACCTACTTCCCCTACTCATTAACAACTTCTACGAAGCCAACTATATCTATCACTAAGTCTTAATAAACTGGATCATTACCTTGCTTATATCTGCTTTTTAATTCACAAAAACTTACACCAAAACTCTGCCGCTAAAATTGTTTGTTAACTGCATTATTTTGTGCAATACTATAAAAAAACAAAGCATAATTACTAGATAAATTTAGCTTTTCCATTAAAATCTCTAGGACTATATTATTTACTGAATTGACGACCTCTATGCTGACGCATTGAGCATCTAACTAATCGAATTTTCTGCCTAACTACTCTACCTTATGACTTAGCCAGTCATAGATGCTCTGCTATAGCGCTACTTTTTATTTATACCGGCATCTTATTCGCTGAGCCTTTCGTTTAACTGATGCAATAGGCCGTAAAATTGACCTTCCAGGTAATAGAGCATAGTGAATAGTTCAAAAGCCGACCCGATACCTCAATGAATAAGACGGAAAGGTCGCCCCTTAACAGAAGTAAAACACGCAGTTTGCAGTAAAAACTTGTCGTCCATGATGGACGCCACTTTTAAATAAAAATCTCTTTCACTCACCTTTAATTTTATAGGTAAGACTTTGAAAAAAAATAAAGTAATTTTAGACGCTATTCATTAATCCCTAACAGAAAAACTGACTTTAGCGGCACATGCAGCATTCATTGGGTAACTTATTTGCTATTTTTAAGTCGTTTTCTTTTCTGTTCACGACTCTGGGACTATAACGTCTGATGGCACTAATAATTATTATGTGTCTAAGGCAATGAACATCATTTAACTAACTGAAAAATTACGCAATTTATAGGATGAACAAAGTTCAAGCAAACAATTCACTATAAAATGTGCCTCCTTTCAATGGCCGCTACTAAGGTCGGCCCTTAAAGCAGACTAACCTGTGTTTTATAAATGACATTTTTCTTATAAGGAATTAAGCTATGAAAGATCTCTGGCTAAAGATTGATAAAACCATACGCCATCACATAAATAACATACGGATCATTATCCGCAGTGCTTGGTGGGACTATTTTCGACCTCTGGCAGATCGCCCTATATTTATAGTTAGCGGGAGTCGTAGTGGCACTCAGATGCTTTATAAAACCTTATCTGAATCCTCAGAAATCGGCAGTTTGCAGCGTGAAATATATTCAGTCTGGGATAGACTGCATCATCCATCCGATAAAAACTGGGACACCCATACGCTTAGTGCGGACGATGCCTGCCAACATGACCGCGACACCATCACGCGCTACTTCTATGCGCGTACTGGAAAAACAAGGTTTGTAGACAAAAACAACCAACTGGGTTTAGCAGTTCCCTATTTGCATGCGCTGTTCCCCGATGCGATCTTTGTTTACATCAAGCGCAGCCCAGGCGATACAATTAATTCCATGATCGAAGCTTGGAGCAAGCCGGAACTATTCGCCGAATGGTCCAAAGAGTTGCCCGACAAAATAGCCATTGACGACGGCAGCTATACACGATGGTGTTTTTTTCTATTCGATGGCTGGCGTAAATACCGACAAGCTAGCTTAGAAGAAGTCTGTGCTTATCAATACCGCTCTATACATTCCGCTATCCTAGAAGCCAAGAAAAACATACCGGCATCGCAATGGCTTGAGGTTTTTTATGAAGATGTAGTGAACAATCCAGTGCTTGAAATCCAAAACTTATACCAAAAATTAGGCCTTAGCTTTGATGAGCGTGTTGAAAACCACACAGTTAACTTATTAAGTAAACCCTATTATTCCCAATTTGAGATTCGCCTAGACAAATGGCTAGATTCTGCTCACAGAACGCGCATTGAACGGGTTTTACCGAGTTTAAATGATATTGCACAGGCCATGGGTTATGCTAGATAATATCATTTTATTAATAAACAAATCTTCCTGTGCCTGCTTTCTTTAGTTTTAATTTTCCTGCTGTATGTTAGTCTTTAGCAGATCATCAACGATTATCGACTGATGGATTAGCACTTTTATGTGGCATATGCATTTACATCCTGCTTATCATAAGTTTATTTTTTGTTCATTTCTCTACATAGCCTAAACTTAAGCCCATTCATTTTCTTATAGCTGCACCTTATTCCCATATACAAATTTTACGCATCTTGAAACAAGACAATAAACGCAAGCACACCCAGAAAAAATTTAGCTAATACTAAACGTGTGCTTCATAAGACTTTTCCAATCTGGATAACTTCTTGCTTACCATACTCTTTCAGCTTAGCGTCACAGACTCCATTTTCGTTTCGTTATGGCTGTAAAATTACTCCCCTTAGTACAATTTTTTCCTATGCTAAGCTTACTTGAGCTAGAAACTACCATTATCAAAGGGTACTGGCAAATACAGTATTAACAAGTAGCTTAGCCGACCCAAATATCAACAGCTGGTATGATATAATCATTTATTGATATCACTAGCCAAGCAATGTCTGCTTACTCATACCAAACATTAATTATGATCAACGATAAACAAAAAATTGAAATAGCTATCAGCTTTATACAATTACACCCGACACCCATTTCGGCATGGTCACCTGATCAGGAATATGTAACAGAAGATGAACGGTATTTGTGTATTTATGACAATCTACTAATGGGAGTATATGGTGATTGTTATGGCGTTAACGCTGAGTATGACGATGACGGCGAGCTATTAACAGAGGCTACCGAATATGAAGTTGAAGTGGTGCAATTTGAAACACTGAATAATCACAATGAAAAATTCACCTTTGAAATAAAATTTGAAGCTACTGAGTTCAGTAAATTCATTGAAGAGCATGGTAAAACGGGCAATTGGTAGTAATTCCCAGAACACTTAGGGTCTTCCATTTAAAACACAACACCAATAGTAGCTATATTATGACTAAAAAAATAATTGCCGATTATTTATCAGATTTTGTTTCCAATCCAGAAAATACCAATCGCCTGCTTCTCAATTCATAAAACCTAGTAGCCACTTAGGCTATGCTAAACTTAGTTATTCAGTTCCTGACAAAAAAGGGACAAATGAAACAGGCTCCAAATCCTCTATCTCATAGCCACTAGGCGTTCGAGTTATTCGTTGCAATACTTGCACACCTATGCTGCCGGTAGGTATAACCATAACACCACCTATAGCCAACTGCTCTAATAACTGGACTGGTATTTCTACGGGAGCCGCCGAAACCAGTATGCCATCATATGGCGCATAATCAGACCAGCCAAGATTACCATCACCATATAAATAACTAATATTCTTAAGTCTTAATTCGCCAATATGGTATTTTGCTTTTCTTTGTAAAGGTAAAAGTCTTTCAACCGAATAAACATGATCAACTAACTGTGCTAGAACAGCGGTTTGATAACCACAACCGGTTCCAATTTCTAACACTTTTTTTAAATGTCCTACTGTGCCGAGTAATACTTCGGTCATCTTAGCAACAATATAGGGTTGTGAAATCGTCTGATTATACCCAATCGGTAAAGAGGTATCTTCATAAGCTCTACTTGATAAGGCTTCATCCATAAAAATATGCCTAGGCGTATCGCGCATTATTTCCAATAGCCTCTTATGTTTTATGCCCTGCTCTGCCAAGCGTTTAATCATACGCTGACGCGTTCTTAACGATGTCATACCAATGCCCTGATGACTAATACTCATCGAGCATCCTTTGCGGGCAACCATGCTGCTAGCGCTTCGATTCTTTCATACCAAGTTAAATCTATTTGTAATGGGGTCACCGACACATAACCTTCATTAATGGCATAAAAGTCAGTACCCAAACCCGCATCTTGCTCGCCACCAGGAGGACCAACCCAATATATTGTGCGACCACGAGGATCTTCACTTTTAATGATTGCCTCAGATTTATGTCGTTGCCCAAGACGTGTCGCCTGATATCCCTTTAAAGCGTTAATAGCGACATCCGGTACATTGACATTCAGTATTGTATCTTTAGGCAACGGATCTTTAAGCAGCTGTTTCAATAACACCACCGCCACATGTGCAGCAGTTTCAAAATGACTGGGATTAGCACCCACTAAAGAAATCGCAACAGCTGGCAGCCCTAAAAACCGACCCTCAGTTGCTGCGGCTACGGTACCTGAATAAAGCACATCATCACCTAGATTTGCACCATGATTGATGCCTGCAAATATCATATCAGGTTCATGCTCTAGTAAACCCGTGATCGCCAAATGAACGCAATCAGTAGGTGTGCCATCCACTTTAATAAAGCCATTATCCATAGTATAGGCACGTAAAGGCATTTCCAATGTTAAGGAATTGCTTGCTGCACTACGATTTCTATCAGGTGCTACTACACTAATATCAGCATGGACACGTAAAGCCTCGGCTAATGCAACCAGACCTTCGGCCAAGTAGCCATCATCATTACTTAACAAAATATGCATTTTCATTCGCTCTGAAGTAGAATTAGCTATAATTCATATATATTAGCAATAATTCCTAACAAAATCAGCTTTCGTGGTAAAAAAAACACTGACTTCAGAAGATTGTGATTTATTTCGCCAGACTATCGGTAACGTTCGTCCAGTCAATAACGATAAAATTTTGTTAAACACTAGACATAAACCCAAACCTTATCCAAAAGAAATTAACACGCCGTTAGATTATGCACTTTCACTCGTTACAGAATGTGATCTTGACAAAGTAGGACTTGAAGATAGTCTAAGTTATACCGCACCCGGCCTACAAATTACCGTCTTAAAAAAATTACGCAAAGGATTCTTTGGTTTAGATGCAGAAATTGATCTACATGGACTCACCAGTAACACTGCTAAACATCAACTACTTCAATTCATACATGATAGTTCTCAAACCGGTTGCCGTTGCCTACATATAGTTCATGGCAAAGGCTATCGTTCTATAGATCAACAGCCTGTTTTAAAAAATAATTTGAATCTTTGGCTGCGACAACACCAAGATGTTCTAGCCTTTTGTTCAGCACCCCCAAAAGCGGGAGGCACTGGCGCGGTCTTTGTGCTGTTGCGTCTAAGCAATAAATACAGCGATCACGATAATATCAATTAATAGCACACCCTAAATGCAATACCCCACACTAGGAAATATTAATTTTTTTAAATTATTTGCTTCGTATAGGTATTACTACGGATTGTTAAAGATACTGTTACCTATTAAAATTTTTCGCACTTGAACAGAAATCTTTTTAAAACTTTAAATCAGATCCCTCATTCAAGTAAGTAATCATTTTTTATATTGATGATTACTTCGGCTTAATCCTTCTTAATAACATTAACGTATCGAGTCAAAATGAAAACACAATCTATCGATTTACAACAGCTAATTTGCATTCTTGATGAATCCAAGATTATTCATACAAAAAGGCATAACATCAATATGTTAATTCACACTATCAAACATCCAGATTATGGTATCGCAGCGATAATGGAGGAAGCCATAGGCGGTGGCACTTTAATTTACGAACAATAAGTTTAAGCAAGGCACTCATAAATTCAACTTACCCTACCTCAATAACAGCAACCGATTTAACCGGCACATACGTTAGATTTATCCGTTTTCCCTAAGATCAGTCCTAGGAGAGTGGATAAGACCTTGTTGATTAACTGCTTTGAGCGGAGTCACATGACTCCGCCTGTACCGTTTAATCCGTTATTATTTCTCGTATTAGCGCTGTAGCATAACTTCCAGGTGGTAAAGTAAAACTAAGCTCTAAACTAGTCTCGTCAATAAACTGCCATTGTAATTCCTGTACATTAACTCGCAATGCACGCCGGTCACTATCAACCGCACAATTAATTAATCCTTGAACCAAGGCAGGATAGGCCTCTAAAACTTGTTGTTCAATAGCTAAAGCATCTGCACAAACCCCATACTCGCCCCTACCCCATAAGGTAGCGGTCGGATGCATATCTTTGCTTGCTATACGTCGATTAATTTCTGCATCAGGCTGTTCTGATTTAAAAAAACTATGTGACAAATCAAATTGATAAGTATCTCCAGACAATGCTTGATTCCAGCAATTATGGCTAACACGATACGCCAAAATAGTATTAAACAAAAAAGAACGTGCCGCAGACAAATATAAGCTACGCTGCTCTCGACCTACTCTAGCTCCTTGAAATAATGCCAAGGCTTTATTAACATTTTGACCTGCATGACCAAAACGTTGAGAACCATAATAATTAGCTATGCCCTCTTTTTTCATCGCTTCTAACTGCCCAAGAGTTATGTCTTTATCGCCTTGCCATTGGCGAATTATTATTTTGAAACTATTACCTGATAAAACGCCGCGTTTTAATTTTCGAGCATGTCGGATAGTCTGTAAGACTTTAATCGTTTCTGTTTCAAAATCAGCCCAATCAGGATCAACCTTTCCAGGCAACCACACACTAAACCATTGAGTAGTAACAGCATGCCGATCTTTTAATCCTGCATAACTGACATCACGCTGCCTTACCTTGGCAAATTTAGCTAACTGTCTAGCCACATAATCGGTATTTTCTCCGACTTTTTGAACCAACAAAAACACATGTTCACCTTCCCCTGATGGCTCAAAGGATAGATGCTCATTAACCATAAAATCTTCAGGACAACTACGAATTTTTCCTGAACCAGAAGGTTGACCATAAACATAGGGCCAAATTGCAAGTTCAATGCTAGGTGTATTAACTGTCATTTTTATTCTACAAAGAACTTACCATCAGCATTAACAAACGCCGGATTAGTCAAAAAAAAACCTAATTAGATAACATCTATGAAAATAAATCCATATCTAGGTATTTCTACGTATTTTTTTTTAAAAGCTATTGTGGCATTATTAAGTCGTCTTGTTGATTTGTGGAGATCACAAGATAGAAATCGTATGGCTTGGCATAGCCATATTATTTCAAAACCCTGAATAAGGGTTTTCAATGCTCATCCTTGGGGAGGGATGAGCATTTTTTTTGCTTGAAAAACACAGACTTTACTACTCAACTAAGAAATCACGCATCATGCCCATATCCTCATGTTCGAGATTATGACAATGATACATAAATAATCCTTTAAAATCCTGAAACGGCTTGATAATACGAACTGTCTCGCCCGGCATCACTAATACCGTATCTTTTAAGCCATTTTCGATAAAACCGTGTCTAACCGTTTCATAGTCGTCAGTTTTATCAGAACTGATACTACGACTGATAATCTGAAATTGTTGGCCATGTAAATGTATCGGATGAGCCATAGACATCATGCCACCCATCATACCCATGCCCATGCCACCGCCTTTATGTCCCATACCCATACCACCAACTTTATGATCCATACCCATGCCGCCATGAGCATGAAATATTTCTAACAGCTGTAGAGTATTAACCTTAATACGTTCGAAATCTTGAACATCATTATCGGCATAAGCGCGCCCATTAAGCAACATCGCCATAGGACTTTCAGAAATGGCAATGGGTACTGGCTTTTCTGGATTAGCGACATTATTAATATGATAACGAGCAAATGATGATAACTGTGCAGGTAACTTAGGACTGTCACTCACACTTTGAGTCACACGTACTGTAAAAATAGGATAATCACTACCAACGGGAAGTTGATTAGCATGCATCATATTGCCCATGCGTTGAGCCATCTTTGGTAATACGCCTGTAAAAGCAAGACTTCGCATCACTAATTGAGATCCGACACTACGACCACTAAAATCAGCCCAAACATCTAAGCGCTCTCCTGGTGCCAACATAACATAAGCTTTAACTTCAGGTTGTTCTAGCAAACCGCCATCCACCCCTAAAACTGTAATAGGCGTACCATCATCCCAAGCTAATTTATAGATACGGGCATTAGAGCCATTTAAAATACGCAAGCGATAAGCACGACTAGCCACATCAATCTTAAGGTCTGGTCGTCCATTAACCAATATATGATCGCCATAAAAACCCGCCATACGATCATGCATATTCCGAACATAAATCAATTGATTTTGCTCATCAAATAAACGATCTTGAATAACTAGCGGAATTTCATATTCACCAGCAGGCAGTTCCAACTTAGCCTCTTCATCATCATGAATAAACAAAGCACCGGCAAGCCCCTGATAAACCTGACTTGCAGTAGCTTCATGTGGATGCGGATGATAAATATTCATACCCGCACGATTAAGCACTTCAAATTCATAAACCAAAGTAGCACCAGGATCAATCGCATACCTAGGGTGACCATCCATTTCAGCAGGAACATGTAAACCATGCCAGTGCGCAACGGTGGCTTCAGATAAGTCGTTATGTAAGACAATGCGAACTTTTTGTCCTTTTTGTAAACGAATGATCGGCCCTAGGTAAGAACCCGGAATATTGGCTAGGGTTTCTTTAGGGCCTTTTTTTAACACGGCGCTATATTGCAGTACTTGTGTCTGTGCTCCTGTTAATATAGCGACCTTACTTGGCTTGCAATACAAATCGAACTCCACATCGGCCTTAAAGTTTGGATTAGCCTTACGCGGAGCTATTCTAGGCATCGCAGTCATACCCTCCATAGCCTGTAAAAAACTAGGCATGCCGGATAATGCCAGCAAACCTAGGCCTGATTGAACCATAAAACGACGACGTGCATTATTTGTAATAGTAGACATAGCCTCTCCTCAGATAATCTCAGTATGGATTTATATTTTTTTTAACTAGATCGAGAACTGAGTTTATAGCAGAAGCCTTACAGACTCAATGGTTAAAGTTCGCAATTATCATTAGCCTAAGAAAATGACCCTCTTGATTGAAATCAAAAAGCCAGAGTAAGCACTCCAACCGGCCATTAAGTGGCTACCTACTTAACACCGGACAAAGCGCTTATGTAGAAATTGCAGTAGGTTGGGCTAACGTCTCTATCGTTAACCCAACATTGATACCGATAATAAGTGGGTAGTCCATTAAGTCAAAAATAAACATATACCAAAGTCCATTAGCTTAAAAGTATTAAAACACTGGCTCACGTTATAAAATAAGCTCACATTAACTCCAACGCGTAACTTTTATTTTGCCATCACTCATCCATTCCACACCTTTATATAGCTGCCCCGTCTGTAACGAAGCGCTTTCTTTACAAGCTTCGGGTAAAAGTTACGCCTGCCAACAACTGCATAGTTTTGATCTAGCCAAAGAAGGTTATCTAAATCTATTACCCGTACAATTTAAACATTCCAAAGAACCCGGCGATAACAAAGCCATGATGACGGCTAGACGGCAATTTTTAGAAGCAGGTTTTTATGAGCCTATGGCTAAAGCCGTAGCCATGATGATTGATGTCATCCAGAGTCAGCAACCAACCTTCTCTTTATTAGACCTCGGTTGTGGCGAAGGTTATTACAACCGAAAAATAGCAGAATATTGTAAGCGTAGTGAGCAACTCATTTTGCAGGGCATTGATATCGCCAAATTTGCAGTAGCCGCAGCCGCTAAAAAACAAGCTAGCAGTCAATTTGTTGTCGGTAGTTGTAACCGACTTCCCTACCCTAATGAACGTTTTGATATGGTGCTAAGAATATTTGCACCCTCTGATGACCAAGAACTACAACGTGTCTTAAAAAGCAACGGTCATTTACTAACCGTAACCCCCGGGCCACGTCATCTTTGGCAATTAAAAGAATTTATATATAGCGAAGTTAAAGCACACGCCGAAGAAAGTAGTGCGCCATTAGGCTTTGATCGCATAACGACACAACGCATCAGTTACAAAATAAGCCCTGATGCTCAGCAAAGAGCGGCATTATTACAAATGACGCCTTTTGCTTGGCATACTAATGAAGAAACTCAACTAGCACTGAATAATAGCGAAGAACTCGACATTGAAACTGACTTTATGTTGACGCTATGGCGGTTAAGCTGATTTTTATTTGTGCTTGTAATCTTTAAGTCAAACCTATCACCAGCGGTAGCGTTTGAATACCATCAACTCTGCTTATTCTATGTTGACAATAAGCAGCCATTACGACTACATTTAACTTAATACAATTATTTATCTGGCACACATCACATGACTACCATTACTTTCGATACCTTAGAATTAGTCGACAAACTTAAAACAGCAGGCATACCCCAAGAACAGGCGGAGGCTGTGGTGCGCGTTATTGCTGATGCTCAACATAGACTCGTCACTAAAGATGATCTTGAAATAGCCTTATCCCCACTTAAAACAGACTTAGCCGTTTTAAAATGGATGATAGGTATCTTAATTGCTGGCGTTATGTCCATAGTCATCAAGACTTTTCTCTCATAAGCTAATTAACAGCAAATGCTTTATGACCACTACAACCTTAGGCACACAATAACCTGCGAAGCTGAGTTAGCAACACAGCATGATATTAATGATGTTCGCAGAGATATTAATGACCTACGTCGTGATATGGATACACGTCTTATCCAACTTGAACAAAGGCTAATTATAAAGCTAGGTGCTATGATTGCTTTCGCTATTGGTATCGTCGCGGTGTTGGTTAAACTGCTCTGATGAGAGTATATGTTAAATTTCTATCACCAAATCTAGCCACCATCATCCTAAAATTAAAGGTTGGAGCGTAATTGCTTCAGCTATTGCACTTTAAAAAAACCTGAAGCTGTTTTACTACAACCTACCGATTAAAGCCCATCTGCATTACTCGCTGCTAAGGATTGATTGATGTCTAAACTTTGTTTAGCGACTAAGTTAGACGCGTATTGGGTTTGTTGGCTTAGTTTTTTTCTTTGTAGCATTTCTGCATAATAACGTAAGGATTCAGCAATAATTTCACCAGTCGGTTTATTATTCTCGTTAGCAATGTCCTGTAATAACAGGCTGACCTTATCATCGCTTGTAAAGATAATCGTTTGCATGTTATTCACCTTAACTATGTTAATGATTAGTCCCTGTGCCGCTCGAACTCAATGCCGTCTATTTTGGGTATATTCATAATGAACGTTTTAAAATCTTCCTTGATTGGTTCTTGAAGTGCTGTTGTAGCCATCGCATTAGCTTTTCTATTATTATATTTTTCTTGCAGAAATTCGTAGAAATCTAATAATTCTTGCTGTGCATTAGCGGGTAGCGTTGATAAATCGACAACTGACATAACAATCTCCTTTAATTTGGGTGGATCAATCCGTCAAACAATATATAGAAATGAACTAAGTCACCAGCTTATGAACACCCAAGCTGTCACGCTTAGCTTCTAATGCCATAAATCATAAGCCGCTTGTGCTGCAAGCCAAGACTCGGCACTTTTCCCAAACACCAACTCTAATCGCAAGGCCATTTCTGGGCTAATGGCCGTTTTTCCATTAACCAGAGCAGACACCGTTTTACGGGTAACATTTAAATTTTTAGCGGCTTGGGTAATTGTTAGTTTAAGAGGTACTAGCCACAGCTCAGCTAATATTTCACCAGGATGTGGTGGATTAAACATACGCATAAAATATCTGCTCGATTAACTTTTAAAGCTTGATAGTATCATACAGAATGAATTATCTAGACTGATCTCAGTACAGAAAAATGCCTAAATAATTCAATCGGCATGGCCGCCTTAAGTTCCCATGTAATTGAAATGGGGCGCTCACCTTCTGCTTTAATTAATAGTGCTTCACCCAGTGCAGCAAAGGCAGCATTTTTGTTTTCACGAACAAATAAAAAGAACCTCCAGCCATTGACCAAAGGTTCTGCAACGCTATTTAAATAGCGAAGTCCGGTATTATTTGTGGAGCTGGCAACATTTTGAGATTGCCAGTGAAACAATTTCGGGCTAATCGCATAATCATGATATTGAACACGCTCATCAAAACCTTCGCTTTTATCTAAAGTCACAAACATTAATTCTATTTTACTGTCCGAAATAGCTAAACAACCCTCCCTAAATGCCGGACGTATAGTCGCATTAGCATAAGAAATCGCGGTAATAATATCCGATCTTGAGTAGCGATTATGTAATGAAAGTACCCATGAAGGCGGAGTTCCATCAATATGACAATAAGGCTGTATTGATTGCTCTATACGCCACTCTATAACTTCGATTAATTCGTCTTTGATCGCTGAATGTTGCTCAATTAATAACATGAACTGAGCTGGGTTAATTAATTCAGATTGACGAACTAAAAATGTATGAGCAAGTATTTGAACCCTAGTTGCATCAATCTTTTTATGTACTAAAGCTTGGTACCAAGCGTTTAAAATTTCAATATCATCAACGTATAAAATACTGGCCACTCTTCGTGACAATTCATCCTCCCTAACTCCCTTTGCCAGAGTTGGAAGATGCGCCAATCGCTTGAGTTCAGTCCAATAATGATTCCCTGAATAAATATCCGAAATATCTATCTCATTCTCAAGTAAGAATTCTTTTAATTTAATTTTCGTATGGTCTTTGGCTGTTGCCCAAGCAACTAATTCTGCTGTGAGACGAGTCACATTTAGTTTTAGAGAAGATTTAAGACTCGCTAATACTCGCTCCCTAGCCACTCTATCGAACTGAATATGACAACCTGTAGGCAATGAGCCAAAACCTTTATCAACAGAGTCTTTTATAGCCAATCTATTTTGGCCTGTTAAAGCTCTCAACAATATATCAAATCTAAAATCTTGTGAGTATGTTCCAACAAAATCTAAAACCAAGCAACTCTGTTTACCTAATGATAACCGTAACCCCCGACCAATTTGCTGCTGAAACACGACTGGACTTTGGGTTGGCCTTAGCAATATCAAGGTGTTTACATCTGGTATATCAACGCCTTCATTAAATAAATCACAAGTAAATATTACTTTTATTCTGCCATGCTTAAGTTCATTAATCGCATGTTCTCGCTCAGCTTGAATATGTTGTCCTGTAATTGATTTTGAAGGCAAACCATGTGAATTAAAATAAGCAGCCATGAATTCCGCATGGCGCACACTGATGCAAAAACCGATAGCTTTGAGTTTTTCTAAATCACTAACATAGGTTTCAACAGCTTGAAGTGCTGAGCGAGCACGTATATCACTGGCCGAAATTATATTATCTAGCTGCTCAACAATGTTATTTTGTTTCCATTGAATACTGGTTAAATCAATGTCGTCGTGGGTTGCATAATATTCAAAAGGAGCGAGTAACTCCTGATCAAGAGCATCCCATAATCTTAATGTTACGGCAGGTGAGCCATCAGGTCTTGCATCGAAGTATTGATTTAAACTTTTACCATCTGCACGTTCTGGTGTAGCCGTTAATCCCAAAAGAACAGCAGGCTTAACCGATGATATGAATTTATCAAACGAATTAGCCGGTAAATGATGAGCCTCATCAATTATGACCATATTCCAGAAACTTGCACCATGCTGAGCTACCAAGTCACGGTTATGAGCCGTATTAATGGTTACAAATAAATGCTCATGTTGGCTAGCTTCATTATTGCCATCTAATAACTCGCCAAAATTTGAATCACGTAACACTTGCCGAAAAGTACTCATAGCCTGTATTAAAATCTGCACCCGATGAGCAACAAACAATAAACGTGGCTGCCCGCCTTTTTCTTTTGTCAAGCGCGCATAATCAAAGGCCGCAACAACGGTTTTGCCTGTACCAGTCGCTGCAACAACTAAATTTCGATAACGATGATGCGTTCTTTCTGCAGCCAATCGATCAAGCATTTCTTGTTGATAAGGTTTAGGGCTTAAATCGAACCATGTTTGTATTGCAATTAATTCAGAACTACTTTGATTAGTTTTTCCGTGCCTTGATTCTGCATATAAAGCTTTTTCTAAGGCATTACGATGATCTTGATTGCACGGATCATAATGGAGAAATTCACCATCATTCCAAAGCGTTTCAAAATGTGCCTGAGCATTTTTGAAAATAGCTTCGTTTGAGCACTGTGTTAACTTAACCGTCCATTCAATGCCGCTGATTAAGGCAGACTCAGATAAATTAGCACTGCCTATAAAGGCTGTACCAAAACCACTATTACGATTAAAAATCCAAGCTTTAGCATGTAAGCGCGTACGCCTACCGTCTAATGAAATTCTTAATTCAACATTAGGCAACTCAGCTAATGCATTGACGGCTCTTGCTTCTGTTGCACCAATGTATGTCGTCGTTAGAATGCGAAATTGTGTTCTAGATTTTCCAGTTGCATCAATCGCAGTCGCTTGTTTCAATACATCAATTATTTTTCTTACGCCGCTCCATGTAATAAAACTTACCAATATATCAACGGTATCGACAGCTTGTAATTCTGCAATGAGCTCGTGCAATAAAGAAGGTTCACTGCGTGAAGAACTAAATAGCCAAGGCGTACGCAAACCAGTAACAGGAAAAATTCCCGGCATTTCAGGTTCGTGTATCGATCGTAAAACTTGTGGAGGTTGTGCTATAAAATCAATTTCAAACTCTGCTTTTGCTTCTAGTCTTGCATTTTTTAATAAGGTCGAAATTAAATGGATTTCAGCTAAGTTCTTTTCAGAACTACTATCTTTTGATGTAGAAATCTCATCTAAAAGCTCAGGCAATCTATTCAATAGATCACTTAATAAATATTCTCTATTTTCAATATAAGATGGCGTTTTAACAGTTGCCCTCCCTTCAAAAATCAGCTTGTTTATTTCTGCTAATTCATCTTCATGAATCAAACGATCGTATAAGCCTTTTGATAATCTTGTCATTGAAGTTTAGATAAAGTCATTCTGTTAAAAACTATAACTAGCAAGTAGCCTCGATGGAACATAGTGGAATCGAGGAAATAGAACCCACGAAAACCCTCGATTACGCGTTGCTGCATCGAGGCTACGATATTTACAAACATTTTATTTCAAATCAAATCAGCAGGATGAAACATAGTTGACTGTAAGCGGGGCGGATCAAAGTCAATATCAGCACCATCTGGCATTGCCAGTAACTCAGCAATATTGGCTTGTTTTTTATGTTGCTGTATATAGTCGGTTAATATTTTAACGATAGCTTCTTGAGCATTATGATAATAACTAACAGTAATCACTTCATTAATTAAGGCGTCATCTAAGCTAATAATAGTCATTATTTACTCCGTTATGTTCAAGAAATATCTTTAAGCCCAACACTACATAAAATTATAACTCATTATAGGATGTGCCGACGTAAGGAGGCGCATCAATCGTGAACGATAGGCTTTGTGCCTTTTCACCTATACGTATCTGATCGCACTATTCTCCAGCCTCACGCAGGGCAAAATCGACTACTTTATCGCTAAGCCAAATACCACGCTGGCGCATACGCCTTATGGCCTCTGTCATTAAAATAGGATAACCCTGTTTTTGGGCTTTTAACATAATACCCAAAGAACCCGTCAGCATTAACCCTGATAAACGGGCGAAACGTCGCCCGACATTTTCATCAATGGCAACTAGGGGAATATCTTGTTGCAAAGCCAACTGAATTACTGCTGCTTCTCCTGAATCAAGTGAATTTTGTAATAACAAAGGAATTTCAGTAGGTTGCTGTTGCTTATGCAACCATGTCTGTTTATCAAACTCTGAAATAGCAAAGCCATCTGCCCCACCCGCCTGAATCTCCTTACATACTTCAAAAGGCACCCAGACATGGCTATATAACAATGGCAACATGTCCAATGAACCTGTTGCGGCAATCAAAGAAATGATTGGTGTCGTGTTAATTACCAGCTCTTTTTTCTCAAGCATTGTCAAAATCCGATTGAATTTCATGCTCAGTTAAATCAATTACAGCAACACCGTAGTGATGTAAGCTTAGCAAAAACTCTACCCGTTCAATGCCCACAAGTTCGGCAGCTGTACCACTGGAAATACGCTTGAGTTCATATAATTTAACGGCCATGGCCATTTTAGCTTCATGCTCAAATTGTTCTGAAGATTGTTGCAAAGCATCCGGTAATTGTTCAGGGTAGTTAACGATCATTTGCATAAAATATCTCCTATTAAAACACTCTGCTAGTTGATAACCACAAACGATGCGCATCGTGCCTTTGCACTAACACATGGCGTATCTTATCGCGTTAATTCATAAAACACTTGCTTTAGGACTCGCCACAAAATGTCCACGTTCTACAATTTGATCCAAATGAAAATCAAACTGATCGCTCCAATAGATGCGTTTATTTTTAAACTTTACCGTTTTAAATAATGCATATTCATAAAGCGGTTTGTAACATGGGATACGTTCCAGCTCGGCCTTAATATCAAAGTCTACTATCAAATCATCATCTAAAAATATGCGTAGAATATAGTTATCTTTCAGCTCTATATTAATCAATTTCATAAATAACTCGAATTATCTTAAGGGTTCTATACCTGTGGCTCTTGACCTGATACAGCTAACTTCCAATCGATCATTAAAGACTATTGATATAACTCAATCCATGCTTGAACTAAGCGCATTTGTTTACGTGGCAAACTATCGACCACAGAAGCTTAAGCAATCATGAAGATTTTATTTCATCAGGCACAGGGAACGTCTCCTTAATTATTTGCCCATTACGTACCACGATGATGGCCGTATGTGTTTGTGCAGCATAAGCACGCGCTTGTTTTGCTGCACGCAACAGTGCAGCTTCTACCTCGCGAACTTCAAGGTCTTTTGCTAAATCCAGAGGAATACTACTCATGACATTCTCCAGTCTATAAGAGTCGGAGTATCGCCTGCATTGTCAAAATGCAGCCAAACATCGACTAGCGGTTGATAGATTTGTTTGAAATTTTTTAAGCCAGCGTCAAATCTGCGCCGAATAGTGGCCTCGGGAATATTATGGCCGCCGTGACGTAAACGTTCAGATACTCGGGCAATAGCGGTATCGGCGTTAGGTAACTGTAAAAAAATAAGTTTGACATGATATCCCTTAGCTCGCCATTTCGGGATAGCGCGTGCATAACTTAAACCACTTAGTGTGGTTTCAAAGGCAAAACTATTATCTTTGGCGACATGCTCGTTTATTTCTGACAACATGATGCGTCCTGCTTTAATAGAAACTTGTTCGGGCATAAAGGGCGCAATACCTGCGGCAATCAAATCAGCATTGATGAAGATAGGGCAACGGGCTTCATTGGGCAAAAACTCGCGGGCGAAAGTGGTTTTTCCTGCACCATTTGGCCCTGCGATAATAACGATTTTTTTATTCATACTTGAATATTAAATATACAGTGGAATCGAGAAAATTGCCCCCCGTAAACCCTCGCAGCACCTTGCTGCATG
>CAMDNJ010000048.1 GCA_945902915.1 Crenothrix polyspora | reverse complement strand
ACATCCAAATGCGATAGAAATTAGTGCGGCAAAGAAAACGCATTTTAAACAAACCGTCTATGAGATTATGTTTAAAGATGAGAAAGATAAGGAAAAATTAATTGAGTTGTATAGACCCAATGGCCAATTCTTTGTTAATGCGGATAATGTCCATGGCGCGAACATGTTGCCTGCAGTTGCTTCTGACAACTTAAAGGCAATGTTTGATACGTATACCGTTAAAGATTCAGTAATGATTGTCAATCCAAATGGTATAGGCGAAGAATATGATTTAGTCGTTAATGCTGGCGGCATTGATTGGACTGTTGTTGTGGATCGTAACGGTGCAATCAGTCAAAAAGAGCGTAATTAAACGATTAACATACATTACATGGCTTTATATCTTAAAGTCGAATAAATCAACCTGCTTTAAAGCAGGTTGAGCAGTACAAATGTTAGAAGTCAGTCTTTTCAATAGTACCAGATGCCCAATGTTTACAAAGTCTTAACATACTTATTAAAGAACTTGCGGTGCAGTAATGAATAGATTGATGATTGAATGATCACAACCACTTACTGGATAAAGCCATGGTCGCACCAATTAATAGACCTACATCGCCACATCTACAAGCCTATAAACTGCCTTTAACAGGCATTATTTCAATTACGCATCGAATCACCGGCGTACTATTATCTGTCGGTTTAGTTTTTGTAGTTGTTATTATGTCAGCCATAGCAGAAGGCTCGCAATCTTATGACAACATGCAAGCGCTGACGGCTTTCTGGCTCATAAAACTCATCTATTGGGGCTTTAGTTACGCATTAGTTTTTCATCTATGTCACGGTGTACGACATTTGATTTGGGATGCGGGGAAAAGCTTTGATCGTGACACTATGGACCGCTATGCACTGATTGAGCTTTGTATCTCCTTAGTCATTACCATCACTATGATATTGTTTATTTAAGCCTGGAGTGTTTATGGATTATCGATCGCCGTTAGCCAAAGTACGTGGCTTGGGTTCTGCAAAAACAGGAACCTCTCATTGGTGGATGCAACGTGTAAGCGCCGTAGCGCTAATCCCACTCTCTTATTGGTTAATGACCTTCTTAACATTAAGTTTTCATGCGCCATATCAGGCTATGGTTGCTTGGTTGATTGCGCCGGTTAATACCGTATGCATAATCGCTTGGATACTTGCCGCTTTTTATCATGCTGCCTTGGGCTTACAAGTCGTTATTGAAGATTATGTGGCTGCCGAAGGTATTAAGATCATTGCCGTTTGGACAGTTAATATAAGTTTCTTCATGCTGGTACTGGCGGCATTAGTGTCGGTGTTTCGAATATTAATGATAGGTTAGCTTATGTCGACAGATTATAAAATTATTGAGCATAGCTATGATGTTATCGTAGTAGGGGCTGGTGGTGCAGGTTTACGTGCGACTTTAGGCTTGGCAGAAAAAGGCTTAAAAACCGCCTGTTTGTCTAAAGTGTTTCCTACTCGCAGCCATACCGTAGCGGCACAAGGCGGCATTAGTGCAGCGCTAGGTAATATGGGTGAAGATGATTGGCGTTTTCACATGTATGACACCGTTAAAGGATCAGATTGGCTGGGCGATCAAGACGCCATCGAATACATGTGTCGGGAAGCAATGGCCGCCGTTATTGAGTTAGAACATTATGGCGTGCCTTTTTCTAGAACTGAGGATGGCAAAATTTATCAGCGCGCTTTTGGCGGCATGACCACACATTATGGCAAAGGTCAGGCGCAACGTACTTGTGCGGCGGCTGATAAAACCGGCCATGCCATTTTACAAACCCTATACCAACAAGCCTTAAAACATAATGCTGAGTTTTTTGTTGAATATATAGTACTTGATTTGATTATGGAAGACGGTCAGTGCCGTGGCGTATTGGCCTGGTGTCTGGATGATGGTAGTCTGCATTTATTCAAAGCTCACATGACTATATTGGCGACCGGTGGTTATGGCCGCAGTTATTTTTCTTGTACCTCAGCTCATACCGTAACCGGTGATGGCAATGCCATGGTGTTACGTGCAGGCTTGCCCTTACAAGATATGGAGTTTATCCAATTTCATCCCACCGGCATTTATGGCTCAGGTTGTTTAATTACTGAAGGCGTTAGAGGTGAGGGTGGTTATCTCACTAATTCCGAAGGTGAACGTTTTATGGATAGATATGCGCCTTCTGCCAAAGACCTAGCTTCGCGTGATGTCGTGAGTCGCGCCATGACCATTGAAATACAAGAAGGACGCGGCGTAGGTAAGCTAAAAGATCATTTGTATTTACATATTGAACATCTGGATCCAAAACTTATTTATGAGCGCTTACCGGGTATCGCGGAAACCTCGAAAATTTTCGCTGGTGTCGACATTACTAAAGAACCTATCCCTGTTTTACCGACCGTACATTACAACATGGGCGGTATTCCTACCAATTACAAAGCGGAGGTGGTGACTTTGGAGGGCGACAACCCCGATAAAGTAGTGCTTGGCTTAATGGCCGTAGGCGAAGCTGCTTGTGTATCAGTTCATGGTGCCAACCGCTTGGGTTCAAACTCCTTGTTAGATTTAGTGGTGTTTGGTCGTTCTGCCGCCATTCGCTGTGCTGAATTGATTAAACCGGGTACGGCACAAAAGCCACTGGCTAAAACCGCTTGTGATAAGGCCTTGGCCCGTTTTAATAAAATTCGTCATGCTAAAGGCTCACGCAGTACTTCAGAAATACGGTTGGCGATGCAAAAAACCATGCAAACTAAAGCCGCGGTGTTTAGAACTCAAGCTACGCTAGATGAAGGTATCGCTGCTATAGCAGAGATTAAACGCTCGTTTGCCGAAGTAGGCGTTAAAGATCAGTCTCTAATTTGGAATACTGAATTAGTAGAAACCTTAGAGCTGGATAACTTACTCAGTCAAGCCAGTGTTGCTATTAATGCAGCGGGTAATCGCCTAGAAAGTCGGGGCGGACATGCTAGAGAAGATTATCCGGCGCGAGATGATGCTAATTGGCTTAAACATACCTTGACTTGGCTGATCGATGATAAAGTTAGTATTGATTATCGCCCGGTACATTTATATACCTTAACCGACGAAGTTGACTTTATTCCACCTAAAGAGAGGGTTTACTAATGGCTGAGTTTACCTTACCTAAAAACTCGAAACTTATTGCTGGTAAAACCTATAAAGCTCCGATTGGAACAAGTAATAGCCGACAATTTGAAGTTTATCGATGGGATCCCGATAATTCAGAAAATCCTCGTATTGATAGTTACGAATTGGATATGGATGATTGCGGACCTATGGTGCTCGATGCCATACTGAAAATTAAAAATGACATTGATAGCACCTTAACGTTCAGGCGCTCTTGTCGAGAAGGCGTGTGTGGTTCCTGCGCCATGATGGTCAATGGAAAAAATACCTTGGCTTGTACTAAAGCCATAGATTCATATTCGGGCACGATTAAGGTTTTTCCTCTTCCGCACATGCAAGTAGTTAAAGATCTTGTTGCAGATATGAGTAATTTTTATGCGCAATATGCCTCTATTCAGCCTTGGATAGTCACTCAAACGCCTGCGCCTGCAGATAGAGAACGCTTGCAAAGTAAAGCAGATCGAGAAAAGTTAGATGGCTTGTATGAGTGCGTGCTTTGCGCCTGTTGTTCTACAAGTTGCCCTAGTTACTGGTGGAATAGTGAGCGATATCTAGGCCCTGCGGTATTATTACAAGCTTACCGTTGGCTGGTTGATAGTCGTGATGAAAATACCGGTGCTAGACTGGATGAACTAGAAGACCCTTTTAAACTTTATCGGTGCCACACCATCATGAACTGCACCGACACCTGCCCTAAAGGCTTAAACCCCGCCAAGGCCATTGCAGAAACTAAAAAATTATTAATGCAGAGAAAATAAGCTTAATGACCAATCTCACTAAACTGCAATGGCAATGTCGACGTGGTACTCAAGAGTTAGATTTGCTGTTGCTAAGTTACTTAGAATCTCAATTTATGCAGGCTGATAAAGAAGAACAAGCTTGTTTTATCGAGCTGTTGGCACTTGAAGATGATGTGCTGATAAATCTATTATTTAACAACGGTGTTATGGCATCAAAAGCTAAGCAGACCTTACTTGTAAAGATTAGATGCTAAGGGTTTTTACTTAAGCTTAATTCTGTCGCCTTAGAATTAGGCTAGTAACTTAAAATGGGATTAAGCTTTTTTTTATCGTCCCACCCTACAGAACTTAAAGCGGTTTTGATTAAAATTACAAGGAGAAAAATATGTGCGTTAAAAAAATGTTGCTGGGACTCTGTTTGGCAGTCTTCATCACCCCAATTTTTGCAGTAGAGACCTTTAAAGTCTGTGCTGACCCTTTAAATCCTCCCTATTCAACTAAGCAAAAAGACGGCTTTGAAAATAAAATTGCCGAATTGTTTGCTAAAGAGTTGGGGCAAAAAGTCGAATATACTTGGTTTGCCCAGCGTATTGGCTTTATTCGTAATACCTTAACGGCGCCCGTCAATGATAGGGATGTAGATAGCGATCAATTTAAATGTGATATCGTGATGGGCGTGCCAGAAGGCTATGATGTGGCCTTAACGACAGTGCCATATTATAAGTCCAGTTATGTACTATTGATCGCTAAAGGCCGTGGTTGGGATGATATTAAAGAAGCTGATCAGTTATCCGAATTGCCTTTGCAACGACAAGAAGCCTTAAAAATAGCTATGTTTGATCGTGGCCCTGGTACCACTTGGTTGCAACAAAATGGTTTGTTAGAGCAAGGTATTCCTTATCAATCTATGTCAGGTGATGGCGAAAATAATACCGCAATGGAAATGGCTAGAGACTTTAAAGCCAAAAAGATAGATATGGTGATTTTATGGGGGCCGATGGCTGCCTATGTAATGGCGCAAAGCCCTAAGAATAGTTATAGCCTCATTCCAATGAAATCATCACCTAGCTTAAGGTTTGATTTCGCCATGGCGATGGGTGTGCGTAAGGGCGATAAGGTTAGAAAGGCGCAGTTAGATCAGTTGATTACTAGTCAGGCGAATAAAATCCAGTCGATTATAAGCTCTTATAATATCCCTTTGTTGCCGCTAACTAAGAATTAGACTAAAAGGCAAAAGGCAAAAGGCAAAAGGCAAAAGGCAAAAGATTAATATTTTCTTCGCCTTGAACCTTTTGCCTTTATTCTAACTATTAATGCCTGTCATATAAAGTCACTAAATGGGCAAAGTGAGTGGCTTTGTCATGACTCAGTTGATCCCATTGAAAGCGCCATTTCCAATTATTAACCATAGTGCCAGGGGTATTCATGCGAGCATCCGTATCCAATTCAAGGATATCTTGCATGGGAATAATCGCTAAATTAGCTACGGATCCCAAAGCCGCTTGTATTAAAGCATTGTGCAGAGGAATAGAAGGGTAGCCTAAGTAATCATAGGTATGGTTTCTTTCGTATTCATTAATAGCATGAGTCCAGCCTACCGTGGTGTCATTATCATGCGTACCCGTATAAACCACGCAATTTTTTTCATAATGTATCGGCAAGTAAGGATTGTCTGAGCCACTGCCAAACGCAAATTGTAAAATCTTCATGCCCGGTAAGTTAAAGTCATCTCTTAAGGCTACAACTTCGTCAGTAATAATACCCAGATCTTCTGCAACCAAAGGGATGGTACCTAATTTAGCTTTAATAGCATTTAATAGCGCTTTACCTGGAGCCTTAACCCAACTACCGTTCTGTGCTGTGGCTTCATTTTCAGGTATTTCCCAAGCAGCTTCTAAGCCACGAAAATGGTCGATACGAAGGATGTCAAATTGTTCTAGCTGAGTTTGCATGCGCTCAATCCACCACGAAAAGCCAGTCTTACTTAGATGCTTCCAATCGTAATGAGGATTTCCCCAGCGCTGACCTGTTTCTGAAAAATAATCGGGTGGCACACCGGCGACTACAGACATTTCACCAGACTTATTTAGTTTAAAAACTTTGCGATTCGCCCAGACATCGGCGCTGTCATAAGAGACAAAAATAGGAATGTCGCCAAATAACAGCACATCATACTTATTTGCATAGGCTTTTAGCGCCATCCATTGCCGGAAGAAAACATATTGTTCAAATTTATATTGTTCAATATTGATTGCCAAACGCACACGAGTTTCGTTGAGTGTGCTGGAATGTCTTTCTTTGAAAGGTTCAGGCCATAAGCGCCAGGTTTGATGATTAAAGACATTTCTAAGCGCCATGAACAGGGCAAAATCATCTAGCCAAAATGCTTTTTCTTGGCAGAACTGTGCGTACTCATTAAGGTCAGATTGGCTAGCGCGCTCTAGGAAGCCATTAAAAGCTTTTTCTATTAAGCAAGTTTTATTAAAAGCAAGAGTTCCCTGACAAGCTTCGCAGTGTTCTGAAGGTTGTAACCAACCCAACTGTACTAAATTCTCAGTATCAATTAATGCAGGATTACCGGCATGAGCAGATAGACATTGATACGGAGAGCCATCTGCATGGGGCATACCTAAGGGCAGGGTTTGCCATACGGTAACGCCAGAATTATGTAAAAAATGAATAAAATTATAGGCTTCTTGACCTAAGTCACCTTGCTTTTCAGAGCCTGGCAAAGACGTGATATGTAATAACACGCCAGCTCTGCGTTTATTTAGAGGATTATTCACACTATAGGGTCTCAGGTTTAATCTTTAATCATTCGTTGTTAAGCATGGGCGAATGTATGAGTGTTGTATAAAGCTTGTACCTGTAGCGTAACCTAAAAGTATTAATACATAAATTATTATATGCATTTATGTATACGAAGAAGTAGCAACTATATTAAAGATAACTTATTGCTATAAATATAACTTAGAAAAGCTAGTTAGCTATTCGGGTTGGTGATCATAAGTTTTTTTATTAAAAATCGTATTGGAAATTATTTCTAGTAATTGCAGTATGGCTGCTCCAATAATGACAAAAAATGAAGCGGTTACGATAAGAAATGTGAGTGCTTTCATGATGACTACCAAGTAATTATTTTAAGGTGTGATTGAATAATCCTCTGCTTTAGCTAGTATTTCAAGCAAATTATGTTCTTTAAAAACTGTGATAATTTGCCATAAAAAGCCCGTTGCAAGTTTGCAACAAAGCTTTTGTAATGAGTGTTACAGCAATAAGTGAATTTAAATCGTAAATTGGTATAAAAGCAACAAAGTGATAGGGGGTATTTATAAAAAAATATTGCTTTATTCTGTGTAGTTAGCGCACTGACTGCCAGAGCTTAACAGTGGCTAATTAAAGGAATTGACTCAAGTACAGAGACTAAAATTTAGGCAATAAAAAAGCCCACAATGTGGGCTTCGTCCGGATTTTCTTTTATTATTATATTGGACGACTGCGTAGTAAAAACTGCAGCTTCAATTTGTGGCTATTATTATAGTTTTTCTTCAGTCTAGCCAACCACTTTCCCCCTCATTCCCATTTGCAGTTGCTTAGATATATTGCCATCTAGGTGCTCTTCAAACGGTGATGTAATAATATAGTAATAAATGAGGCTTGTCTACAAAAAGTGCGACAAATTGACGCAGGTTGATTTTAATTCAAGTTATTTCTTTGCTAAGGGGCAGGTGTTTTTGCCCATTAACTGATAAAGCACGCACCAACTTGCGCCTGCTTCATAAAAAGTAAACAACGAACCGCCAAACGCCAACCAACTGCTTTGGCTATAAGCATAAATCAACAGTAAAACGGCTAAGACTAGGCGTATGACCCGATCTGTAGTGCCCATATTGCTTTTCATAGAGTGTGCTCCTTCGATTTATTTATCCTACATTGTAGGGGACGTTACAAAGTTAAGTCTACTCGATTGTAATAGGTATACCTTACTCGTTGCAATTTTTAGCTTAAAAATTGTAGGCGGTGATTGATGCGGGTTGTCAAAATAACTCATTGTGTTTTTAATTTAAAACAATTGCTTGAAATAAAGAGCATATCAATGGCTGTTTTGTATTGCCTAAGCCTTAAAGTTAAAGCTACTAAGTATTATTACGCATTGTTTAAACATTCTTTAGAACATAGAATGAAATTACACCTGTAAGAAGCATAGTTCGATAAGTTTGAGCATTAGTTCTACTTTATTTAATTCAGTAGCTAGATCATATTCAGAATGAGATTTTACTAATGCTAATTTTAGGACAGATTGTAGGAATCATCTTTTTAATCGAAAAGATTTGTAAGGAGAAAAAACATGAAATTTATTCATAGGTTGCTGGTAGTAGTCATAAGTCATTTTATTATACAAAGCGTCATGGCTAATGAGGTTTGGCAGTCTGATGTAAATCAGGCACAAGTGACCTTTGAGCGAGCAACTGGAAGACCATTAAGAGAAGGTCATCGAATCGAACCGACGGTGTTTTCAGGCTATTATGCCGTAAGGTCAGGTAGTATTGGAGGGCCTGCTGCTTATTTTAGGCAGGACATGCTCTGGACTGCTAATGTCAAAACTTCAGGGTGGTCTGCAAATGCATCATCAGAAAGCAGTGCTGAGGCCCAAGCGAATTGGCTTAGAGAGCAAGTAGAACGTTTGCCGTTAGATAAACTTATATTCATTAAGCGCAACAAGCCTCCTATAGCTGTCATTTGGTCTGCTCCAGATTGTCCATTCTGTAGACGGCTTGAGAGTGCGCTAGAGCGAGAGAACGTGTCGGTCTACGTTGCTCCCGTGGGTTTGTCGGAAGAGGGTTATCAGCTTTCTGCCGAGCTATATTGTGCGCAAGATTCCGCTAAAGCTTGGACTGCTGCAATGCAGGGTGGTCAGGTAAATAGTACTCCGAGACCTGGATGTGTCTATCAACGCGATATGTTAGGTGATATTGGGTTTTTCATTGGTCGTGGGCACCCCGTTACGCCTATTGTGGCGTTTGCCGATGGCACTACGATTACTGGTTGGGATGATGAACATGCGCTGGTGCGCCTACGTGAAAAAATAGCTCAGAACATATTTTTTCCATCTCGTAAGGAGCTGGATATTAAATGATGCGCTAAGCAATTCAACTTAAGTCATTGTAATAATGATAAGTCTGAAACTATTTCCAATAGCAGTGCTTTGACATAAGCATAATGAAAGTATTTCAAACGGACGATAATCACTGTGAGCAAAAAAAATATCCTGACTCAAAGCCATAAAATTAAAGCTGATCGACTTGCTCTCGATAATCGAATGGAAGATGCTCAGATTCTGTATGCAAGAATATGCAAAGTTGATCCTACCGATGCAGAAGTTTGGGTGAAGTTAGCTGAAACTCAGCGCCGACTTGGCCAATATAGAGACGCGGAATATAGTGGGCGTCATGCGGTTAGGTTGTTGCCTAATAAAGCACAGCCCCATCATGTGCTTGCTGCTAGCTTACATTGCCAAGGAAAACACGACGAGGCCATTATTGAATACAGAAAAGCTATCCAGTTTCAACCGAGTTACCCGTCTTCCCACTATTTGCTTGGTAATGCTTTAATGGAATTAGGACGATTAGCTGAGGCAGAGTCCAGTTTGTCGCAAGCACTCGCATTACAACCTAAGTTCTTTGAAGCGTTAAATGATTTAGGTGCGGTTTTATTGAAAATAGGGCGAGTCGATCAAGCCGCTGTTATCTTGAAACAAGCTCTTGCCCTTAATCCACAGTCTTCGGAGGTACTTGCTAATTTAGGTAGTCTACTAGAGATGGACGAACGCGTGGATGAAGCATTAGAGTTTTATAGACGTGCTCTGCGAGCACGGCCTGACGCCTTGGAAGTTCTGGCTAAGCAGGCCGAACTTCTGGAGAAAATTGGGCGCTTGCATGAAGCCAATGAACTCCTTGAACATAGCTTGGCCAGTAACTCAAAACATCCAACTCTTAATCTGATAGCCGCTAGGCTTGAGCGCCGCATGGGAGATCATACACAAGCAGTTATGCGCCTGGAAGGTGTTCTCTCTCAGTCCATGACTTTCGCCACCAGTGGAGAAATACATCTACTATTAGGTGCGCTCTACGATCGCTTAGGGCAGACAGATAAAGTAATGTTCCACTTGAGTGAAGGTAAGCTTAGAACAGCATCGGCTGCCGATCCTGATGGTGCAGGCCGTGTGCGGTTCTTAGAGAAAATTGCCCAGACACGCTCTTGGATTAATGATCAACAGCTAATAAATATTAATACTCAAGAACGAATGCTTACGGACACACCCATATTTCTGATTGGTTTTCCACGATCAGGCACTACCTTGCTTGAACAGATACTTGATAGTCATCCGGATCTCCAGGCTATGGAGGAAAAACCCGCGGCGGCAGCCATGGAGCAAGCTTTTCTAGCGATGACCGGTGGGGTGCCTAATGCCGTGGCAGATCTTAATCAACAGCAGCTAGATATGCTGCGTAACACTTATTACCATGAAATGCAGCGTCATGTTGAGCGCCGCTTGGATACGCTATTGGTAGATAAGCTGCCACTTAATATAGTGAGAGTACCTTTGTTATGGCGTGTTTTTCCAGAAGCCCGCTTTATTTTGGTTGTCCGTCATCCTTGTGATGTAGTGCTAAGCTGCCTAATGCAAAGTTTTGGACATAATGATGCCATGGCTAGCTTTGTCAGCCTAGAAAGCGCTGCAGAGCTCTATGTTCAAGTAATGGCAGCATGGCTGGACTATGAGCGTTGCTTACCACTGCATTACCATGTCATACATTATGAAGATTTGGTCACAAATTTTAAGATTGAGTCCAAGTCTTTATTAGATTTTTTGGGGTTGGGTTGGCATGAAGCATTATTAGATCATGCGCAACATGCACAGCAACGAACTATCATACAAACACCTAGCTACCATCAGGTTACTCAAGCTATTTATGAGCATGCCAAGTATCGATGGAAGCGCTATGAAAAAGACTTCGCACCAATAATCGATACTTTGCAACCGTACATCAACCATTTTGGCTATTCTAGTTAAATACAAAACCGATAGCAGCGCTTAATCTTTTACACTTCATTATCTTGGATATTATTTATGAACGACTACATGCAAAGCGGCCGCGCTGTCGCCATAGTCGCTAATATTGAGTCCAGTGTCAGTATTTTTTACACTCATCATCATCTTATTAGTTAATAAACCTGTTGTTATGGCCAGTTACGACTCTATCTAATATCTAAACTTAAAGTTAATTGTCTTATATATTATTGAAATATAATGAAATTATTAGTCTCGTGTATTCATTCGCTCTTTAAATTAGATTGAGAATAACTACCATCATCCTAGATAGAATAAAAGATTTAACTTATAAACCTAAAATAATGTCAGGGTTTTTTACACTTATAAGCTGATAAGCCACTAATAAGCTAATAACTCTTAGTTTTAAGCCTATAAAGGTTCTGTTATTCAATAAGTTAGTAATAATAAATTAATATGGCATGCATAGTGCTTTTATAGCTTTGAATAGCAAAATATAGTTAACGTCAATCAACTATATTCTTGCTATTTAGTCATCAACTAATCTAAGTTAAATTCTTTAGGAGTATATAGTATGAAAAAAACACAATTAGCTTTAGCCATCGGCTTAATGGTTTCGGGTTCAGTTTATGCAGCAGGTTTTACCAATGGTGGCTTTGAAGCCGGTGATCTGAGTGGTTGGACGCAAGGTGGGGGTAACTGGAGCGCTAACGGTGATGTTAATCCACCTATTTACGTACCTTATACGGGTGTTACCCTGCCGACAGCTCCCCAATATGCGAGCGGCACAGCCAATAACACTATCATGACTGGCGGCCTTGACCCTATTACTGGCGCCAATAGAGTTTATTCCGATAAAAATTCCGTACGTGTGAACGATAGTACTAACAACTGGTCGGTGTCTACGATTTCTCAATCGGTACTAGGCTATGCCGATAACAATATTTTCTTCGCATGGAACGCCGTATTGGAGGCTTCTCATGGGCTGCCAGATTCGGATTATTTTTCACTGACGTTACGTGATGACACTACTAATACAGACTTAGTCAGTCGTGCTTACAGTTCAGCCGGAAGTATTGGCGCAGGTACTACAGGCGTAACTTGGACTGCTTTTAATAATAATAACTGGTTCAGTAGTGGTTGGGTAACAGAACAAGTTGACTTGGTTGCAGCAAACGCAGTCGGACACAACTTCACCTTGTCTTTGTTAGCCTCAGATTGCCCTTACGGCGGTCACGCGGGTTATGTTTATTTAGATGGTTTTGGTGCTACTATTCCGATTGAAGGCTCAGTACCTGAACCAGAAATCTTAGCTATGCTGGCTTTTGGTGCTTTGGGTTTAGCGACTGTCCGTCGTCGTAGATTATTTAAAGCAGCCTAAGTCCTACTATTAAAAAGGCGGTAAAAGCCGCCTTTTTTTATAAAATCTCTGTACACAACTCTAGTTGAACATTTGCTGTTATCGTTACAAGGCAGTTAATCCCACTGCGATCTTCGTACCATAAAATTCCGGCCTTTAATTTTACCTTTAGTTAAACAGGCTAGGGCTTGATCAGCGCTCGCTTGCTTAATGGCGACATAAGCATGGCCATCAAAAATATCAATTTGTCCGACTTCAGAGCCTAAAATGCCGGTTTCGCCGGTTAAGGCACCTAAGATATCACCAGGTCGCATTTTATCTTTGCGGCCACCATTAATCCACAAGGTCACCATAGGTGGTTCAAAGCGCGCTTGATAGTTCATCTGAAAGGGTGCTACGTCATCCCAGCGCACTTTAGTGTCTTGATAGT
Source organism: Crenothrix polyspora (assembly GCA_945902915.1). Classification (GTDB taxonomy): domain Bacteria; phylum Pseudomonadota; class Gammaproteobacteria; order Methylococcales; family Methylomonadaceae; genus Methylobacter_C. The sequence continues at coordinate 4,914 of CAMDNJ010000048.1, read as the reverse complement.
CTTCAATGGCAGTGACACGATTTAATTCGGCTTCGGTACATAAACTTAAGGCCAAGCCTTTTTTGCCTGCACGACCCGTTCGACCTATGCGATGCACATAAATTTCAGGGTCCCAAGGTAGATCATAATTTATCACCGCTTGTAACTCTTTAATATCGAGTCCACGTGCAGCGACATCGGTTGCCACTAAAATAGAACAACTTTTATTGGCAAAGCGCACCAATACTTGATCGCGATGTTTTTGTTCTAAATCGCCATGCAAGGTTTGTACAGAAAAACCGCAGTTATCCAGCGCGTTTTTAATGTCTTGGCATTCTCTTTTAGTATTACAAAACACCACGCTCGATTCAGGTCGATGATAAGACAATAAATAACCTAAAGCATTGAGGCGCTGGGCTTTTTCTATTTGATAAAAACGTTGGTCTATTGCGCCTTCTTGATGATTACTGTCGATGCTGACCGAAACCGGCTTAAATTGAAATTGCTGACTGATTTCTCGGATAGGATCAGAATAGGTCGCAGAAAATAGCAAGGTTTGTCGATGCGTGGGTGCATAAGAAATGACATCGGTGATGACTTCTTCAAAGCCCATGTCCAACATGCGATCGGCTTCATCTAACACCAACATTTTGAGATTACTTAAACGTAAGCTGCGTTTGCGTAAATGCTCTTGTAAGCGCCCCGGTGTACCAACTACGATATGTACGCCATGTTCTAAAGAGCCAATTTGCGGGCCAAAGGGCACGCCGCCACATAAAGATAATACTTTAATATTTTGGGTGAAGCGCGCCAAGCGTCGGATTTCTTTACAGACTTGATCGGCTAATTCTCGCGTGGGGCAAATCACTAGCGCTTGTACTCTAAAGCTAGTCAAATCTAAGCGCGATAATAAACCTATGCCAAAGGCTGCTGTTTTACCACTGCCGGTTTTAGCTTGAGCGATGACATCTCTGCCTTCGAGTATATGAGGTAAGCTTTCAGCTTGTATCGGCGTTAAATGGGTATAACCCAAGGATTCTATGTTTTCAAGTAAAGCAGGTTTTAAAGGTAAGGACGAAAAGGCAGCAGTATTCACAGATAACTCATATAAGCACAAGGACAGCGAATTGCTGTCATATTAATGCCTATAATAACAGATTGTTAGGTATAAAAGCGCAGGCTTCACAGTCAGCGAGTAATTTGATGCTTAAATGTGATTCATAGTGTCACTATTAAAGTATCTCGCTATTTTAGCCATTATCTACTCTATCTACACAAGTAAACGTTGCATCATTCTGGCAGGGCTTGGTAACACGAGCAGTATATGGGATGTAGCGTTCCCATTCAAAACGAGCTGTAATCAATAAAGCCTCGGGTAATCTCTGATATTTTTCGGGAGTTTCGCATAAAGACGCCAATACCATTACAAGAGCCACCGCCATTAGTATTGCCTTCTATAGTAACCAGTCTACCTTGAGCAATTTCGGTAACGATGCCGGTATGACCTAGGCCATTACCATAATCAATAATAAATAAGGCGCCTGGCTTAATCAGGCTAGGGTCAGCTATGGCCTGAGTGCGAGATATGCGTGTGATACCGGGATTAGTTTTAACTTTATTCCAATGATCTAGCGCACCTGCCGTTTTTATATGTGGATTACAGCTTAAGCCACAGGTAATTGCAGCTTGTTGATAGCAATAATAGGTAAAGGCTACACACCAATAATAACCAGGTTTGCCAGCTTCAAGATTTAGGCCGATGGCTTGTTGATATTGATCAACCACAGGGCCTCGATTTGAACCTAAAGGATCTTCAAGCACGCCAATTTGAGTAGTCGCATAGTTAATTGCCGCTTGTGTGAGTAGTGAGGGTGCAGAACTATAAGTGCTAATGGACTGAGCACCAAACAGCGCGCCCCAAGTCAGTGTACCCAAAATGCCATCGACGACCAGAGTATGGCCACTGACATCTGGGTAGCGAATCTGAAAACGTTTAATGGCGTTTTTAGTGTCATTATCATAAAAACCATTTTCGGCAATCGGTCCGCAACCCACTGCATTTAGTCGTCGCTGTACTTGAGTGACAGTCATGACATCAAAATCACCGAGTTTTAAAAGTCTACCAGGAAAAGCGATGTGTTCAACAGGGCCTAAAGGAGTTTGTATAATTACCATAGTGCTTTATTTATCGAGCTGAATAACATCATAGCGATCAAGTTAAGCTACCTTTTACTAAGATAGCCCATGGTTTCCGTGCAATTTTTAATAGCTAGCTAAGATCTAAGGTGTGCAGTTAATAATGACTTCATCGCTGTAATGGCCAATTTGTTGGTCTTTTGACATATAAACAGCACAATAATGCCGCAGTTCGGGTATGCCGACTTGAAGTAAGGGGCGAGTGTCTATATAAGGTGATATGGTGGCCCTAGCCAGCAAGACAAAGTCCAGATCACCGTCGCGTTTACAGTAAATATTAATGCCATCACTTTGGTATTTAGTAAAACTTAAAGACACTTGGCCGCCCGTTAAATCAATGCCTTTAAGTATAGGATGCGCTTTAGCCAAATCTTGTTGGTGTCTAGGGCCAATAATGCCCAGCTGTGCACCTAGGCCAGCATTGTAATCAACGTGGGCTTTAATGCGTTTAGCTACGGTGCGGATTAAGTCTTCGGCGCGTAGGCGACTTTCGGTTTTATTACTAGTCGCTTGTTTTGCTAAAGCGGCCATATTAGTGGCATTAAGCGTCTGCGTTTTAAAGTCAGCTTGTGCGGCTTGCATGGCCACAATATCATCACTAGTCGCACAAGCGCTAATGCTAAGGCTAAGGCTGGTCGTTAAATGTTCGAACCAAGCATGAAAATCTTGGTCAGCGGCGGGTATAAAATTTTTTTGTAGCATAATTAGGCCTAAGTTAATAATAAAAGAAATAATAAGGGTGGTGATTAAGTTGGATAGTTCGCTCCACGGTTAAAACAATTGTTTAAGTGCTACAATAACTCTACGGATCAATTGCATAAGGCTATTAAGTAGCTTAGCGAAGTTACTAACATTCTTAATAACTGTATTAAGCAGTTTAAATAAAATTCTAAAGCCTCTAGCGAAATCCCTAGCTAGTCTAGGGATGTTTATTTAAGGACTAATAACTACACTGACGGGTTGAGTGAGTTCTCTAACACGACTAATAGCTTGTGTAGCTTAGTAAAAACTTTAAGCTGCTGATCGGCTAGGGGTATTTAATTGACGAAAAAGCTCACTGTTTAAAGAAATAAAGTGATTTAGTGATTGCTTAGGTTCATGACTTACGCTTAACAAAGTGTTGCTCTCACTGTTAGGTACAGTTTATAGGTTTTATATTCAGCGGGTCAATCCGTAGGAATACCTATATAGAGATAAAAAATGCTAATTTTGTTAATAAAAACAGTTAATTTAGTCTAACATGTCAGTTTATTACTGACACCCGTGTAAGCCACTCAATAAAAAGTTCAGCTGACCTGCATTTAAATGTTTAGCTAGAATAATGACTTGTTGTGGTTCGTTGAGGCCGTTATCAAATGCGCATTTGAATTGTTCGTTTTAATTTAAGTTATCAGTTACTATTAAGCTTAAATTTTAGTGGACATAAAAGCTATGAAAACAAAGTCGGGTAAAACCCGAGAGCGTTTATTAACCGCAGCCAGTCGTATTTTTGCCGAGCAAGGCTTTCAAGAATCAACCATTGCCGGTATTTGTGAGCAAGCAGAAACCAATATTGCTTCGGTTAATTATCATTTTGGTGATAAAGAAACCCTGTATCTGGAAGCTTGGCGTTTTGCCTTTAATCAAGAACTTACTCTTTATCCTTCTGATGGCGGTATTGCAGAGCATGCCTCTGCTGAACTACGTTTGGCGGGAAGAATTCGCTCCTTGATAGGCCGAGTTGCTGATGAAAACTCTTATTCCTTTGCTATTATCAATAAAGAAATGGCACAGCCTACGCGTTTACTGGCCGATATTTTGGAAAAAGAGATTAATCCACAACGCTTGAAAATGTTGGCTCTATTAAAAGAATGTCTGGGGCAGGCGGCGACCGAGCAGCGTATTCAGTATTGCCATACCAGTATTATGGGCCAGTGTTTTCAGCTATTACGTATAAAACATATGCAAAGTGCTAAGCATTTCCCTAATCACCCTAGTGATTTGAGCGACAGCACAGCCTTTGCTGAACATGTTGTACAATTTTCTTTAGCCGGCATACAAGCGATCCGCACTCAACATTTAACCTAAGTTATCCCCATGAGCCTAGATAAACAAGCTAAATTAACGCCTATTACCTCTAAACGTAACACGTTTATAGTCTTTGGTATTTTGATGTTAGTGGCGGTAAGCGCTGCTGTTTATCATTTTAAACCAGCCTCTGACACTCCTGATAATCCAAAGGGCAGTGTAGAAGGTAAACGAGGTCATGGTGAAGGTGGGCGAGCTAAAGATGAGGCTGATGCAGCTATTGCCGTAGCCATAGATACCACTATGCAGGCTGATTTTCCTGTTTATCTGACGGGCTTAGGCACGGTCACGCCGTTAAGAACGGTGACGGTGAAAGCCAGAGTCGATGGCCAATTGATGAAAGTGGTGTTTACTGAAGGCCAGATGGTTAAAGAAGGCGATTTGTTGGCAGAAATTGATCCGCGTCCTTATCAAGCCTTATTGATGCAGGCAGAAGGCCAGTTGCAACGTGATGAGGCTTTGCTAAAAAATGCCCAAATCGATCTAGTCCGTTATAAGACTTTGTTAGAACAAGATTCTATTGCCGCCCAACAGATGGTTACGCAAGAAGCTTTAATCAATCAATATAAAGGTATTATAGAAATAGATCTGGGTTTGGTGGCAAATGCCAAGCTGCAACTCTTATATACACGTATTACTTCACCCATTACCGGTCGTTTATGTTTAAGTTTA
>CAMDNJ010000047.1 GCA_945902915.1 Crenothrix polyspora | reverse complement strand
AATCCTGCCACTTACACGGGTTTATTTACACCGATTAGGGAATTATTCTCTGCCACGCCAGAAGCACGTTCACGCGGTTATACGCCCGGACGTTTTAGCTTTAATGTGAAAGGTGGTCGTTGTGAAGCCTGTAAAGGTGATGGTGTTATTAAAGTTGAAATGCACTTTTTACCCGATATTTTTGTGCATTGCGATGCCTGTAATGGTAAACGCTATAATCGTGAAACCTTAGAAATTCGTTATAAAGGCAAAACTATCAATCAAGTCTTAGATATGACCGTTGAAGATGCCTGTGCATTTTTTAGCGCTGTACCTACCTTAGCCAGAAAAGTACAAACCCTCACTCAAGTGGGTTTAAGTTATATTACCTTAGGTCAAAATGCGACCACTTTGTCAGGAGGCGAAGCTCAGCGGGTAAAATTAGCCAAGGAACTATCCAAACGCGATACGGGCAGAACTTTATATATTTTAGATGAGCCTACGACCGGCCTACATTTTCATGATATAAAGCAGTTATTAGGTGTTTTACATACCTTACGCGACCATGGTAATACGGTCATAATTATTGAGCATAATTTAGATGTTATTAAAACCGCTGATTGGGTCATTGATATGGGGCCAGAAGGCGGTGATGGTGGCGGAACCTTGATTGCCGAAGGCACACCCCAGCAAGTTTCAGAATGTGCCGCCTCTTATACGGGTTTTTATTTAAAACGCTTTTATGAAAACACTTAACTTAAGCGAGTTTCAAAGCAGAACGCAGTTTAATGTTAATATAATAAACTTAGTTATTTTTAAGCGTTGTTTTGGCAACGCATAATCACTCAAACATTTAGGCGCAAAGGAGCGACCGGTTTTGACAAACACGCAGGATATTACTAGTCCGATGACCACATCGGAAAAACGTGCCGTAGCTTCCTTGGCCAGCATTTATGCTTTGCGTATGCTGGGTCTATTTTTGATTATGCCGGTGTTATCGTTATTCGCTGAACAATTGGATGGCTCAACGCCTTCATTAATCGGCATGGCGATTGGGATTTATGGCATAACACAGGCTATTTTACAGATTCCTTTTGGCTTGATGTCGGATAGGTACGGTAGAAAAAAACTCATTATCATCGGCTTGCTACTATTCTTTGCAGGTAGCGTGGTAGCCGCATTATCCACCAGTATTTACGGGGTATTATTAGGTCGAGCCATACAAGGTTCTGGAGCTATCGCAGCGCCAATCATGGCCTTAGTCGCCGATTTAACTCAAGAAGTACATCGTACTAAAGCCATGGCCATCATCGGCCTCAGTATTGGTGTTTCCTTTGGTATAGCCATTACCGCAGGTCCAGTCATCGCGGGTTTTATTGGTGTACATGGTATATTTTGGCTGATTGCCATACTCTCTTTGCTGGCTATTTTAGTCATACTTTACAAAGTCCCTAATCCTAAACAATCTAAAAAACACCGAGACGCCGAACTGGTGCCTGGGCAGTTCATTAAGATATTAAAGAATCCAAATTTATTACGTTTGGATTATGGTATTTTTGTTTTACACGCCATTTTAACTGCCAGTTTTGTCGTCGTACCTTTATTGTTAAGAGATGCAGGGCTATTGCCCGCGCTGCATTGGCAGGTTTATTTACCGGTTTTTGTGATATCAATGGCCGCCATTATTCCTTTTATCATTTTGGCTGAGAAAAAACGCAAGATGAAGCCGGTTTTTATAGGTGCTATCGCTGCATTAGTCATCGCTGATTTGGGGCTCATGCAATTTCATTCTAGCTTACCCGGCATTATTGGTTTTCTTTGGTTATTCTTTACCGGCTTTAATTTATTAGAAGCCACTTTGCCGTCATTAATCTCTAAAACAGCTCCGGGTGATTTAAGAGGTACAGCCATGGGCGTTTATTCGACCTGTCAGTTCTTAGGTGCAGGCATTGGTGGAGGCGTTGGCGGCTGGTGTTATGGTGCTTACGGCGCCAGTGGTGTCTTTATATTTTGTGCCGCGATTGCCGCTAGCTGGTTGCTATGGTCTTTTAGTATGACGCCACCGCGTTATTGGGCAAATTTACTAATTTCACTTGAACAATTAACTGCACAAGAGTCAGATGCCTTTGCTACTGAGATATTAACGTTGAATGGCGTAGAAGAGGTGACACTTCATATCGATGAAGCCGTAGCTTATCTTAAAGTGGACAATCAGGTGCTTAATAAAGAACAGTTGCAGGGTGTCATCAGCCAATATCTTAATACACAAAAATAACGGTATCTGCCCAATACAGAACCTTCCTCCAATAGTAGCGTTTATTATGCTACTTTAACCTTGAGAAACTCATGCTTAAAACCATACATTTAACCTTTATTCTTTTATCCCTGATTAGTTTTGTGGGTCGAGTGATTTTGTCAGAAATCAATCCAAGCTTACTTAAAAGGAAGGTGTTTAACATTACGCCGCATATCATTAATACCTTGCTAATCGGCAGTGGATTTGCCTTAGTGTATCAAGGCGCTTGGTTATCGGGTGAATATGGCTGGATAGTCGCTAAACTATTAGTGTTAATCGCTTATATTGGCTTAGGTGTATTTGTAATGAAACGTCATGGTGCGGAAAAATGGCTTGCGTTTATAGCAGCAATGGCCTGCATTGTTTATATCGGCATTGTAGCTGTTACTAAAAATGCCTTATTCTTTATTTAAAGCGAGAGTCTAAGCACCCCCTTAAATCCATAGATCATCATAAGTACCTAGTCAATGTTGGTCTATGGAATATGCTTTAAAGTTGGAGTTTTTCTGCGGTGGATATTAAATTTCGCTAGATTTTTATAAAGCGTAACTTATACGATTTTTTGTTTTGATGTTGGCGCTATTATTTCGTTAATTGTCCAAAACACCGTTTCACTGATATGGGCTAATTCTATTGCATTCATAGTAAGTGTTGTCGGTACTATTTCTTTTCTTTTGCCAAACTTTTTTTGATCTGAAAAAATAAAAGCATCATTTTCTATCTCAACGCTGCCTTGGCTCAGTGCATTTCTTAGCAATGAAACCAGTATCTTCCAATCAGAAAGAGCACGCTCACCACTGATTTGACTGGCATCAGGAAATGCCAGCTCTCTTTTATTGGCCCTAGCTTTAAGTTTGATAAAGAAATCGTCTTTATCTTTTATGTTGATTGATTCCCAGAGCCATACTAAGGTGACATAAGCAAACTGCAAATAAGTACTTTGATTAATTAAGGCAGGTTTTTCTTCTATGCTTAATTTTTCATGGACATCTTTAATGAGGTATTTTAGCTCTTCATGCCCTATGTTCTCTAGTTCAGTGAGAAGTTTTACATTAAATAGTGCTAATTTTGCAATTTGGAAACATTCATTCTGAGTCATCGGTTTATCATCCTTTAATAATTTTACTGCTAACTTAATCAATCAAACGTCATACGTAACAAGGCAAGGGCAGGGGAGAGAGTGGGGCTATCGTCAATTATTATCGAGGATATGCTTGATTTTTAAGCGCTGCTACGCACCTATTTTAACCTATTTATGACTACTTGGAGCTATGTTGTTCTGTAAGCATTTATTTGTTGGGTATTTCTGAGTGTTTTTGTTTGCTAGTTAACTATTTAAGTGCGCTATCTTTCAAATATTTTTTTCTTTATCGCTAAAAGGTTGATAAGATTCTTCAGAAATTATATCGGGGTTCATATGAAAAAAGATGGCAGTTAATACCTCATCAAATTCTAAATAATTCTCAGCGATAACTGTAAAAAAAGAAAAAATAGCGTCACTTAGTTTAGGGCTGCTCACTACCAAATGCAGGCCTTTATAAGGATGTTTTTTGCGTCGTTTAGTCAGTAGTTTTTGGGTTCTTATGACTGTTTCATTGCTGCCGTATTTAGAGAGTAAGTTTAATAAAGTTTTGCTGCAATTCTCCTTGGGCATATAAAAAGGTAGACAAAGCACTTTAAAAAAAACAACAGGAGATGATAGTAATATGTCAGTCATAAATACCGGCTCTGTTAGCGTTAATCGACGAAAATAAAATTGACCCAGCAAATACCACTGTCTCTGACTTAGTAAACTATTTGGATTATACTTGCACACCGCTTGCTCAATGATATGCTCCAAGTCTAAATCTCCTTTGGCTTTATTAGCCTTTACAGAGACAATCTCAATATTATCAGGACAATATCCACGCGTGTTATCAACTCTATCAACTGACCAATCCGTCATCTCCTGAAGAGCAAAGGTAAAAGGTTCTTCAGTAATGGGACAAACACCGTTAGTCTGCTGTAATTTTTCTTTTAAGTCATTAGCCGTAATAGTGACCTCATAGCCATTTTTTAAACAGCGATCTCTGATGCTCAGTATTTTTTTCTCAAACTTGTTAATGTGTTGTTTTGATACATTTTGAATTTTCCCCGCTTCAAATCCGTATTGGACTTGCTGTAGATGTTCCTCGCTAAATCTACTTAGGTCTAAGGCTAAATCAAAACGATAATGATCAAAGCCAATCTCAAAGGCTAAATTACTCATAACAAATCTCCAAAGCTATAACGAATCTTAAAAATTGATTTACACATTGCGGGCCTAGGCGTGACTACTTTAAAGCTATCATATAATAGTTCGCATAATGTATATTATGTTAAATTAATGCACGATTGGCATTATTTCAAATTGCACTCTTAATAGCCTCTTAGATAAAAAAACAATTTAGCTATTAGTTCTTAAAAAGGCTTCAAACATCAGTAATGACCAAATCGGTGTACTATAATCCTTCAAGCCACTTTGATGTTGATTGACCATCTGTTCTATAAACGCTTGATTAAACAAACCACATTGCTTCATAGTTTCTCCCAATAAGGCCTCTCTGACTTTTTGTTTTAATGGCCCTTTAAACCAAGCATCTAACGGTACGGCAAAACCCATTTTAGGCCGATATAAAATATCATCTGATAAATAACTTTCTAAGGATTTCTTAAATATATATTTACCGACTCGACCTTTAAGTTTCATATCGGGTGATAACCCTGCCATCCATTCCACTAATTCATGATCCAGTAACGGAACTCTAACTTCTAAAGCATGAGCCATACTGGCTCTATCGACTTTAGTTAAAATATCTCCGGGCAAATAGGTTTTTATATCCAAATACTGTACTAAGGATAAGGGATTGTCCGTTTGTGCATTAGCGGCATGTCGCCTGAAAACTTCTACTGCTTTGTAGCCTTGTAATTCTTGTTTTAGTTGTGGGCTAAATAAGTTATTACGTAATTCATTGGATAAGGTTGAAACACTATGAAAATAACCTTCTAATGAATCTCGTGAAATTGATTCAAACGTTGATTTAGCCCTGAATAACTTAGGCGCCCAATCTGCCTTAGGATAGACCTGCCCTAACAAGCCAAACAAGGGTTTTCTAATGCTGGACGGTAACCAAGAGCGCATTTGTTCTTCGTATTGATGCCAACGATAACGTCGATAACCGGCTAAGTTTTCATCACCGCCATCACCTGATAACACCACGGTGACTTGTTTTTTAGCCAGCTCACAGACTCTATAAGTTGGTAATGCTGAACTATCGGCATAAGGTTCATCATAGAGTCCTGCCAATTGATCGATTAAACTAAAATCATCGGCATTGACTTGTTCGACACGATGTTGGGTGTGATAGCGTTCGGCGACTTGGGCTGCAAATTTTGATTCATTATAAGCAGGATCACCAAAGGATATAGAGCAGGTATTAACAGGATCTTTTGATAAACCAGCCATCATTGCGACAATGGCACTGGAATCGACGCCACCGGATAAAAATGCACCTAAAGGTACGTCTGCAACCATTCTTATTTTAACGGCCTCGCGTAAACGCGCTATGAGTTCTTCGCCTGTCGCTTGTTCATCTTGTGCGGGTCTAAGTGTAAAACTTAGGTTCCAATATTGTCTAGGCTTATAGTTAGGCTGACCTCGCTTTAGGGTCAAGCAATACCCTGGCTCTAATTTATAAACGTTTTTATAAATAGTTTTCGGATCTGGAATATAACCAAAACCAAAATAATCTTCGATAGCCGTAGCATCAAAGGTTTTTGGCAAGTCTGGATGTTGTTTAAGTGCTTTTAATTCGGAACTAAAAATGAAGTGACCGCTGCTTAATTCTGCATAATATAAGGGCTTAACACCTAAGCGATCCCTAGCCAAAAACAAAGTTTGTTGTTCTCTATCCCATATCGCAAAAGCAAACATGCCCCGAAAGCGCTGTACACATGCCTCACCCCAGGCTTGCCAAGCATACAAAATGACCTCGGTATCACAATGCGTTTTAAAGTGGTAACCCAGAGCTTCTAGCACTTTTTTCAAGTCTAAGAAATTATAAACTTCACCATTATAAGTAAGTACCGCATTGTTATCAGCACTGATCATAGGTTGCTGGCCACTACTTAAGTCAATAATCGATAAGCGTCGGTGGCCGAAGCCTAGGCCTGCTTCTATATGAAGATTGCCTTCATCGGGACCACGATGATGTTGGCTTTCATTCATACGCGACAACAACTCACGATTAATTTCTCGTTTTTCTTTGAGATCAAAGATGCCAACAATTCCACACATAGTTGCTATTCCTGTTTATGTTAACTCGTAATAAATAAAAAGACCCTCTATACGCTGAGTTGAAACAAAGTGAAGCACATCGTTCTATCGCGGTGATGCGCTTCACTATGTTATGCACATCCTATCCTATAAAAAGTATTCAATCATAATTGCGCCTTAAGTTGGCAACTCTACTTGCAATAAATCTAACAAATGTTTTACGTTATGCTCCCAACTAAACTGAGCTAAGACAAAATCACGATTTTGATGTGCGGGTAGGTTTTTTTGTAATTGCTCAATAATTTCATGGGCTATGTCTTCAATACTATCAGCGACACTAACAGCAAGTTCTTGTTGGATAGCGATACCTTCCATGGCAGATGTTGTAGCCACTACCTGTTTTTCCATGGCCATCGCTTCTAACACCTTATTCTGTATGCCTCTTGCTATTCTTAAGGGTGCCACTACTAAGTGGGCATGAGCAAGATAGGGTCTTATATCATCAACGCCCCCCGTCACTACGATGGCATTAGTCGCTAAAGCTAATACCTCTTTAGTCGGTTTAGATCCGACGATATAATATTTCACATAGGGCTGTCGTTTGGCTATCAATGGAAAAATAGCGTTTGCAAACCAGACAACAGCATCTACGTTAGCCCAATAATCCATAGCACCTGTAAAGACGATAACCTGATCATAATCGGCATAAGGTGAGCTAAAACTTAGTTCAGGTGAAAAATACTCAGTATCTACGCCATTATTAATATGGGTAACTTTATGACGCAGTTCAGGAGCCAATGTTTTAAATAACACAGCTTCTTGCTCCGAGACAAAAATACTCGCCCTAGCCTGCTTGGCTATGGTTTTTTCGTAGCCTAATAAATACTGGGCTTCGCGTTGATAAATCCAGTGCTTAAGACCTTTACAACGTTGTGCATATTGTCGCCACTTGTCAGAGTCCACATCAACAAAATCTACGACCCTATCAACATCATGATCTTGATTAATATACTGGGCCATAACCGATGAAAATATCAGCACTTTAGTAATCGAATGAGTAGTTAATGTTTGATTAACCCATGCTTGCATGCGCTTATTTTTATAATAAGGTAAGCTAAGTGGCTCGCCAGTCAATAAGCCTTGTACACTTTTTATTTTAGCTAGTAAGGGCTTAAGCTCAATATAACAAGTGCTTGCACACAGAGCATCAAGTTTATCGGTATACTGCCAATCAATGGGATCATCAATAAAAGTACCTAGATGTACTTTGTAAGTTGCGCTTAAATACTTTAACAAATGATAGGAGCGTATTTTGTCGCCTTTATTAGGGGGATAAGGAATACGATGCGCTAGAAATAATAAGTCTTGCATAATTTAATGCTCGCTTAACTTAAATCTTTTGATAAGCAAGGGCCGACCCATTGACTTACCGCTAAAGGTAAGCGTTTCCAGGCAGCAATAAAGTATTTATATTTAGGATTTAGGGGATTAATGTCAGGCATGGTTTTGGCATTTACAAGATAAAACTCATAGTAGATAGGCTTTGGGTTAAAGCCCCAATTCTTTTTAAAACTATAAGAACCGGTACCGATTTTACTGCGCCCGTAATCAAACACTTTAATACCTTTTTCTACCGCACGACGCATAACTTCCCAATACATAAAGTCATTGCCTTTAAGATTTCTGGCTAATTCCGTGCCACCACCATAGTAAGGTAATACTTGATCTTTAAAATAAAAACTCATGACACTAGCAACTAAATAGCCATTATGAAGTACGGTGAGTATTTCACATTGATCTGAAAATACATCTTTAAGGGTTTGAAAATATTTTTTTGAAAAAACCGGTGTACCTAGGTTTCTAACACTTTCGGAATAAGCTCGATATAGCCTATTAACATCCTTATCTATCACGCTATTTAATCCAGCATCTATAGCTTTTCTCACCATCGCTCGTTGTTTTCTAGGTATTGCTAAAAAGTTTTTATCAACATCCGCATCTAGCTCTTTGCTAAAAGAAACATAAAGTTCTTTATAAGGTCTTTCAGGTGTTTTTTGAACCTGATTTCTCATTTCCAAGTAATCTACCTTTAGAGCAGTAGCCAAGCGGCAAGCTTCTTGATCAAGTTCAGTATAGGATGCTTCATCAATAGCGACTATGCCGCCATAAACACAAGGCGCAATTGAAACTAAGCTATTGCCAAAAAATAAACTCTTAATATGTACCAATGGTAATATGCCCGTTATGTGGCCATTGTGTTCAACATAGATATAATAAGTGTTATGGCCAAAGGCTTTACTTATCACTTGCTGCCAACCGGACTGATGAAAAAAAGTCGCTTCATTATTAGCGTTAACAAAGTCATCCCAGCGCGAGTAATCTTCAATCGTCAGTGTTTTAATCATGGTTTTGACCTTGGGTTAATATCAAATACATTTTCCATCGTATCCCATTTAAAATCAGTTAAGAGCTGGTTTATTCTAGCTTCCATTTTCTCTAAGTTTAGATAATGTCGAGTACGGGTTTTAAAAGCTAAGCCTTGTTGCCTAGGTTGTTTAGGATCTATTTCCCAAGGATGGAAATAGAAAATAGCCGATTGTTGTTCGTGTTGATTAACTCGATTCAACGCCCATTTTGATAAGGCATAGGGATAAAACCTAAAGAACCCCCCTCCTCCGCATGGCCAATTTTTATTGCCAAATCGAATCGTAGTAATAGGAATTTCTTTAAAATCCTTATTCGATATTGGTTCAAACATAAATCTAGGCGCATCAGGCATACCGTATAAATCATGTTTAACCGGATAAATACTGGAGCTATATTTAAAGTCTAGCTCTTGTAGCACATTTAAAGCCCATAAATTACTAGCATTAATTGAGTAACTAGCCGCTCGATAACCTTTAACTTGTTTTCCACTTAATTGTTCTAGGATATTCTTTGCTTTATAAACATCTGATCTAAATTGATTCGGTGTCTGTTCAGTTACTCGAATATGTTCATAGCCATGACAGGCTAATTCATGGCCATCTGCTACGATACGCTTAATGATTTCTGGATAGCGCTCAGCAATCCAGCCTAAGGTAAAAAAAGTAGCCTTTACTTGTTTTTTATCTAACAGATCCAATATTTTATGAGTATTTTTTTCAACTCTATGGGGCACGCTATCCCATTGATTTTTAGCTATGTAAGCTTCAAAGGCAGATACTTGAAAGTAATCTTCTACATCAATTGTCAGAGCATTTATTTGGGTTGTTTTCATAGATAGTCACTTAAAATTTATTGATACATCACTTTGCTTTAAAGAGGTTCCTCATAAACGGTATCCATATCAAGTTGTAATAAAATGGCTTTACGTAATAAAGCACGCTCCTTAGCTATCGTTTGTTGCAAATTAATAACAGTTTTTTCTAAGCTTAGAATACGTTCATCAACAGAATTGTTTATGGTGCTGTTTTTAAATGAGGCTTCTTGTAATACATCCGTTGTAAATGAAGATTCATCTTCAATATCGGCTATAACTTTTTCAATAGCGGATAAATTAATCACTTTTAGTTCATCTAAATACCCAAACAATAAAACTCTATCGCAAAAGGTATTAATGCGTCTAGGTATACCTTCAGAATATGAGTAAATTGTATTAAAAACCTCATCCTCAAATTGTGGAGTATTTTGCCAACCTGCTTTTTCTAAACGAAACAAAATGTAGTTTTTAGTTTCTTCTGCATTTAAAGCTTTTAATTGATAGGTAGCGACGATACGTTGTTTTAATTGCTCCATTTCTGGTAACAATAAAGCCTCACTTAATTGTTGTTGACCTATCAAAAAGGTTTGAAAAAGCGATTTTCCTGACAATTCAAAATTAGACAGCATACGCAATTCTTCTAATGCATCTTTTGGAAGGTTTTGCGCTTCATCAACGATCATCAGCACTCTTTTGCCTTCCATTGCTTGTTGAATAAAAAAACATTCTATCCGTGCTAAAAGTGTCGATTTATCTTCTCCTTCATACGAAAGACCAAAAGTTGCCGATATTATTTTCAATAAATCATCCGCGCCTACCTGGGATGACACCATAATGCCGATTGTTATGTTCTCATTATTTAAGCTAGCCACTAATTGCTTAACTAACATGGTCTTACCAGTTCCAGGTTTACCTGTAACCACCACAAAACCTTCACCTTGAGTTAATCCATAGTGCATATAAGCTAAGGCTCTTTTATGTACAGCACTATTAAAAAAAAAGTCGCTGTCGGCAGTCAACTGAAAAGGTTTTTTATTTAAATTATAAAAACCATCATACATAGTTAAAATCTCATAGAAAGTGTGGCTGTTACCCTATTCTCTTGATAGCCATTTATTGGATTAAGGGCATTAATATTACTAATATTAGATGAATTATTCATATGATGAAATTCAAGTATGCCATTTAACGTAGGTGTAATGGCACGATTCAACCCAACTATAGCCATATAATATTGACTATTTGCAAAGCCTTGATTATTAATAGTTTGCCATGTCGGTCTAAGATATAAGCTGGTTTTGCTCGCAAACATCCAGTTCCAGTTGCCACTAACCCCAATGACCTTTTGATTATTTCCATTACTATTTAAATAACTATAATCTTGATCATAAGCATTGAGTGTGACGGTGCTTTTACCAGGGTTGAAAGATACAGACAAATTCCACGCTCTTGAAACGATCACGTTATTAGTTAAAATAGGATTATTAATAATGTACTGATTGGGACCCAGATTAGTGACAGGATTAACTAACAACTGATTTTGAGCTAATATTTGTTGTGATGTCGTCGTGGTATTGATGTGAGTTAAACTCCATGTTGACCTAGGTGCCTGATAACGCAATGCTGTTTGCCAGTTTTGTCCAGAATTTCCGTTGCCTCCTATTCCAGAAGTGGCTGCAGCATTCGTACCCAAAGTCGTTGTAGAGGCAGTATTTGACGATTGCCCAAAACTGGTTCCTACTGAATTATCACTATACGTAGTTGTCCATGTTAAACGAGATATAGGTGAAATAAAAACGGTAATATAACTATTGTTACCTGCTCCGACTGTCATACTAAAACGTTGACTTGGTTGCCATTGTCCACCGGCAGTGTAATAAGCACCATTATTACTAGCCCCAGTAAAAGATTGATAGTTTGTATTGCTATAACCACCTTGAACAAAAACATTAAAATAAGCATTAAAAGGAATAGCAATTCTTGCACTTGAATTCTGATAACTTATATTTTTGCTATTCTCTACAAAGCTTTCATTGTTATTAAAAGCTAAGTTCCATCTTACACGCTGGAAATAAGCTCCACTATTTAGTCCCATGGTTTCTATTAAATTAAAAGTATTTGAAATGGGTGCTAACGTACTATTTGTAAACGAACTTGCATTAGAACTGGTTGCTATGGTGTTAGCATTAACCCGAAAAATACCATTAGCATAATTGGAAATATGAGGCGTCCAAACAGGTGCAAGGCCGAAGGTATAAACGTTACTACTATTGCTTGATCCATTTATATTACTCGCACCTATCAGGTTATTATTAATGTTTTGCTGACTGATAGAACTAGTTGAATTAAGAAATAAGGTATTGGGAATAAAAGTACTACGAGAACTAGCCTGCAATTGATTATAGATATTGAGGCTGTTATTGCCGCCAGCGTTATATAAATTCTGCATTCTATAATTTAGATTCATAGTCGAAAGAGCGGATTGTCCGGTAATCATAAGGCCTGGATTAATAGCTTCGACAAAAGCACCTTGCTGATTGCCAGAAGGTGCTAAAGCAATATTGTCAGAATAAATTTCTTGAGCCTGAATGGTCTTATTAATGGTCCAACTAATTGCTAGTGCTTGATGACTAAAAAATATTATGTATAAATTAGTCATAGTAAAAAATATCAACCTAACTGCCAATGTAACTGGCAGTAATTTATAATGATCTAAGATTAGAGGCGTTTTTGATTGTGAACTCATATTTGACTGTAGTAAATTTGTATTTATACGTGTAACGCAAGATATTTATATCTCATGCTTTGAATATTAATGTGCATAATGACCATAGCCATATCCATAGCCATAGTAATTAATATCCAGATTTCTTTTCGTCTTATTAAATACTGCTAGGACAACGTCACAAGAAATTAGCTTTCCAACAGCCTCCATGACTACATTTTGCAATGTTTTTTCAGCTTCGATAACGAGTACAACCTGCCCTACTAACCTAGCTAATACTTCCGCTTGAGTAGCTGCTAATAATGGTGGAGAATCAAAAATCACTATTCTATCTGGATATCTATTACTTAATTCTTCAACAAATAAAGCCATTTTGTTACTTGATAATAATTCGGTTGAGAAATTATGAAGTTTACCTGCTGGAATAACGCTTAGACCTGGAATACTGGTTCTAATAATAATGTCAGAAAAATTAATATCCGCTCCATCAAGATATTCAATTAATCCTGGAGATTGATTTATACCTAATGTTTTTGATACAGAGGGTCTAGCGACATCAGCGTCTATCAACAAAACTTTTTTATCAAGTTCATTGGCTATACTTAATGCCAAATTTATGGCTGTAAAAGTTTTACCCTCTCCAGGCAAACTACTAGTTATTAAAATTAGATTAGATCTAATGATACCCTCACTACCATTTCCAAAAGCATTATTCACTAAAGGGCGCTTAATATTTCTATATTCTTCTATAGCTTCTGTATTTGAACTTCCTGGAGCTACAAAACCTAAATCAGATAAATGTTTCCAATTAATTTCAATAATTGGATTTTTATCATCATTAACGTTAGATGTTTTATTCTGTTTACATATAGGTTCTTCAGTTGACAGCAATATACTATTTTGTGGTGAATTATTAGAGTCTCTATTTACAATAGGGTTTAATTCATTCCCTTCACGATTTAATTTATTTAATGCCTTTTCAATAATACTCATTTATACCTCTCTATAAAAGACAATTTCTTTAACTAAAAAAAGACAAACTAAGAAAAGTAATCTTTATAGTTTCAGCCATCATATAGCCAAGATAGACAACTAAAAGACAAAAAACGCCAACTGTATATTTAAGCATTTCATTTTTATATTTTATGAGTTCATTAGGACTATATTTCATTGAGATACCACCTAAAACAGGTAATGCTGTAAATTGTCGCAATTGTGAAATTGACATAAAGGTCGGTCTTATTAGATACAGTAATAAGGCCACAGCTAAACCAATCAAAATACTTACTATTAAAACCCCAGAATATAGAAGCTTACGTTTAGGTGAAGATGCCTGAAGTGGTGTATTGGGTGCATCTGCAATCTTAAATTTTAAGGCTTCCGCTTGAGTATCTACTTTTTCAGACATAGCTGCTGTTTCACGGCTCATAAGTAACCTGTCATAATTGCTTTTTATTTGAGCATAATCTCTATTTAAGTTTTCAATTTCTGTTTCAATTGAAAGTCTAGAGTTTAGCTCGTCCTGTTCTTTTAATAAGCGTTGCTGAAATATTTCAATTCGTGAGTTTATTGAAGCAATATTGGCATCAACTTCATTAATCGCCACTTTTATACTTTGAACATAGGGATTTGTTAATACTGCAGTATCAAGTCCACCAGCATTAATAACTTTAGCTTGTTTTAAGGCATTGCGAATCTGTAACTCTTTTATGGTTTTGTTAATGTGTAAAATTTCTGGATGATTTTCTGTGAACTTAATTAACAACTCATTTTTTCTTTGTTTAAGAGTACCAATTTGGGCATCATCTTCTACAGACGCAATTTCAGTTGAACTTTTAGATTCATCATGTTCTGAAGTTAAAGATTCATTTAACTGTTCAGTCAATTTTTCTTTTCTAGAAAGGGCTTCTTTTAAACTAAGTTTGGCTTCTTCTAATTCCCTACTCATTGCTTGTATTTTACCTATTTGATCACCACCTTGACCTGGCAATAAACCCAAATTAGTACGTTTGAAATTTTCACGTGCTTTTTCACCATTTCTTAAGCGCATTTCATATTCTTGAATTTGTTCATCAATAAAACGTTGAGCATTGTCAGAATTGCCATGTGTAGATAATTGGGTTTGTTCTGAAAAAACAGTTAATACTGCTTGCACAACATTTTTAGCAATATCGGGACTGCTTGCTTCATATTGTATGTTAAACATATCTTCAGTGCCGCCATTAATATGTATATCTTTTTTTAAATCATTAATGAGCTCTTCTTGTTCTGCTGGTGTTCTTACCGTTTTATCTAAATCTGATAATTTTGTAATTTGCTCTAAATTCCCTTTAGTAAACATTAACTGCTGCATTACACGAAGTAGTCCTCTGACATCGGCTTCAATGGCCATTCCAGATAATAAAGGTTGCAGCATAGTTCTTGTTTCAACATGCACCTTAGCGATTGAGGTATATTTGTCAGGCATTAAAAAAACATAGGTCCAACCTGATAAAGATAAAATCCAAACAATAATTAATATTGTCCATTTATATTTAAAGGCACCTTTTAAAATATATAAAATTTCAAATAATTGCTCTTGCATAGTAGTTTTGTAACCTATTCATAACAATGTTGTTAATATTCAAAAAAATGCTTGTGGTATGATTAAGATATCGCCAGGCAGTATTTTTACATTTGCAGATAAATCAGCGTTATCGACTAAATCGTCAATTCTTATGCCAAAATGCTGAGGTTCTCCATCAATGTTACGAATAATACTTGCACCGTTACCATCAGCATATTGTCCCAATCCACCAAGTTGTATTATTAAATCAAGTAAAGTCATATCCTTTTTATAGGGAAAAGCTTTCGCTGAATAATGTGCAGATATTCCCATACCTGTACCAGCACCACTAATTTGTCCAATAACTCTAACTTGTTGGCTATAAACGCCTTGCCCACCAGATACCATAATAACGACTTGCGGATCTCTTACGTATTTAGATAATACTTTTTCCATTACTCTAGCTAATTGCGATGGGGTTTTTCCACTAGCTAATAGATCCTCCGCTAGTGGAATAGTGATTTTCCCATCAGGTCTAACGTGTGCAGTTGTTGATATGTCAGGATTGCCCCACACAAAAATGCTGACACTATCACCAGGACCTATAATATAGGTGTAGTCTGAAGGAATTATGGCATCATCTTCCTGAGTTAATTGCGGATATCCACAACCAACTATAAAAGCTACAATAAATAATAAAATAACTCTGTATATAACGTTTATAATTTTCATACCACCTCCATAGAGTAAAAATTCAATTAATCCATAAAATCAATGCACTGCATAGTTTGTACTAAGTTTACTGTTTATGAACCGCAGATATTAGTAACTTATTACAAATTGTCGTCATGTAGATTTTATCTAACGAAAAAGATTTGTTGTTTCATGGGTTTAAATTTATTGTACGGCTAATGAATGTCCTCTAGTTTTTTCTAAAATGTCATCTAAAAGTACTTCAGCAGCTTTTTTTTCAATAAAGTTGTTTGTTTTTTTAGATAATTCTAATGCTTGTTTAATTTCATTGATGGCCGCACTGTTGTTGCCTGTTCTGTAATAAACTACTCCCAGATGATATCTAAATACTGGAATATTGGGCTGAGTCATTACTAATTTATTTAATATTTTAATGCCATCGTTAAATTTACCTTGCTTAATTAAAACCCAAGCATAAGTATCTCTATAATAAGGTTGAGTTGAGTCTTTTAACTTTTCAGCTAAAAGACCCGCTCGGTTCAACTTATCTGAACTACTATAATTTTCAGCTAAAATCACAGCCAAGTTATTAATTGCAATTTCTAAGTTTTCATTGTTATTTAGTAAATCGTCATAATAAGTGACGGCAGCATCATAATTGCCTTGGGTTACATATTGATTAGCAATTGATATAGACAGTTTTATATTGTTTGGATAAATTTTAATACCATCAAGATAAGTATCTAGAGCCCCTTGGTTATCTTTATTAGCTAATTTAACATTAGCTAATAAAGTATAGACTTGAGGGTTAGTGATTTTATCTTTTATCATATTTGTTAATAAATTATTAGCAAGGTTATTTTTTTTATCAGCGATGTAGGTCTCAGCGAGAAGTATGCCAGCTGTAATATTATGTGGATTCTTTGTCCGCAAATTAGATAAAAATTCAACTAATTGGCTTTGCTTATTCAACTTCTCATAACATTGAGCTATATTAATTAAAATATTACTATTTTCAGGTAATCTTTCTAAAATTTCAGAATAGATTTCGATAGCCTTATTAAATTCTCCTTCTTCTTGATGTATTTGTCCTAAAAAATAACTGGCAAGATCATGTGCTAAAGGACTTGAAGTATTTGCAATTTTCTGAACAGTTGATTTTGCACTAGCCAAATCTTTTTCTATTATATTTAAATTAGCCATTTTCTCTAAAAATTGGATATTATTAGGAACTCTATCTAAAGATTTTTGAATAATATCTTTTGCCAATTTAAGGTCATTGGCTGTAAGTGCTTTATCGTAGGCATACAGCACTGCTTGTAAATTAGCTGGATTTATTGACAGTGTACTTATGAAATGTGTATCAGCTTGCTTTGGGTCACCTTTCAAGAGATAGATTTGTGCCAATAGCAAATGAGCTTCCTCAGAATTTTCCTTGCTCCATATGACCTTATTTAAAAAAATAATCGCAGCATCTGAATTACCTTCTGCAAGCAATATTCTTGCTTTTAATACATTAGCTTCATCATAACTTGAATTTGACACTAAAATATCATCGATGATTTTTTTTGATTCATCTAATCTCCCAGTTTCTAGCGCTATTTGTGCTAATACAACTTTGGCAGATAAACCTACATTCGTGGTTTTCTCTAACTTGATAACTTGATTAAGATTATTTTTGGCTTCCTCAAAGTTATTTCTTGCAATCATCCAGTTTGCTAAGCCTAGCAGTATGCGAGGTTGATCTTTATGAAGTTCACTAAATTTCGTGTATTTTTCAATCAATTTTTCTTTATTGGTCGCAATAGTAAAATCGAGAAACATCATTATGGATTGGATATTATTAGGCTCAGCATCAATAATACTTTGTAACAAAGCTTCAGCTTCCGATGCTTTACCTGTTTGCGTATAGATTTTAGCTAAGGTAATTTTGAATTCGTTATTATCTGGATAGGTAGTTACTAAATTTTGATAATCAGCAATCACAGCTTCAGGATTTTTATTTTTTGCATCAAGTTGAATTTTAAAAAAATCTAAACCTATGTTGTTGGTATCTGATTTCTTTGCCAAATCAATTAAAGTTAAGGCTTGAGAAAAATCCCCCTTTTCCATATAGATTAAAGATTTTAATGATAAGGCATCAGTATTATCTGGATGCTCTTTTAGAATATCATCAATAATAGCAAGTGCTTCTGTTGTTTTTTTTTGCTTAATAAGTACAGAGGCTTTTAACGTTAAAGCTTCAAGGTTTAGACTAGCATCTTTAAGTACATATTCTGCTTGTTTTATTGCTTCGGCTGTATCCCCAAACATTAGCTGTACTTTACCTAGTTTTAATCTTGCGTCGACAAAAGTAGGAGCTAATTCAACTGTCTTAATTAA
>CAMDNJ010000046.1 GCA_945902915.1 Crenothrix polyspora | reverse complement strand
CTGACCATGGATAATTAATAGGTGCTGATTCAGCTTTTAAATCCCACCAGATAACATAATCACTCGGCTCATAAAAACTAGCTGCTTGCTGAGTACCCAGCAACCAATGTGCTTGATCTGGAATAGATTCCGCAAATCTATCTACAATGCTGGTGCCGGCACCTGTTAACTGTGTCACCAAATAACTTAATTGCTCCTGCTTAATGACACTAAATCCATCGTCTAATAAAGAATTTAAGGCAGCATCCAGTTCTTTAGCTTGACCTAAAGCTACCGCATATAGCGTAGTTTGGGCCGGATCATGACTCACCACGTTTTGTTGTTGAGCCAGCCACTGTTTGACTCTTAAAATGCGCTTTCTTGCAACCTCAATAGGTAAACCATTCTCAGGCAAATAACGCTCTGTTGAAAACCAATACTTAAAGTTTGCGCGTAATTTATAAAAGTGTTTTTGATTGAAATCTTCACGCTCTTGCTCTTTAGCCAATATTTCTTCTATTTTAGCTTCCCATTCCGCATTACCAATCCCTGGCTTACTCGCTACAACCTTGGCCAATTGAAAACGAATTTTGGACGGAATAACACCCATCGGATTCGTTAAAAATTGTAAAAATGCCTGCACATTTAAAGGTGCCCAAAGCAAATCTAAACTTATCGGTAATACTTGTAACGCAGGTCGTAAAGGAGACAAATGCTCAAAGCCTAAGCGAGGCAAACCCACTATATCTAAGGCATCATCCAATTGCATCCCTTCATCAGAGGCCAAAACAACAATTGACTTATCATTACACAAGGGAATTGCTTTAGCTAAACATTGACCAACTACTTGCGCAGATAACGCTTTAGATTTGGCCTTTAACACTACAAAACTATTATCATTTCCCAGCAAGATTGTTTTAATAATAGAGCCATCCGCATCTTTGGGTAAGTTTTCTGCCAACAATTGTTTTAACGTGTTTTGCACCACACTTAAATCATTATTATGAGCACTACCTGTTAAGGAAACAAACTGCTCTACCAATTTAAATTGTTGTAAAACGGATTGCCAAAGTGGTGAAAAATTAGCCAAATCATCTAGCAGTAAAACTTCTTCTACCTGTGTGCTTTGCGTTTGTAAAGCAGATAAAACGAGCTGTAATCTTTGACCATAACCTAAGCTAACTTTATCAATAGCCATCGCCTCAACCGCTGCCAAATCTTGTAAACGAGCAGACACCGACCCTGAGAATTTTCCAGACCAACCCGCTTCATATAAAGTATCACGCCAAGCCAACAATGTTTTGGCGACATTAAACTGATCAACTACAAAGGATGCACTATAAAAACGATTGGAATTATCAGCGACTTTTAAACAACTCAAGTATTGAATAATACGTGCAGTAGGCGATTCTAAAGACGTAGGCATACCGCATTGCGTTTCTAAAATAGACAAAAAGCCCATAGGGCCTACTGCTTTCTCACCGATTGAGGAAACGGTAATCGTTGTTTTTTTACTATCTAAACCTAAGCCAAGCGTAATCTTCATATAAGTCATCCGTTGTAGTTTTTGTAGTATAAAAATGTAAGTATTTATATTAGTGCTAAATATAACAGAGGATTGCGACAAATTAGGTCGTTTGAAAAACTTTAATTTATTACCTATCCTTTTGCGGGCGTGTGGCATCCCAAGAATCAAGTAAGAAGTTGGGGAATGAACCAGTTTCAGTTATGCAATCTACGTCAGATACTATTTGAGGTTTGTAGTGATACTTCCCTGTTCATTTTCAGTAAATCGATTTCTCCCAAAAAGTCCGCAAACGGTCGTTTTTCAAGCATATAAAAAGAGTGAACCTTCAGTAGACTCGCGTCATTATCCATGACGCTGGTCTACCCATGCTGAACCTTAATTTACATAGCCACTATCAATCGTCGAACCAAGACGTTGCCAATGCATACCGTATTCGTCGTATACGACAAACAAGCAAAGCAACTACAACGGTTTTACTCTGTTTATGTCTCATTACTTTCGGTAAATCATGCTGGGCGATTGAAAAACACCATCGGCAAAAAAATGCAATAGTTATGGCTATCCCTACAAAAACAACACCTTTTATCAGCAAACTTCACAACACACTCTGGTGGAAAATTGCTCACCGCCATCATTTGGATCCTTACATTTTGTACGCCGTTGCCCTGATTGAATCAGCTAAAGGTAGTAGCCAAAAAAGACCTAAACGCGCAATGTTATTGTTTTTGAGCAAAAGTGGCGTTTTTATAAAGATATTTTACATCCATGATCATTTTTATGCATAATGAGCACATGGAAAATAAAAATTTACTCGGCGGAGCGTGGTTAGTCGCCAATTATGACATCGAACTCGTCATGCCGCTGCAGACCCTAAGTCGCATTGGCGGACGCCGTACGACACAGGTTATAGAGAACATTAGGACTGAGACCTACGTAGAGAGTATGCGCCCAAGCGCGACCTTGCGCGGGCATCTGACTTTTCACCTCAAACATGAAATACCTCACCTAGAGTTTCTATCGCAACTATTCGGAAAAATTGATCCCCGCGAATTGTCAGTTTGGGTAGCTGATGAACCCTCCGGGCAGTATATCAAGAGAGCTGGTTTCCTTTATGAGTTTCTCACTGGGCTAAAACTAGCAATTGATATAGAAATCACGGGGGGCTATATTAATGCTATCGATGACAATAAACTAGTAGCGGCCTCGCCTGAGCACTCAGTGCCTAACCGACGCTGGCGCATTCGCAACAACCTTCCGGGCACACGCGCTTTTTGTCCTGTAATCCGCAAAACAGATGATTTGCTTAAAGCCATGGACCTAGATGTGCCAGGACTGATTCAAGATCTGGCGTTTGAATTTGGTGAGGAATTGTTGATGCGCTCAGCCGTCTGGATGACGCTGCGCGAAAGTAAGTCCAGCTTTGCGATTGAGGGCGAAGCCAATCAATCCGATCGAATCCAGCGTTTTGCAGATGTGTTATCTCGCCGCACCGGCCAAGGATCATGGATCTTAAATCAAACATCGCTGGCTGAGTTGCAAGCTGAAATACTAGGCAAGCGCACAACATTACAACAGTTTGGTCTTCGTCAGTCACCTGTGTTCGTGGGTGAAATCGCCCGCTACCAAGAAGTCGTCCACTACATCGCACCACCAGCCGAAGACATAACTGACATGCTTGAAGGCTTAATCACCTTTTTGGAACGCACTCAAGGACAGTCTTCGGTGATGCGTAGCGCTGTAGCAGTCTTTGGCTTTGTGTATATCCACCCGCTAGCCGATGGCAATGGACGTGTACATCGTTTCCTCATCAACGATATCTTGCGACGTGATGGTGCGGTGAAGGATCCGATGATCTTGCCGGTATCATCTTTAATTACGAGCACCCAAACTGAGCGACACTCTTACGACAACATCCTTGACGAAATTTCGCGACCACTAATGCAATCATTGGCCGGACTTTATGAGTTTGCAGCCACCCATACAACTTACCCAGATGGTATCCGTTCAAATTTCGTATTTCGTGACGATGACTATGCACGACATACCTGGCGACACCTAGACTTAACAAAACATGTTATCTATTTAGCTCATGTGCTAGACCGAACCATTCGTGAAGACATGCGTGAAGAGTCTCGCTATATGCGTAGCCACGCGCAAGCAAGAGCGGCAATCAAAGATATCGTCGAGATGCCTGATATGCAGATTGACAGAATCATTCGATCAGCAGAGGCTAATCAAAGCAGACTCTCCAATATTCTAAGCAAGGAAATTCCGATACTTGAGGAAGCGGGGGTTTGGGATGCGATTGTGCAGGCAATTGAAATTTCTTTTAAGGAAGGCTCTAAAGGGGATGCTGCTAATAAATACGCACCTAAAAATCCAAGGTGATCAGTGGCACTTGACATACAGAGGTCTGAACAAGAAAGTCAGTATTTAGAACGCAGCAGTTTATTGGGCTTTAGTTGATTCATGGCTATTCTTTTTTTAGCTGTGATCTACCTGTAAACTGCAAACGATAGCGTGCGAATATACCGTAGCAAAACTCCATGACTGGCAGTAGCAAAGGAATGTTTTCTATAATTGGAGCAATGCGCCGGTAATAAGGCAGTTGTTTCCATAGCTGTAAAAAAACCCAACACACCGGATTGTAGTTGCTGATTCTCGTCGATGACATACATGTGCTCCATGGCCTGTTGGTAGGTTAAGCCCGCTGTCGCCAAGGCAGTTTTATCTTGGGCAATATCTACCCACTTAACATTACCTGTTTTATCAAGCTTTTTCATCGCATTGATTTCAATAGCGCAGATTGGGCATTCGCCATCATGAAAACAAGTGACTTTGGGTTTAGATACTGTCATATAAAAATCCGGAGTGTTTACCAAACCCGACTAAAGCCACAATGAGTTTTAGTCTACTGTTATTCAGTTTGCCTTGAAAAGTTGAATTTACAAGATTTTTTACCCTATAAAAATGCAGTGTTTTAGCTATAGAGTGCTTGAGCTAGACAGCATGTTTATTGCCCAAAACTATAGATCTGACTATGATGCTCAATACATTAGTATTTCATGGAAGATTTATACTCCCATTTACGTCATGTGATTTTTACTCATTGGGAATAAGTAATGCAGATTTTGGTTGATGCCGATGCCTGTCCAAAAGCAATAAAAGATATTTTGTTTCGAGTAGCAGAGCGTTTGAGCATTACCACGACTCTAGTTGCCAACCACACTCTACAAATACCACCATCGCGCTACATCCAGTTTTTGCAGGTAAGATCTGGGTTTGATGTGGCTGACAATGAGATTGTCAAAAGACTAATGGTTGGGGATTTGGTAATTACTAGCGATATTCCTTTAGCCTATGAAGTACTCTGTGGCGGCGGTCATGCCATCAATCCACGCGGCGAACTTTATACACAAGACAACATCAAGGAGCGTTTGAATATGCGCGATTTTATGGATACCTTGCGTTCTAGTGGTATTGATACTGGCGGACCTACTACATTAAGTTCTCGGGATGTACAAGCCTTTGCGAATCAGTTGGATAAATTCTTGGTAAAACAGAGGTAGGTAAAAAAGTGATTACTTATCCTGACACTGTCAATGTGAATAACCGTGCAGCGTCCATATATTGCTCTTATGGCTGACAAGAAACGTATATTTACGGACTGTCTTCAGAAGCGATCCAGCGACATGACAGTTACCAGTCATTGCTTACTGTCGCCGATCTGTCAAACAGCGTAGTGAAGCTGCTTCAAAGTTTATCTATACTTGATCGGGTAATGCCCCCTCCAGTGACCCTGATATCAACCACGCCTTCTATTTTTGCCACTTCGTGCTTTAGGAATACTAGATCGCTAATTTCGGAAAAACTGCCCTGGATAGTTACAACACCATTCTTAACTACAACCACTATTCCTGCCGCATTTAAGCGAACGTTAAACTTCACGATTTCTTTGGTTTTCCATTCAATGGCTGCATCTGACATGGGCAGGGTCGGCACCACCTTGATTTCATTGTCCACTTCGGATACACCGGGAGTCGTCCAGGCAATACGTTCACCGATCAGTTTCTGCTCGTAGAGCCGGCCTGTCCCGCTTAACACCACTAGGCGTTGTTCAACATGAACCTCAATCTTGGTACCACGCAATTCCTCAGACTCGGCAAGCTGCGCCTCAATCTCTGCCTGAATAAAATAATCGCTTCGAGCCAGAGCCGGGGCTACCTGAAACAAGGCCAGTATCAATATCAAAATAGGTCCAGTTATGTGTTTCATTTTTTTCTTCATTGTTTGTACCTCTTGAACAGTTTAAGTACTTACATTCAACTGATAAGTTTAATCGATAATTATCGGATTTTAATATTGTGAAGGCTTGTAATATTAAAGACTAGGAGTTAAAGTTAGGTTGTCTGTTCATCTTCGCTCAAGATTATACATACAACTGCTTACCTAACAAAAAGATCGGGATGAACGTTTATTCTCAGTACATGGCTACTAAATCCGAACTATCAGTCGATTTGCATGCCCATTCGTGAAATAACTTGAGTTACTTACATTTATAGATTGCTATAAAAGGCATTAATTATGAAAAGACCCAATACCACCGGCTGGCACAAACTAGCGGAAACTCAAGCACTCGAAGCATTGAATGCGAATGCGTTGGAAGGCCTGAGCACACAAGAATCTAAAGATCGTCAAGCGCAATTTGGCGCAAACCGCCTGACCCCCAAGAAAGGCAAGAATCCACTTCTGTTGTTCCTGTCCCAGTTTCACGATCCTTTGATTTATATCTTGCTGGTATCGGCTTTGATCACCGGTTCATTGAAGAGTTGGGTGGATGCCTCCGTCATCTTCGGCGTAGTATTCCTTAACGCCATCATTGGCTTTATCCAGGAATTCAATGCCCTGCGCGCCATTGACGCACTGTCGCGCGCGCTGAGTATAAGCGCGGCCGTATTGCGCGATGGGGTCCGTCAAGTCGTCCCGGCCATAGAATTGGTTCCCGGCGACATCGTTTTCCTACAATCCGGCGATAAGGTCGCGGCGGATTTGCGCCTGATCAAGCTGAGGGATTTACAGATCGACGAGTCGGCCCTCACCGGCGAATCGGTCCCGGTGGAAAAAAACACCCAATCACTACCACACGATACGGTTCTGGCCGACCGCTGCAATATGGCGTATTCCTCCACCCTGGTCACCTATGGCACTGCCGTCGGCATGGTGGTGGAAACGGGCGACCGCACCGAAATTGGTTGCATCAACCAGTTGATCGCGGAAGCCACCGAGCTGGAAACTCCGCTGACCCATAAAATCAGGCAACTTAGCCATGTATTGATGTGGTTTATCCTGGGTCTCGCGTTGCTGACCTTTCTCGCCGGCTGGCTGAGAGGTCAGGAACCGATCGATACCTTCATCGCATCAGTCGCGCTGGCCGTGGCGGCTATCCCCGAGGGTCTGCCTGTGGCCGTGACCATTACCCTGGCTATCGGTGTTGCCCGCATGGCCAAACGTCATGTGATCATCCGCAAGTTGCCGGCGGTCGAAACGCTGGGCGGTACGACCATTATCTGCTCGGACAAAACCGGCACGCTGACCCAGAACCAGATGACCGTGCAGGCCATTTACGCGGCCGGGGTGAATTACCAAGTGACCGGTTCCGGTTATGAACCCAGAGGCGAGTTCCGCGCGAATGGCGCACCGACCGACCCGCATAACCAGAGTGCGCTGATGGAATGTCTTAAGGCAGGCCTGCTTTGCAACGATGCACGCATTGTCCAAGGGGCCGAAGGCTGGAAACTGGAAGGCGATCCCACCGAGGGCGCGCTGCTGGTATCGGCCTGCAAGGCGGGGTTGAACCCTGCGGACCTAACGAAATCCCACCCGCGTCTGGATGCTATCCCGTTCGAGTCGGCCCATCAATTTATGGCTACCCTGCATCACAATCACGCGGCCGATGCCCATCACATCTATCTGAAAGGTTCGCTGGAGAGCATTCTGGTTCGCTGCGATGCCGCTCTAGATCAAGACTTGCAGAGGGTTCCCCTGGATGTCCAGTCCATTCATGAGCAGGTCGAAATCATGGCGGCACAAGGCCTGCGTGTCCTGGCCTTTGCCCGGGCCGAGCGCCCGCTCAACGAGCACACGCTGGAACATGCCGGCGTGTCCGAGGGACTGAGCTTCATTGGCCTGCAAGGCATGATAGACCCGCCTCGGCAGGAAGCTATCGAGGCAATAGCGCGTTGCTGGACAGCCGGGATACGCGTCAAGATGATCACGGGCGATCATCTGGGTACCGCCGTAGCCATCGCCCGCCAGATCGGCTTAGTACATCCTAATGAACCTATCGAGGCCTTGGATGGCAAGGAACTGGCCGCGATCGCCGATGCGGATTTACCCGCGGCGGCGGAACGCACTGCCGTGTTTGCCCGTGTGGCGCCCGAACAAAAGCTCAGGCTGGTGAGAGTACTGCAGGCGCGGGGACACATCGTCGCCATGACCGGTGATGGCGTGAACGATGCGCCGGCTCTTCGTCAAGCCAACATCGGTGTGGCCATGGGCATTACCGGTACGGAGGTGTCCAAGGAAGCTGCCGCGATGGTTCTGACTGACGACAACTTCGCGTCCATAGCGGCCGCGGTTGAGGAAGGGCGTGGCGTCTACGATAATCTGGTGAAGTTTATCAGTTGGACTTTACCCACCAACATCGGTCAGGGTCTGTTGATCCTTATCGCTGTGCTTGCCGGTATTGAACTACCCGTCCTGCCCGGCCAAGTACTCTGGATCAACATGACAACGGCGCTATTCTTGGGCTTGATCCTGGCCTTCGAAGCTCGGGAACCCGACATCATGCAACGTCCTCCGCGCGACCCCGAGCAAGCCATTCTCAAGGGGCACCTGATCTTTCGCACCCTCCTAGTGGGTCTGTTATTAACTGGAGGAGCCTTCGGGCTTTTCGAATGGGAACTCCTGCATGGCGAAGGCATCGACAAAGCCCGCACTACCGCCGTTACAATGTTCGTTATCGGTCAAGCGTTCTATCTGCTCAATTGCCGCTCCCTGACTAGGTCCATGTTTTCGCTGGGCCTGTTTTCCAATCCCTGGCTTTGGCCGGGCGTGCTAGCTATGCTACTCGCACAAGCTGCCTTCATCTATCTGCCCATCATGAACTGGTTGTTCCATAGCGCCCCCATTGGCAGGGATGAATGGTTGCTGACGCTAGCGGCGGGGCTGGTCATCTACGTCATTATCGACATGGAAAAGCTCATAACCAGACTCATCCTGGAGCGACGGATAAAAACAACGGCAACCAAAAATGTAACAAGGCATTCGCCTTCAGCGTGATTTCGGATGAGTCCTCATATATGAAGCACTCCCTAGCTGACGTATAAGGTAAAACAATGAACGCTCTAGGTTTGAAATACCTGCCCACAGTAGGCATTTGGTTAGTGGCAATTGTTCTGCTGATTCTCATCGAGCGCTTCAGTGTGCCTAGGTATCAGTGGGATCACTTCCTGCTTAGCCTAGCTCACGGACTCAGAGGTTATTGGCTTGATCGTTTTTTCGCACTCATCACCTGGGCCGGTTCCCTCTTTATATTGGTTCCCGTAACCGCGCTGATAGGCGTGTTTCTGACCAGAAACGGACGCACCGCAGAGGCGTGGTTGTTGGGTTTGAGCCTGGCCGGTATCGCCTTGTTCAGTCGCCTGGCCAAGCTCTGGTTTGCACGGCCACGCCCCGATGTATTCCCGGTTATTGGCGATATCCCCTTGGATGCCTCCTATCCCAGCGCCCACACTGCGCAAATCGTCGCTTTTGTGGTGGCCTTGTGCTGGATACTGAAACCCGAGAAACTGGGGCTTAGCTATTACTCTTTGACGGGGACTGCCCTGTTATTGACGTCCCTGGTTGGCCTTTCCCGTATCTATCTTCAGGTTCATTTCCCTTCGGATGTAGTGGGAGGCGCCTTGCTGGGTATGCTTTGGGTGCTGGGTTTAGTTAATCTTCTGCATAACATCGTCATCATCATGAGGTAAGCTATGCGTAACAAGTTTCTCAGTACCGGCCAGAGCGGTTACCATCCTTTTAGAAAATTGAAGGTCTGTTTTTCAGGTCTGCGCTATGCGGTTTTATATGATTTCAGCGTTGCCTATAAAGTCATACTTTCAGTTCTGATACTAGCCGTCTGTTTTTATTTTCGCCAATGGGTGGATTTTATCTCTGTATTCGCCGCCACCGGCCTGATGCTGATTTGCGAAATGTTTAACACCACTATAGAAGCCCTCTGCGATTTTGTGGAAACGCGTCAAAATGAGAAAATACGTGTCATAAAGGATATTGCCGCCGCGGCCACGGGGATAAGTATCCTAATTTGGGCAGTGGTAATGGTATCGGAGTTAAATCATTTATGCTCATTCTTTGTATAGGTCATTTATATAATGAACCCTTAAATGGTCTAACCATGGGGGCATTAGTGACCTTTAGGTTTTAAAAGCTGAACAGGTTAAGTACATTTTATTCTATCAATCTTAATAGCCGACCATATGACAAGCAGCAATCAACCTTTACCACATGAGACTTCCAGTCAACTTATCGATCTTAACGCGCCCGAATGGTATCTCAACCGCGAATTGACGTGGCTGGAATTTAATAAACGGGTGTTATGGGAAGCCGAAGATCCGCGCACGCCATTACTGGAGCGGGTTAAGTTTATTGCCATTGTCAGCTCTAATCTGGATGAATTTTTTATGAAACGGATAGGCGGCCTTAAACAACAGGTCGGTGCGGGAATCAGTGAGTTAAGCGTAGATGGACGTAGCCCGCAGCAACAGATTTCCGAATGTTATGCCTTTGTGCGGGAGCTTGAGTCGAAAAAAGAAAGCCTATTAATACGAATTCTTGATCTGCTCACAAAGCAAGGCATTCGCATTTTACCTTTTCTGGCGTTGTCGAAAGATCAGCAGCATCTCATGCGTGAACATTACATTCAAAATATATTCCCGCTAGTTACCCCGCAAGCCATTGATCCAGCACACCCGTTTCCTTTTATCTCTAACCTGTCGCTAAATTTATTAACAGGTGTTTGTGATGCCGAAACTGATGATGTGACCCTAGTAAGAATCAAAGTCCCAGTCAGCAGCAGTGTGCCGCGCTTTATTCAGGTGGGCACTGAGCAGCTTTACGTTGCACTGGGTGATTTGATTGCTAATAATCTTGACTTGCTTTTCCCCGGCATGAAGATAGCTTTTTGCGAATTGTTCCGAGTGACGCGTAATGCCATCACTGAAAAAGATGAAGAGCAGGCCGATGACCTTTTGCAAATGATCGAATCAGAATTGCGCGAGCGTAAATTTGCGCCGGTCATTCGTCTGGAAGTTGCTGCAACGATGGGAAAATTGCAAAGCGGAATGCTGGCGGCCGAACTGGGACTCAATGAAGAACAGGATGTTTTTGTCGTTGATAAACGCATGGCAATGAATGATCTGTTTCAGATTGCCAACATTGCCAGGCCGGATTTACTTGATCCCCCACATCACCCTTACGATCACCCAAAACTGGCGGGGGTTCCGAATATTTTCCATGCGATACGTGAGCAAGGTTCTATTTTATTGCAACATCCCTATGAATCCTTTGTTAACACCGTTGAACGCTTTGTTAAAGAAGCCAGCCGCGATCCTCACGTACAAGCGATTAAAATGACGCTTTACCGCACTTCGGCAGGTTCCAAGATCGTTCAGTATCTGATTGATGCTGCATTAAACGGCAAACAGGTGGCAGTCGTTGTCGAGTTAAAAGCACGTTTTGACGAGTCCGCCAATATTAAATGGGCACAACATATGGAAAAATCTGGTATTCATGTAACTTACGGCGTGGTGGGTTTAAAAACGCACAGCAAAGTGATTTACGTTGTTCGTCAGGATTATAACGGCCTACGCCGATATGCCCATATTGGTACGGGTAATTACCATGCAGGTACTGCACGGCTTTATACCGACCTGGGCATCTTGACCTGCGATAAAAAAATAGGTGAAGAACTGACCGAATTATTCAATTATTTGACGACAGGCCTAGTACCCAAACGCAACTATAAAGATTTGCTGATTGCACCCAACAAATTAAAATCAAAGCTATTGGAGAAAATCGAAAGGGAAGTCAGCAAACATTCTGCAAGTTTCCCTGGCTTAATTCAGTTTAAAATGAATGCATTGGAAGATGTAGACATTACTGCCGCGCTTTATCGAGCGGCTCAGGCGGGGGTAAAAATTGAGCTTATTATTCGTGATACCTGTCGGTTAAGACCCGGTATTGCCGGATTATCTGAAAATATAAGGGTTATTTGTATTATAGGCCGATTTTTAGAACATTCCCGCATCTATTATTTTCAGAATGGCGGGGAAGAAGAATATTTTATTGGCTCTGCTGATTGTATGCAGCGTAATCTGGAGAGCCGCGTGGAAGTCGTTACTCCTGTGCAAAAACCGGAACTGCAAGCCCAACTGCGGCAAATATTATCGCTGCAACTGAGCAATCAGCGTAGTGCCTGGGAAATGCAATCTAACGGCCAATATCGTCAATTGCAGCCCAAAGATAAACAATCGGGCATCCAGGAGTTGTTGATTACATTAGCTAACGAGCGTTTTGATGAAGCCCATATCAGCAATACACCTAAAAAAGCAATAAAGCGCTTTTAAAACGTCGGCTGAAATGAATCGAGCTTATCGGGCGGTTGCCCTTAACTTTATACTGAAAAACCACTAGAGCTTACTCAATGACTGAACAACTATTGCATTCCATGAAATCTTCGCTCAATCACTTTCTGGTCGGAGCGTTCGCGATCCTTCCCATCTATATCGTCATGCAGATATTCATCTGGCTGGTCACTTTTGTGCTGCAATCCGTCTTCGATATCAGGGAATGGGTGGGACACTATTGGATCACCGCTGCTGTATTTATCGTCATTTATGTACTATTGGCATACATCGGATACGAACTAAGCAAACGCAAGCGGTCACTCATCATTTCCCTGTTCGATCTGCTCATCGAACGGGTGCCTTTTCTGAGTAGTATCTACCGTGTCAGCAAGAAAGTGATCGACATGTTCCGAGGTCAAGGTGAAAAGAGCATGCGGGAAGTGGTCTACGTGGAATACCCGAAGGATGGCGTGTGGGTTCCTGCCTATGTGACCAACCGGCAGGGTGACCGCTATGTGCTTTACATTCCGACCTCGCCGAACCCCACCAACGGCTTCACGGTGATTGTCCATGAATCCAAGGTCGTTAAATCGGAGCTGGATTTCGAGGAGGTAACCAGCTTCATAGTCAGTGTAGGTTCCGATTTTTCTAAATCTCACGAAGTGCTTAAATTGTCTAGGTAAAGCGCTCAACGGTAGTTTTCACCATCGGTGTCTGCCTGTTTGGTATTTTGGACCTTGAAAAACTGTTTTTGAGAACAATTCTGGCTGATTAAACCCTGTGCTACCGCCAAGGCTTCAATCGAAACCCTGCCTTTTTAAACGATTTTCGACCTGAAAAGAAACCCAGGATGACCGCATCCGAATCCTTACATTTCGAGTACTGTCCGATCAAACGCGAAGCGAACCCACGCTTAGTAAGCACCATCACCCGAAACACTTATGCTTTAGTGCTCGATGGCGGGCGCAGCAGCCGCCTTGAGCAGTTCACAGACTGGCGTGCCAAACCAGCAGTGCCGTTCGGCGGAAAACTGCGCATCAACGACTTTCCGCTTTCCAACGGCATTAATTCGGGAATCCGGCGCATCTGCCCGCGTATACCGTAGGCAGCCTGCAAAGAAAATCTCAAATGAAAGTGCTGCTAGAATATATCAAAACCTTGTTAGAGGATAATAATCCTAAGAATAAGCTTAAAGAAGTGGCTAAACTGCTTGGCGATGTTTTTCAAGTTAATGCCTTCTGAAAAACATATGGTTGGGAAGGATTTGGGCCGCTTAGAACCAACAGTATCGAACTGCTGGATGATCTTTGCATGAGTTAGATGACAAAAAACTCAAAAACTTGAACATCGAATGATAGTGAAGCTTTTGACCACAGCATGTCAACCGACGTTTAATGATTTATGATGCCCTGACAAGACATCAGCTCTTAACAGGCTTATCCTGATTTTGATATTCAAGAAACAACACCAATAGCTTGCGCAATTCTTCAAATACAACTACAGATGCTGCCACACTGCTTGCAATCAACCAATCCAGAGGCGTCAAGGCCGTGGTATGAAAAATGTCCACAGCGGGCGACCAGTGTATGACCAGAATTTGCAAGCCAATAACACTCAAAACGGCCAGCCACAACAGCCTGTTGGTAAAAAAATTCCGATTAAAAACACTACCTTTTTCGGATCGGGCATTGAAAACATTAAACACCTGAAAGAGGACGAAGGTATTAAAAGCCAAGGTTGTCGCATGATGAGTCGATCCAGTCTGTAAGCCGTAATATAAAACCATCAGTGTGCCAACAGCCATGCACAGCCCAAAGGTAAACAGATTACCCAAGCGTTGCAGTGACAAGATACGGGCCTCCGGATTGCGAGGCGCTTCATTCATGCTGCCGGTACGACTTGGATCAACACCCAGCGACATCGCAGGAGGCCCATCCATGATAATATTAATCCATAACAATTGCACCGCCGTAAAGGGGACTGGCATCCCCAGTAAAGGGGCACCGGCAACGGTCAGAATGGCGCCAATATTGGTGGATAATTGAAAGCGAATAAATTTGACCATATTCTCGTATATGCATCGACCTTCCTTGATTGCCTTGACGATAGTCGCGAAATTGTCGTCAGTCAATATCATGGTCGCGGCTTCCTGAGCGACATCGGTGCCGGTAATGCCCATCGAAATGCCAATATCCGCACTCTTCAGCGCCGGGGCATCGTTAACCCCATCGCCGGTCATCGCTACAATATGTCCATCGGCTTTTAAAGCTTTTACAATACGGACTTTTTGTTCTGGCGCGGTACGAGCGAATACAGCAATCGCATTGATACGCGCGGCAAGTTCGGCATCATCGAGAGTAGCCAGTTCTGTGCCTCCCATAACGTCTCCGCTTAAGCCAAGCTCCCTAGCAATGGCGGCGGCGGTTTCCGACTGGTCGCCGGTAATCATCTTGACCGCTATCCCCGCCTGACGGCAAAGCATGATCGCTTGACGTGCTTCGGCTCTCGGCGGATCCATAAGACCCACCAAGGCGACGAAAGTAAGTTTATGGATGTATTGAAATAAGTCAGCCGGGTCAAAGCCAGCAATTCCTGCCTCAACAGTCGTTACCGCAATACCCAACACGCGTAGCCCAGTGCTTGCCATGCTGTCATTTTGTTTCAGGATGGTCTCCGGCTGTATCTCGACTAAACCACCATCTTCATCCATAACGGAGTTGCACATCTTCAGCAGCACTTCCGGTGCGCCTTTGATGAATACTTTTATCTGTTCACCCTGACGATGAAAGGTCGCCATGAATTTGTGTTCGGCATCAAAAGGTATTTCGGCGATTCGCGGCAGATCCCTGAGAGTCTGCTCAAGGTTGAGCCCCCCTTTACAGGCAAGCACCAGCAAGGCATTTTCCATTGGATCACCCAGCACTTTTTTTTCCTGCAACTGGCTGTTATTACACAATACCAGCGGCATCAATACATCAACCATAGAAACCGGAACAGACGTTTCCATGACAGGCAAAATGGCACCGGCAAGCTTATAGCCCTCACCGGTGATCTTATAATTTCGGCCTTTGTAGTAAAGTGCTCGCGCGGTCATTTGATTGACGGTTAAGGTACCAGTCTTGTCCGTGCAGATAACCGTGGTACAACCTAGGGTTTCGACAGCTGCCAGACGCTTGACAATGGCATGGTGGCGAGCCATACGATGCATGCCCAGCGCTAGCGTTACGGTTACCACGGCGGGCAAGCCTTCCGGAATAGCGGCAACAGCCAGAGCAATCGCTGTGAAAGTCGTCTCAATCAGCGGCTCACCCCGCCATAACGCAAAGGCAAATAAAACAACAACGACAGCCAGCGCAATCATCGCCATGCGTTTACCCAGACTGTCCAGTTGTATCTGCAATGGCGTAGGGACAGCTTCCGTTTGTGCCAACAGCTGTGCCACGCGTCCTATTTCGGTTTCCATGCCAGTGGCGGTCACCATCATTTCTGAGCGCCCCCGGGTAACGGCGTTATTCAGATAAAGCATGTTGCTACGCTCAGCCACCGACAAGGCCTTGTCGGTCAGAGCCTGATTCTGTTTGACGACAGGAACTGATTCACCGGTCAGCGAAGACTCATCGGCTTCCAGTGAGTAGGCCTTAATGATGCGGCCATCCGCCGGTATCTTATTGCCTGCTTCCAGAAGCACAATATCGCCGGGCACCAGCTGCTCGGCAGACACAACCTGCATCTTGCCCTCACGGCGGACTAATGCCTCTAACACGAGCATTTTTTTCAACGCGGCTAGGGATTTTTCGGCCTGAAATTCCTGAAAAAAGCCCAAAAAAGCATTAATGACAACCACGACTAGAATCACCAGACCATCTTGCAAGTCGCCAATAGCTGCCGCCAGAACAGCCGCCATAAGCAGCACTAGAGTAAGAACGCTTTTAAACTGCGCCAACAGTAAAAGCCAGACAGGGCGCTGCGGTTTTACCGCAAGCTGGTTAGCGCCATAATGCTGCAGACGCATGGCGGCTTCTGTTTGCGTTAAGCCGCTTGCTAAATCCGTAGCCTGTGCTTCCAGAGCCTGTTCTACGGACAGGCTATGCCAGACAGGCTGAGTGACTTTTTCTAGCGACACATCCACGCCCCCGTCTGTTTGCTGCTTAAGCCATGCCTGCCAGACGGCTAGCAAAACCGCTAGAATCACCGGCCCTAAAAACAGCCCCACCGGCCCAAAAGCTGTAAGCCCGCCAAGCACGCCAAACATTACCACAAGAAAAGGAACCCGGCTGGCGCCACTGATTACCATAGGACGAATAACATTATCCACGGTGCTGACCGCCAGAAACCCCCAAGCGAATAAACCTATGCCAGGCCAGGTTTGACCGGTAAAAATCAGCACGATGCTAATGGACATCCAGACCAGCATCGCTCCCATAGGAATCAGCGCCAACAGCGCAGTGATCGCGGCAAATAAAACCGGCGCTTTGACCCCAGCCACGGCATAGCCCAATCCGGCCAGTATGCCTTGGCCGAGTGCCGCGAGTACCAGACCGTAAACCACTGCACGAGTAGTATTGCCGACAGCCTGTAAATAAACCTCCTGGTATTGACCCAAAAAATGAATCAAGCCTAAGCGCAGCTGCCTGATGCCTTCGTCGCCATCTCGAAAACAAAAAAATAACGTCACTAAAATCACGCCCAGATTCAGCACATAATGCCCGATTCCTCCGAGAAACCGCGCGACTTGTCCCAAGCCTTGTTTTGCCCAATTTACAAATTGCGCAATAACTCCTGCTTGATCACTGTTTAGCCTGTCTATCCAGCCCTGCAAATAATTGCCCAACCACGAAATGCGAGCGATAGCCTCAGGAAGTTGAAAAGGTTTATTGGTAAAATTATCGACCAATGCTTGATAAGCGATGACAGACTCTTCCTGTAACATGGCCACTAGCCAAAAGACGGTTAAAAAGATCACCGCCGCAATAATCGTGGTCATCACCGCTGCACTTAAGGTCATGTTGCCCTTAAGCTTCAGCCTCAATTGTCGATAAAGCGGCCACAGCACATAAGCAATAATGAAGGCCCAGATCAACGACAGTAAAAACTCGCTCAACACCCTATAGCTGAGCCCCAAGAGCCCAGCTAAAAAAATGCCTGGAATTAAAAATCGCATCGGGGTTTTAGCGGATAAATCATTCATAAAATAACCAGTTAAAGTAATCAAGCCATCTAGCCAAATTGCCGGCGAAAACGCCAGACGCCAAAATTGAAAAATACTCCGCCCAATATCGCCAATCCCAGCAGCGAGTCCCAGATAATATCAATGCCGGCACCATTAAGCAAAATGGCGTAGCTCATCTCATTGAAATAATACCAGGGCGAAATAGTCATAGCCCAGCACATGGCTTCCGGCGGCGTCCAGGCACCCGACAGCAGTGAAATGGTCTAATGAAACAGTACACTTCTAAATACAGATTTATAAGGTCATCAGAGATGATTATGAGTAATACAAACAAACAGAAAAAACCAGATTTCACGATTGAGTTTAAACAATTAGTAGCAAGATTAGTTAATGAAAAAGGCAATACCCATCGCCAAGCTGCCGATAATTTAGGAGTTTCATTAAGGCTAAATTTGCATTAATAGTTGAATCTCTGATATATCTCTAAGTCCGAATCAAGAAAGCAGCAAAACGTTGTGCGTAAATTTGATCGTTGCTCAGATAGAAAATTGAGAACAGTGTTCGGCGCCGTTTTCCTGACTTTCTAGTCATTTTACCAAGCTGTTTTGCAATCTAACACGAGAAACACCAATGTCATCGCTATAGGTTAACAATTAACGCATTATCAAAATTCGCGAGTATTTTTTTATGACTTGCATAGAAACGTAGATATTCTGTGACATCAAATTTTCCATACAAATATTCTCGCCTATAAATAATTCATAGCATTAGCAGAATAGTTTTGCCGGCAGATTATAGCTTTCCAAGCTTTAGAAAAACGTTGCAACAGAGCCACTATACTATGTCCTAACTGCCTAAATGCTCATATCCCGGCAATGTTTCTAGGCGATGATCTTCCAGTGGCTTACCTACTGTAAAATGATATAGGCTTTGCAATTTATCATCCTTGATACCTAAAAGCTCATGGACGCTATCATCAAAGTAACAGCCGATACC
>CAMDNJ010000045.1 GCA_945902915.1 Crenothrix polyspora | reverse complement strand
GGATGAAACTGTAGTGCATAGAAGTCTTTTTCTTCATTAGCTATGCCTGCAATCGGCGCACCATCGGAACTGGCAATCAGTGTGAAGCCTTCAGGTAATGCAACGACTCTATCACCATGACTCATCCAGACATCCAATAAGCCGTAACCATCTGGAGATAAATGATCTTCAATCTCTGTCAATAACTTGGAATGTCCACGCGCTCTAATTTGCGCATAACCAAACTCTCTATGATCAGAAGTTTCTACCTTACCGCCCATTTGCTCGGTCATAGTTTGCATGCCGTAACAAATACCTAATACGGGCACGCCGAGTTCAAAAACGATCTGCGGAGCTCTTGGTGTGTCACCGCTAGTGACGGTATCGGGGCCACCGGACAAAATAATGCCGTTAGGAACAAAGTCTTTGACTTCGGCCTCTGTGCATTCACAGGAATAAATCTCACAATAAACGCCTATCTCACGAATACGTCTGGCGATTAATTGGGTATATTGTGATCCGAAATCTAAGATCAGGATTTTGTGGGTATGGATATTAGGGGCTAGTTGTTGCGTCACAATGAAACTCTTTTTTATAGGTGCATGCTGCTCCTAGCTAAAGGAGCAGATAACAATGTGGGGTTAATAGATTGCTTGTAATTTTGATGCCATGATAGAGGAACTCTATCTTCATTACTCGTTATTCAGCTCGATAATTAGGGGCTTCTTTAGTAATCGTTACATCATGAACGTGACTTTCTCTCATGCCAGCACTAGTGACTCGCACAAACTGTGCTTTATCATGGAGAATTTCAATGGTTTGACTACCGGTATACCCCATGCTGGCACGGATTCCGCCCAATAACTGATGAACGACAGCCAACAAACTACCTTTATAAGGCACTCGACCTTCTATACCTTCTGGCACCAACTTTTCAACAGAATCTGCTTCTTGAAAATAACGATCGCTAGAGCCTTGTTGCTGTGCCATGGCACCTAGCGAACCCATACCCCGATAAGATTTATAAGAGCGCCCTTGGAACAATTCCACTTCACCCGGCGCTTCTTCGGTGCCGGCAAACATGCCGCCCAACATCACCGCATGAGCACCTGCCGCTAAGGCTTTGGCAACATCACCCGAATAACGAATCCCGCCATCAGCAATCAAAGGCACTCCGGTACCTTTCAAGGCATCAGCTACATTGCTAACCGCAGTAATCTGAGGAACACCCACGCCAGCCACTATACGTGTGGTACAAATAGAACCAGGACCGATGCCGACCTTGACGCCATCTGCACCCGCCTCAACCAGCGCCAAGGCAGCTTCAGCTGTGGCAATATTGCCACCAATAACTTGTACTGAGGGATAATTTTGTTTAACCCATCTAACTCTATCCAAAACACCTTGCGAATGTCCATGCGCTGTATCAACAATAATTACGTCGACGCCTGCCTCAACTAGCGCGGCCACACGATCTTCAGTACCCTGCCCTGTTCCGACTGCCGCACCTACACGTAAACGTTCTAATTCATCTTTGCAAGCCAGAGGATAATCTTTGGC
Source organism: Crenothrix polyspora (assembly GCA_945902915.1). Classification (GTDB taxonomy): domain Bacteria; phylum Pseudomonadota; class Gammaproteobacteria; order Methylococcales; family Methylomonadaceae; genus Methylobacter_C. The sequence goes on along the minus strand of CAMDNJ010000045.1, from coordinate 16,894 downwards.
TTTTTGTATATCTTTTACAGTAATCATGCCGCGTAAGTGAAATAAAGCATTCACGACCAGCACTTTCTCGATGCGATGATTATGTAATAAAGCGATGACCTCTTTACGATCGGTATTTTCATTGACGGTAATTAACCGCTCTTTAGGCGTCATCACCATTGATACAGGCTCATCGTAGCGTGTTTCAAAGCGTAGATCACGACTAGTCACTATACCCACTAATTCATCACCATTGACCACTGGCACACCAGAAATATTTTTGGCGCGCGTTAATTTAATAACATCACGGATACTGACATCAGGAGATACCGTAATAGGATCTTTAATCACCCCACTCTCATATTTTTTAACATGACGCACTTCCCTAGCCTGCTGTTCTATAGTCATGTTTTTATGAATAATACCGATGCCACCTTCCTGGGCAATCGCTATCGCAAGTCTAGCCTCGGTAACCGTATCCATAGCCGCTGCGACCAACGGAATGTTAAGAGAGATAGTTCGGGTTAACTGAGTCTTCATATCTACATCACGGGGTAGCACAGTAGAATGCGCAGGCACTAATAAAACGTCATCAAACGTGAGCGCTTCCTGAATAATTTGCATAAACCACACCTAACCATCACTAAAATAACTTGCCATTATACGGTGAGTTGACGTACTACTATAGTACTAAAATACTCTCGACCGTTTAGACGCGCTATTTATCTCAACAATACCGCGTTTACTTTCCTAATAAAAGTCTACAGCGATCACATAAAAGCCCACCTGATTCAATAATGCCGCATCTCTTTTATGGGCTTTTACTGGCTTTACGCACCACTCCAATACAGTCCACCGCCAGCTAAAGCAAAACATGATAATACGCCCATGAATGACTCTGTCATTATCACAGTCTCTTATGTTTTGTACGATAGAAATAAATAAAACTAAGGGCTACCAATTTAAGGCGGGACAACTTGAACGCAGACGAAAGGCACAGGTCGAAAAATTAAGCCTAAGAGGCTAGAAACTTAGGCCGTGGCAGATAATAGGCTTAACCCTTTGCCTTTAACCTTTCGCCTTTTGTCTGCGCTTAGGAGAGCCATGTCTAAAAGTGAACGGTTAAGTTAAGCTGGGCCGCCTTAAGTTGCTAGCCAAACTAAGTATTTAGCTTATTCATAGCTGCAGAGATATCACCTGTAACCATCTGAGCCACAAAACTTCGGCCATAATCAAAAGCGTCAAGCAATAATTCCCACTCTGGCTTTGATGGCGAAGATAAGACAAAATCGGCTACCACTTTTCCCGCAGGTGGCCTACCGATCCCTAATCTCAAACGGTAAAATTCTTTTGATCCTAAATGAACGATGATATCTCTTAAGCCATTATGACCGGCATGACCGCCATCTTTTTTAAGTTTAACGACACCTGGATTAAAATCTAACTCATCATGAACAACAAGAATTTCTTCAGGCAGCAATTTATAATATCTAGCGGCTTTACCAACAGATAAACCACTTCTATTCATAAAAGTATCGGGTTTTAACAGCATGACTTTTCCGTTTGCAACGCTGCCTTCTGCAAACAATCCTTGAAACCTAGACTCATTGACCCAGGCGCATCCTAATTCAGTTGCTAGGACGTCTAAAAACAAAAACCCGGCATTGTGCCGGGTCTTTTCGTACTGACGACCTGGATTACCCAAGCCGACTATCAGTTTAATCATTACTAATGAGCGCTAACTTTATGCAGCTGCTTCATCTTTGCTAGCTTTTGAAGCCATCATAGAAGCAACAGGTAAATTATGATCAGCACCTTGAGCTAAGGCTACAACTTCAACACCCGCAGGTAATACCAGATCAGACAAATGTAAAGTTTCACCAATATCAAGAGTAGTCAAATTAACCTCAATAAATTCAGGTAGGAACATAGGCAAACATGATATCTCTACATCAACCATTGAATGTGCAGCAATACCGCCTTTTTTTCCACCGACTGAACTATGCTCATTAGTAAAATGTAAAGGCACATGCACCTTGACTACTTCTGACATATTAACTCTAAGAAAATCTAAATGCTGAATTTGAACTCTAGCAGGATTACGTTGAACACCTTTAAGGATGGCTTTTTCAGTCTTGCCATCTATAGTAACGTCTAGTACATGCGAATAAACCGCTTCATGGGCAAGATGCTTAATAACTTCATTGTGATTCAAAACAAGCATTTGAGGCTCACTATGACCGCCATAAATTACAGCAGGTACAGTACCTGCACGACGAGCTCTTCTTGCTGCACTTTTACCTGAGCATACGCGACTATCAGCAACAAATTCAAATACGTTAGACATTTTTCCTCACCATTTTTCTGAAGTCCGTACTTTATTGAGTACGCACATTAAATTCTATCTATAATACGTTAATCGACGTAAAGCGAACTTACTGACTCACCTACAGCCATACGCCTTATGGTCTCAGCCAGCATTTCTGCCACACTTAACTGCCTAATCTTTCCAGACTCGATGGCTAATTGACTTAACGGGATGGTATCCGTAACCACTAATTCATCTAGCTCGGAAGCATTGATGTTGTTCAAAGCAGAACCAGACAATACTGCATGAGTACAATAAGCAACTACTTTTATCGCGCCATGCTTTTTTAAAGCAGCAGCCGCATGACATAAAGTCCCTGCAGTATCGACTAAATCATCAATCAATACACAAGTTCTACCATTGACATCACCGATGATATGCATAATTTCTGAGACGTTAGCTTTAGGCCGACGTTTATCAATTATAGCAAGATCTGCATCATCGAGTCGTTTCGCCAAGGCACGAGCTCTAACCACGCCACCCACATCGGGTGAAACAACAATTAAATCTTTATATTGCTGACGCCAGACATCGCCTAAAAGTATAGGTGACGAATAAACATTATCTACAGGGATATCAAAAAACCCCTGAATCTGATCAGCATGCAAATCAACGGTTAAAACACGATGGGCGCCGGCTTGTTCAATCATTTTAGCCACCAGCTTAGCACTGATGGGCACTCGAGCTGAACGAGAACGTCTATCTTGCCTAGCATAACCGTAGTAAGGCAATACTGCAGTAATCCGTGATGCAGAGGCTCTTTTAAGAGCATCTATCATCACTAATAATTCCATTAAATTCTCATTAGTAGGTGAACACGTCGGCTGTATGATAAAAACATCCTTACCACGGACATTTTCTTCAATTTCTACAGCAATCTCTCCATCACTAAATCTACCGACGGTGGCCATCCCTAGGCGCATATTCAGCTTCCTAACGATACCCTCAGACAAACCTAAGTTAGCGTTTCCAGAAAATACCATCATAGGGGTGTCGTTCATTCAAGCACTCCTATTTGAATTTAATTAAAATATAAATATGGCTGGGTCGCAAGGATTCGAACCTTGGTATGCGGAGATCAAAACCCCGTGCCTTACCGCTTGGCGACGACCCAATAATTCAAGATATAGCTTTACCCCTTGAGCTTTGCAATCAGTGGCGATTGATTTACACCCTTACTCAGAAAAACTTGCCACTTAGACTGTAGTGACTTAAAGGCCTTTAAAGCCTCTAGCTCTGAATCAAATTGTGCAAATACACAAGCCCCTGTTCCTGTTAATTTTGCCTCTGCAAATACTGACAAATCAACTAAAGCTTCTTTAACAAGAGGGTAACTCTGACAAACAACTTCAACACAATCATTTTGTTGTTGGCCTGCTATAAAGTCGGCTATTTTGATTGATTTGCTATCGCGTGTCAAATGTTTAGCAGAAAAAATTTCTTTTGTATTTACATGGCAGCCTGGCTTTATGATTACGAGCCATTGCTCTTTCGGGAATATTTTTTCTAATTGCTCACCAACACCCTCGGCCCAAGCAGCATAACCATAAACAAACACTGGCACATCGGCACCTAAGGTAAGCCCTAATTCCATTAATTTCTCAACGGATAACTGTAAATCCCATAATTGGTTTAACACCAGCAATGTCGTTGCCGCATCTGAACTACCGCCGCCCAAGCCACCACCCATAGGCAAGTTTTTCTCTACCTCTATACAAACTCCTTGCTGACAACCGGTCACGGCCTTTAATAATTGTGCGGCCCTTATGGTTAAATCATCCGCTTCTGGCACGCCAGGTATGGCTTGCTGAAGACTGACTCGACCATCGCTTACGGGGTGAAAAGTAATCCAATCACATAAATCAATAAACTGAAATACCGTTTGCAACAGATGATAACCATCAGGCCTTTGCCCTACGATGCGTAACATTAAATTTAATTTTGCTGGCGCGGGCCATCTCTCTGCCCAAGCTGACTTATTGCTGTACTGCTGCATCATTTAAAACCCACTGATTTATAATTAATTTTAATTTGAGCTGCTCATTACTGACGGCAATCTTATAAGGCATCGCTTGATTATTAACTGGCAGCATTTGCTTATAATCAACCAGCCACCCAGCCTGCGTAAAGCCGTTGGGCGTGACATTATAGCGACTACTCGGCTCAGGCAAGCCGACTACCCAATAGCGCAAGGATTGCACAGGAACAAATAATCCTAGCTGTTGATTGATAAATAGCTCTGGCTGGTTTGAGCTTAGCGGCTTATTATCGCCCCGATCGATAGTTACCCGATTCCCAGTCAACTGAATCAAAGTAGCGCCCTGACCTAATGGCCCTGTGAGCTTTATTTTTTCTTCATTGGCATTATGAGTCCAATTAATATTAGCCTGCCAAGCCTCTTTCTTACCTGTTATGGCCACTCGACCTTCAAAAGACCAACACTCTAATTTATATAAGGACTCTCTTGTCTGGATCTCATAACGACCTTCTGGCTCAACAGTTACTGAACTGCAAGCTGACAGCAATAACACTAATAAGACTATAACGCCCTGCTTTATTTTATGGGCAAGCATTATTGCTCGGCACCACTAAATAACCTACGTTTAATACTCAGCAAATATTCATCATCTGGCGCAGACTTAATAACCTTATCATATAAATCTTTAGCCTCGTCTTGTTTACCTAAGCTGATCAACACCTCGATAAGATGAGCTGCTATTTCATTCTCTTGCATCTTTTCATAGGCTTGCTGCAAATAACCCAAGGCCTTTTCTGCATGTCCAAGTTTAAATTGCAACCAACCGTAACTATCAATCACCACCGCTGAATCAGGCTCTAGCTTAAGGGCTCGCAGTAGATACTGCTCTGAATCTGCGTAGCGACTTGGCTGATTTATGAGCGTATAACCTAGAGCATTTAGTGATTCAACATTTTCGGGATCCGCCGCTAATATCTTTTTTAGATCAGCCTCTACTATAGTAAATTTATCTAGTCGCTCAGCGATTAAAGCACGGGTATATAGCAATTCCTTTAGGTCCGGAAAATCACGCAAGGCATCTGTTAATAGATTAAAGGCACGCTCATATTGCTTTTGTTGATTATAAAGCTCAGCCTGCAACAAAATAAGCTTTGGCTTTTGTTTAGGAAACTTAGTCTGCAGTTGATTTAATCTCGCTTCAGCGTCTACAAATTGCTTATCTTTTGCCAACACAGTAATAGCAGTTACAGCTGCATCAAAAGCTAATGGCCCCTCAATCACCTGATCAAACCACTGCAAAGCCTGCTTTATGTCAGCTTGTTTTTCCGCTAATTTTCCCCTATAAAAAATAGCTTGAAACTTCCACTCAGGCTGCTCCATTAAAGACTCGAAGACCGCTTCTGCTTTGCCATTTTCATCTAACTGAAAATAAATTAAAGCTTCTGCAAACTGGCTTTCCCAGTCCTTAGGGTTATTGGCTATCAAGCCCTGATAAACATCCAGTGCCGCTTCATATTCTTGGGCTTTAATGAATACCTGAGCCAACATTTTGTTGATGGATGCATTACTCGGGTATTTGCTAACAGCATCCTTTAACAAAGCCTTAGCCTTAGCCAAGTCACCTGAAAATATCGCTATCTGCGCTTGAAACAGCAAAGCCTTATCCCAACCTGGACGCATATTCAAAGCCTGTTCAAGCTTACCTTCAGCCAAACTCTTATCATTCATCTGCATCGCCAACAGAGACTGCACAAAATATATTTCAGCCTGATTTGGAGACTGATTAGCCAGCACTTCCAAGGCATCATAGATTAGCCCTACTTTGCCATCTTTTTGCAAGGCGCCCGCCAATTCTTGCAAGGCAGCCTCAAAACCAAGCTCATCAACGGCCTGCATGACTTTAAAATGCTCTGCAGCTCCCAGCTTATCACCCATTTTCAAGGCTGATAATGCGGCAATTTTTCTAGCCGTTAGATTTTTACTATCCAAACTTAACCATAAGGCCACGGCGGCATTCGTTTTATAGCCATCTTTGACATACATGGCTATCATTGCCGCCCTTTCAGCCAGCTTAGCATCATAGGTGCGCTTAGCAGCTTCCATATAAGCCTCTATAGCAATGTCGTATTGGCCTCTTTGTCCGGCAAGCTCTGCCGTCATCAGCATAAATAGCACATCAGCTTCTATTGCAGTTTTTTCTTCTTTTAGCAGGGCTTTTTCTTTAGGCGCCACTACCTTAGCAGAAACGTCTGTTACTTCAGGCTGATCCTGTTTGTCAGGAAAATCAGCGCAACTACTCAATAACACTAGGGTTACTACTGAAAATATTCTAAAAATGACCACACACAATCCTATTTATGACTTAAAACACGATGACTATAGATTAGCAGAAAAACCCACTGATTTAGACAGCTGATTTTTTCCATTTGGATAAAGCTAGTATATTTCTTAGAATACACGCCAATGATACGGATATTATAGCTAAAATCTATGGGACTTAAGAAAAATACCCCGTGTTGCTCTTAGCCGATAACTAACAAACCTAAGTTCATGTCGCAATAGGCATAAACTATGACTGACTCAAACACAGGTCCAATTAACTAATAATGACTTTTCTTGCTGTAGGGATTAATTACAATACTGCACCGGTCTCTATACGTGAGCGCCTATCATTTCCCGCAGAAATACTAGCCTCCTCGTTACAAGATCTTTGGCGAGTTAACGAAATTACTGAGGCAGCAATACTGTCCACCTGCAACCGTACCGAGTTTTATTGCACGGCAACTTCGGCCAATCAACAAATCCTGATTGACTGGGCCGCCCAAAATAGACAAATCAATGCTACCGATTTTGCGCCTTATTTGTATACCCATACCGACCGCTACGTTTGTCAGCATATTTTTCGAGTCGCCTGTGGTTTAGATTCGATGATTTTAGGTGAGCCACAAATCCTCGGACAAATGAAAACCGCTTATCAAGCCGCCTATGATGCAGGCACTTTAGGCAAACGCTTAGGTAAACTCTTTCAACACACCTTTACCGCTGCCAAAAAAGTACGCACCGATACGGCTATAGGCTCCAGCCCAGTGTCGGTAGCCTTTGCCACCGTACAACTGGCACAACAGATATTCGACAAACTCAGCGAACAAACGGCGCTGCTCATAGGCGCTGGTGAAACCATTGAATTAGCCGCCAGACATTTAACTCAACAAGGTATAGGCCGGCTAATTATCGCCAACCGAACCTATGATAAAGCTCATACCTTGGCTGCACAGTTCAATGGCTATGCGATAGCGCTCTCAGAACTACCTATGCATTTAGCAGAAGCCGATATCGTCATCTCGTCTACCGCCAGCCAATTACCTATATTAGGTAAAGGTCGGGTAGAAAGCGCACTTAAAAAGCGCAAACATAAACCTATGTTTATGGTTGATCTTGCCGTGCCTCGTGATATTGAAGCCGAAGTCGCACAATTAAGAGACGTCTACCTTTACACCGTTGACGATCTGCAACACACTATAGATCAGAACATGAACTCGCGTAGACTAGCCGCAGAACAAGCTGAAGAAATTATTGACACCCAAGTTGATTACTTCTTAGCCTGGCTAAGAGCTCAAGGTGCACAAAGCCTAATCCAAGATTACCGCTATCAAGCGGAGCAATCACGCGATGATGCCTTACAAAAAGCCCTAGCCTTGCTCAAAAACGGCATCTCAGCTGAAGAGGCACTTAATCGACTGGCCCATAACTTAACCAACAAACTCATCCATACACCCAGCACGCAAATTAGAGCCGCCGCCGAAAACGAACGCCATGATTTGCTTGCCGCAGCTAGTGAAATTTTTAATCTAAAACAATCTTAATGAAACAATCTATATTACTTAAACTAGAAAACCTGTGCGAACGTTATGACGAAATCGCAGCCTTGCTCTCTGAACCTGAAGTACAAGGCAACCAAAACAAATTCCGCTCGCTAAGCCAGGAATATTCACAAATCGCGCCGCTAGTCGATTGCTACAAACGCTATGAACTGGCGCAAGAAGACCTAAGCTCAGCCAAAGAAATGGCCAGCGATAATGACCCTGAACTTCGAGAAATGGCCAAAGAAGAAGTCTTGGCAGCAGAAGCGCAAATAGAAGCGCTTGAACTTGAATTACAAGTCTTGTTACTGCCTAAAGATCCTAACGACAATCGCAATATTTTCTTAGAGGTTCGTGCCGGCACCGGCGGCGATGAAGCGGCTATATTTTCTGGCGATCTTTCGCGCATGTATCAACGCTATGCCGAACGCAAGGGCTGGCAAACTGAAATCATCAGCGAAAACCAAGGTGATCACGGCGGCTATAAAGAAGTTATTTTGCGCATTACTGGCCGTGACGTGTATTCGCAATTAAAATTTGAATCGGGTGCGCACCGAGTGCAACGCGTTCCAGAAACCGAATCTCAAGGGCGCATCCACACCTCAGCCTGCACTGTGGCTATTATGCCCGAAGTCGAAGAAGTCGATGCCATTGACATTAACCCTGCCGACCTTAAAGTCGACACCTACCGCGCCTCCGGCGCCGGTGGTCAGCATATTAACAAAACCGAGTCTGCGATACGCATCACGCACATGCCCACCGGCACGGTGGTTGAATGTCAAGATGAGCGCTCTCAGCATAAAAACCGTGCCCGCGCCATGTCGTTACTCGCCTCGCGCTTATTAGCGGCAGAACAAGAAAAACAACATGCCGAACAATCTGCGACTAGAAAATTACAAGTCGGTAGCGGCGACCGCTCAGAACGTATCCGCACTTATAATTATCCACAGGGCCGCTTAACCGATCACCGCATCAACCTAACGCTCTACAAACTCGATGACATTATGCAAGGTGGCTTAGAACAAGTCATACAACCCTTGATTAGCGAACATCAAGCAGAACTACTCACCCAACTGGGTGAAGATTAAGTCTATGCAACTGAATGCCGCACTCCAAGCAGCAACAGAATTGCTGACTGAATCTGCTTCAGCCGCCCTAGATGCGGAAGTGTTATTGTGCCTAGTTTTACAAAAGCAGCGCTCTTATTTACGCACTTGGCCAGAACAAGATTTGCCCGCCAATCTAGCCTTACAGTTTTGGGCGCTGATCGAACAGCGCCAACAAGGTACGCCTATCGCTTACCTGACCGGCTACCGAGAATTTTGGTCACGCGATTTTCTAGTGACACCCGACGTACTGATCCCTAGAGCCGATACCGAATTACTCATCGAACTGTGCTTAGCGTTAATACCGACCGATAAACCCTGCAAAATTATTGATTTAGGTACCGGCTCAGGTATTATCGCTATTACTCTAGCCGCAGAACGCCCGCTGGCCGAACTGACCGGTACCGATCTTAGCTTGGCCGCACTGGCCATTGCCAAAGCCAATGCCGCACATCACCAGATAACTAATGTGCAGTTTTATCAAAGTGATTGGTTTACCAGCGTTCCTGACGGCAGTTACCAACTGATCGTCAGCAACCCACCTTATATCGCCGAACACGACGAACATCTACAATTGGGTGATTTGCGCTTTGAACCACGCTCAGCACTCAGCGCAGCAGAATCAGGCTTGGCTGATATTAGAATGATTACTAAGCAAGCCTACCCGCGCCTTGAAAGCGGTGGCTATTTACTCATTGAACACGGTTACGATCAGCAACAGCAAGTACAGCGTATTTTTAATGACTGTCATTATCAACAGATCCAAACTATCACCGACTTGGCCGGCTTACCTAGGGTCAGTTATGGCCAACGACACACCACCACAAACTAATTATGATGCCCGCAGAAATCCAAATACCTAGAAAACTTGCCAACCAATTATTACATCTGGCGCAACTTTCCCCCAAGCTTGAAATTTGTGGCTTGGTCAGTAGTAAAAACGGCTTAGCTCAGCATTGTTATCCGATTAATAACGTTGCTGACTACCCGCAGCACCAGTTTTTACTCGATGCCAGTCAACAAATTGCCGCCATGAGCCAAATGCGCGAACTCGACCAAGAACTGTTCGCCATTTATCATTCACACCCCACAGCACCGGCCTTTCCTTCTAACGAAGATTTAGAGCAATCGGCTTATCCAGCCGCCTTATATTTGATAATGTCCTTAAATACCAAAGGCATACTAGAGATGCGCGGTTTTAAAATAACTCAAGACTCAACACAAGAAATACCACTAACACTCATCAACTAGGTTTTTTCCTGCTAGCGGAAACTAGTTTGCCGCATTTCAATGAACGTTGAGCTGTTGTTGAGTGGGCAAATGCATAGGCCCAGCCTTGTTAGGACGCGCCTTTATTCATCCTCATTGAGGGTGAATTTTTCAAGACCTAGCTTTTCTAAGGCCAGATAATCTCGCTGGTAATCAGCGACAATCGGCTTAGGCATCTGGATAGCGTCAAACAATGCCTCATTAGCAGGATCAGCGGCTAAGGCTATAAAACTAGTCGTCACTTTAGTACGCTGCGCCTCTGTAATACGCGGATTAGCCATCAGCGGATGCGGCGCAAAGCCCGGCGTCACATATAAAACTCTTAATTGATCATGCACATCAGGCGGTTCACGTTCAAAGGTATTATTAACGCCACCCCCCGCCGTTACATCTTCCATCACGACACTGCGATAAACATTGCTATGGGTTTTAACAAAATTAGGAATGATATGTAGCTGTTTTTCAGCTAATAAAGCTTGAATTAACAAAGAAGCGGCAAAAGAATTCGGCGCTGGAAAGGCTACCTTCTTACCATCAAGTTCTGTCACAGCAGCGATTGGATTATCTTTTCTAACCACCACGATCCCTTTTAGTAGGCTGGCAGAATCTCTCAGCAGAGGAATATAGCCTTGCTGCCTTTTAGCCACTAAACAGTGATAAGGATTTACAAAGGCAAAATCAGGAATACCTTTATAAAGAATGGCTTCAAAAGCTGGAATAGTCGGGACGATCACCAATTCGAAATTAAGACCCGTAGCTACAGCTAATTTTTCCAGCACCGGCACCCAGGCTTTATGGGTAGCAATGGCGGTTAACTGAGGCACCACAAAAACACTATAGCCTTTAGTATCTGTCTCTGCGCTTACCGCAGAAACCATTACAGTCAAGAGTAAATAAAGCGAATAACATCTAAAAGTGCGCATAGTTGATTATTAATAGAGGGTAGATTAAGCTGCGCTTTTTGCAAGCCAACAGGGTTACAGATAGGGTTAGTTAGGCGGAACAACGCCAGCGTAACCTGCTAATTCAATGCTCAGCGTGTCGGGTTCAGGCTAGTGCTTAAGCCGACCTACAGATCTATTACGGTTAAATCTATCGACCCGCACGGCTAATAAAATACCCAATAGCCCCAGATAAAGCAAGGGCTGACTAATGTCTAATTTCACCAGCCACAAATAATGCAAACAAGCGGTTAAAGCAGCGACATACACTAAGCTATGCAAGACTAGCCAGCGCCTAGCTAATCTCTTTTGCATGGCTTTAGTTGAGGTAATCGCCAAAGGCACTAATAACACATAGGTCAACAAGCCCAGCAAAATATAAGGACTTTTCGACACCTCATCTATAAAGGCTGTCCACGACCAAGACAAATCTAGCGCCACATACACCAGCACATGCAAGCTCGCGTAAAAAAAAGCCAACAAACCCAGAATTCTCCGATATCGTAGTGGCCAAGCTTGCTGAGTGATTATTTTAATCGGTGTTAAAGCCAAGCCTAACAACAAAAACCGTAAGGCCCAATCACCCAAACGAAAATGCAAGGTTTGTATGGCATTAGCGCCTAATTGATCAGTCAGCATGGCATACAGCAATAACCAAAACGGCACTAAGCCCAGAAAAATAAGCAGTGCCTTAAGTAACCGCGTTTTGTTTCTGGCAGAGATCATTAAATCGACTGCGTTAAATCCATACCGGTATAAAGACTAGCGACCTGCTGTCCATAACCATTAAATAATTCAGTCGCGCGTTTAGGGGTAAAAATGCTACTCCCCAGCACCCGCTCTCGACTCTGACTCCATCTTGGATGAGATACTTCAGGATTAACATTGGCATAAAACCCATATTCTCTAGGCGCAGACTTATGCCAAGCAGTATCGGGCATGGTTTCCCTAAAATGAATCTTAACGATGGCCTTGATACTCTTAAAGCCATATTTCCAAGGCACGATCAAACGTAAGGGTGCGCCGTTTTGATTCGGTAAATCCTCGCCATACATGCCCGTAGCCAGTATCGTTAGGGGATGCATGGCTTCATCCATACGTAGGCCTTCCACATAAGGCCAGTTTAAAATAGACGAATGCTGGCCGACCATGACCTCTGGATCATAAAGCGTAGTAAATTCAACAAACTTAGCTCTTGAATTAGGTTGAAAACGCGCCAGCATTTGGGCTAAGGGAAAGCCCAACCACGGCACCACCATAGACCAGGCCTCCACACAGCGAAAGCGATAGATACGCTCTTCAATAGTATTGGCTTTTAAAAGATCATCTAGATGATAAAACCCAGGCTTGTCAATCTCACCACTGATTTCTACGCGCCAAGGCTTTGTTTTTAGTGGCTTAGCTAATTTTGTTGCATCTTGCTTATTGGTAGAAAACTCATAGTAATTGGTGTAATTAGTCACATGCTCTCGCGCCGTGATCACTAATTTATCGTTAAGCTCAGTTTGCGCCTGTCCTAAACTGGGCAACAGCAAGCCTGCTGACAGCATGGCCGTCGATTTAATAAAGGCGCGTCTAGCGTTAAAAACATCCTTATCGGTGATTTCTGCACTCAAGGCATTGGACTGCTTATTAATTAATCGATTCATGGCACTGGCTGTTTAGGGTTAAATCCACGGTACGAATAAGCATACCTCAAGATTAAATAAAGTAAAATGGCTAATGTTAGGTGCGGTAGGGACAGGTCGCGATCTGTGCCTACGCCATGATACACACATCGTTATAGCTGTGTGCTTGGAGTAAAACATTTAGCATAGACTAACAACGGCAAATAATTTAAAGTACTGAACTACTATCCTTCGCCTCGATGGAGCAAGACGAAATCTTAGACTTACAGTGCTCCGACTTCCTCGATTCCACTGCGTTACATCGAGGCTACTTACTTGGAGTAAAACATTTAGCATAGACTAACAAGGGCAAAAAATTTAAAGCACTGAACTACTATCCTTCGCCTCAATGGAGCAAGGCGAAATCTTAGACTAACAGTGCTCCGACTTCCTCGATTCCACTGCGTTACATCGAGGCTACTTGCTTGCTCTCAATCAACTAACAACGGCAATAGCGCAATGATCCTAAAACATGAACTTTTCAGCCTAAGCGCTTGCCTAGCTCTAATACTATTTTATTACCTGTATTTATGGCAACGCACCCAGCGCGCCCCTGATTCTAGCGCGCATAGCTTTAATGCAAAAATACGCGAGCGCTGGGTGCTGATGATCTTAGCTAACAATAACAATGGCCTACTGGCCATACAAACCTTGCGTAACTCGGTGATGGCCGCCAACTTTATGGCCTCGACAGCCATCTTGCTCATTATAGGCACCTTAACGAGTAGCGAAAAACTAAGCCACTGGTTACTGCAAAGTGAACTTTCAAATTTAATACCCGCTTATTCGCATGAACTAGGTTCCTTAAAACTGGGTTTATTAGTGCTGGATTTCTTTATTGCCTTTTTTTGTTTTTCTATGGCCATACGCTTTTTTAATCACGTCGGCTATATGATAGGTCTTGCTGATAGCGAATTGACCCAGCAAACTAGCCAGTATTTAAATAAGGCTGGACGTTATTACACCTTAGGCACTCGTAGTTTCTTCTTTAGTTTACCGATAATGTTATGGCTTTTTGGTCCGTATTTTCTTATGCTAGGCACGGTCATACTTATCCTAGGTCTTAGTTTATTAGATAAGGTCTCTAACGAGTAGCTCGGGTTAGCCTAGCCTAACCCGAGTTTTTTTGCCCAAGTGCATTAATTCCCCAACACCACCCCTAACACCGCACTCCATTCACCCTGCGCGACACTTTTATCCCACCAGCGCAAACGATATTCACGAGTTTCATGGCTATTGCCGGCAAGTAAGGCACTGGTATCGAAATAAGGCTTAATAGTACTCACTGCCAAAAACTTCCACTCACCCCCATTAATACGACTTTCTATCCAGATGCCATCGTGACCATATTTTTTAAAATCTACTCGCACTTGGCTACCCATAGCGCCCTGCTCTACGCTAAGGCTAAATTCAGGCACTAAGTGCTGCACCGAAGAAGCCACCGCCATAATACCTAAATCTTGGCCTATGATATCGGTATAACTCAGACAGGTCTTAATGCGAGCAATTTGCGCAAATAAGCGTTTTTGAATACCGGGTGCAGGCGCTTGCGGCGCATCGGGAAATAAAGTAGGTTGTGGATGCAAAACGCTTTCTGTGCCAGCACCCGACACCATCAATTGCTTATGGCTAGTCGCACCGATGGCATCACGTCGCGTAGCAGGATGCCAGGTTTGCAACATCCAAACATAATACATAAGATCTTTTAAAGTGGCGGTTATTTCATCATTACTAAGACTACACAAAGGCCCCATCATCGGTAGCTTTAAAGCATAATGACTGAGCCAAACCAATTGCGCATCTTCTGAAGCAGGAAAAAAACTATTATTCGACATAAGGCGATGGAAACTCCAACCAAGTTAAATAGCATTAAGTGTAAACACAGCAAAAACAGCGCGTTTTTATGAATGTTGCTAATAGTAGCCTGTTTGCTAAGCTTTATTGATTTAGACATTAGCAAGCAGGCCACCAATGACTAGCTTATAAAATACGCCTCAATGCCAGCGCCTGTCAAGACACACCTTAAAATAAAGTTTTATTAAACAAATAACTTATATTAATTTAGCTAAACAAACATTAACACTGACTAAATAAGTAAACCTACCCTAGGCACTAATACTTATAAGCGTAGCATCTACTTACTTTTAGGTGAGCGGCTAATAACCCTACAATAATCCCTTATTAAGCAGACCTAGTTACCGGCAAGCTATGTTTTAGCCATTAAGCTTCCTCTTTAGCCATAGGTATCTACACAAGTTTCTTATCGGCGTGGAAACGATAAAAAACACCGTAGGGGCGTATTGCATACGCCCATTTATTGAAAGTCCAATGTTATAGGGCTTATTTTATAAGGGCGTATGCAATACGCCCCTACGATCTTCACCACAATGTTATCGTTCTTGCATGGGAATGCTAATTTTTTTTATTTGTGAAGATACCTATGTTGCTAAAGAGGGGGAAATAAAATGAATACTTTCACAGTCTCTTTAGCTATTGCATTTTAAAACAGCTAAAGCAGTTTTACTCCAGCCTACGGCAGCCAACAATACCAGAGCACAGTATTGGCTTAACGATAAAGCCGTTAACCCAAGCTACTGCTCCTGAATTGGCAAGGTAATATAAAAACAAGTCCCCAAGCCCGGCTGGCTATCGAAACTCAGCTCGCCTTGATGGGCGACTATCAGCGAGCGGCAGATAGATAGTCCCATGCCCATGCCTTCGGTTTTGGTGGTAAAAAACGGCGTAAATAGTTTCTTTTGCACCTCAAGTTCTATACCTGGGCCATTGTCGCGGACTTGTATTTGTAGCTTATGCTTATCTAGCCTCAGGCTATTGACGGTGATGGTTTTAGGCTGGCTATTATCAATAGCGGCTAAGGCTTCGGAGCCGTTGCGGATTAAATTAATCAACA
This sequence comes from Crenothrix polyspora, assembly GCA_945902915.1. Classification (GTDB taxonomy): domain Bacteria; phylum Pseudomonadota; class Gammaproteobacteria; order Methylococcales; family Methylomonadaceae; genus Methylobacter_C. The sequence goes on along the minus strand of CAMDNJ010000045.1, from coordinate 815 downwards.
CTTGTTCAATCTTAATGCTATCGACAAACAGCATCGGTAGAGCCTCTGCCAGTTCTAGGTGTAACTTGATATTATGCTTTTTTAAATCGCTGTTACACAATAAAACAGAATCCGTAATCAAGCTATTAATGTCTAAGCTAAGCCTCATGATTTCTTGGGATTGACAAAAGCTTTTCATGCGATGAATAATTTTCCCAGCTTTTAAGCCATTCAAAGCTACTAAGCCGGCAATCTTAGTGATTTTTTCTAAATCGGGTTTTTCAGTATTAGCGATTACCTTTAAGGCATTGGCATAATTGACGGCGACGGTCAGTGGTTGAGTAATCTCATGGGCAATGCCGGTGGCCATTTCGCCCATCAGTCCCAAGCGGGTGACATGGGCGAGTTGATCTAAATGGAGATGATCTTGTTGTTCTAGGAGTATGCTTTCAGTAACATCCTGGGTACAGCCGACTCGGCGCAAGACCTGCTGATCAGCTGTGTATTCAATAGTAGCGTAGGTTTTAATAAAGCGGAGTTGGCCATCAGGGCGCACGATGCGAACTAATAGACTGAAGGCTGGTGAAGGCTGCGTTAATTGCTCAATCCAGTCTGTTAATATATGACGATCTTCTGGATGAGTCAGTGCAACTAAGGCACTTAAGTTATGACCGAAATCGGCTTTGTTGATGCCGTAAATAACATACATTTGCGCTGACCAACTAATAACCCCCGTGGACGCTACGGTTGACCAATTGCCTAGATTAGCGATGCTTTGAGAAAGCACCAGCATATTTTGTTCTTCATTTAATTTAAGCTCGATGTTTTTTCGCAGG
>CAMDNJ010000044.1 GCA_945902915.1 Crenothrix polyspora | reverse complement strand
ATCTGGCGTTAACTTAAAAGACGAAACGACTGATACTTTAACGGATGATTCGCCAAAATACGTTAATTTCTTATTGGATTAAAGACTTTCGGGAACGCCGAGCCCCAGCTCGGCGTAGCTAATAAAAACTTAGAGAGCCATAGGATGCGCTGAACAAAGTGAAGCGCATCGCTCATGAATGATGCGCCTCCTAGCGTCGGCTCATCCTATGCACTCATCGTTATACACAAGCTGTGTAGGCTGGATAAGCGGTCACGCTTCCACCGAGCATGATCGAGATTGTTTAGTCTACAAACTCAATGAGTGTCGCACACGACGCTATGTCTTGGCATTTTAAAACAGCTAAAGCTGTTTTACTCCAAACACACAGAATACTTGTGTATAACAAAGAGAGTTCGGCGTAGCTAATAAAAACTTAGAGAGCTATAGGATGCGCTGAACAAAGTGAAGCGCATCACTCAGAAATGATGCGCCTCCTAGCGTCGGCACATCCTATGCATTCTATATTCGCTTTTGATACAGGGCGAATCTGTCGTCCCTACAAATCCTGTGCCGAGCTGGGGCTCGGCGTTCCCAGCCGCTACAAATAAAGCCCAGCCATGCGCCGCCAATAATAACCGCTATGCGCCCTACCGTCCCAAATTGGCATCTGATGTTTAATATCTTTTTGTGACAAGATTGAACTTAAATGCTCATTATTCTGCAAAAAAGGATCTTCCTTACCTATGACCAAGGTAATATCCATGGCTCTTAAATGACTTAAACGCCAGTCACAATCCATATTTGGCATAAAATGACTGGGCGTATGGAAATAAATATCATCATTATAATAACCCTCGAACAAATCATTGAAATGTTCTACATTCAAGGTTAGATCATAACGCCCCGAGAAGGCGACCAGCTTTTTAAAAAACTGGGGATAACGAAAGGTGATATTGGCGGCATGATAAGCCCCCAAACTTAAGCCATGAGCAATCACACACTCATGTGGGTTATTGTTTTGCATAAAGGGCAAGACTTCATTGAGTATGTATTCTACAAAATCCACATGACGACGAATACGTCCTGAAGGATGCGCCCAAGCGCAGTAAAAACTTTCAGCATCAATACTATCCACACAATACAGCTGTAAATGACCTTGCTCTAACTTGTCTTTTAAAACATTCACCATGCCTAACTTTTCGTATTCATAAAAGCGTCCTAGGCGTGAAGGAAAAACCAAGACCTTAGCTCCGGCATGGCCAAAGATCAGCAACTCCATATTCCTTTGTAAACGATCACTCCACCACTGATGATATTCGCGGTTCATCATAGTTCCTGTTATTAGATAAGTTAGTTAGGGAATAAGTGACGTAAAAAAATTATCGAGCTCTGCAAGTAGTTCAGTCTCTTGCTGTGCTTGATGGACATAACTATGATGCCCTGCCTCAAGCACGAACAAGTATTTTTCGCTAGCTAAAGCATTGTAAATGGCAAACTGTCCCGGAGGCGCGACGCAAGGATCGAAAGTTGCCAAAGCACAATGTATCGGCTGGACTATGCGCTTGGCCGCAATAGCAGCATCGTAATAACGTAAAGTTTTAAGCGTCTGTTTTTTATGCTGACAATAGAACTGCTGTACGCTATGTGCGCTGCCATTGCTAGGCAATCTTATGCGCAAGGGCTGATGACCAAAGGTCGGAACATTAAAATGCGCTTTGCTAATACGTGTTTCAAATGCCAAAGCCAACACACCAATGCCGCCAGCAAAACTGATACCCAGATAACCCAAATGTCCGGCAGTTTGTGGAAACAAAATCAACATCACACTAACAGAAAGCCACAGATCTTCAACGCAACCACCGAGCACATAAGTGTCTTTCTGATGAATATTATGTAAGACATGCCAGTAAGGTTCGGAAGAAAAAGGCGGCTGGGCACTGAGGGCCAAACTGCGAAAACAAGGAAACAATAACGCGGCGTCTTTAAATGGTAAATGATAATCAGGTTCTTCACGGCCACCATAACCGTGCCCAACAACAAAGCCTCGTTTAATCAGTCCAGAAGTTGGCACTAATAACCAAGCCTGAATAATAATGTTATCGGTCGAGGTATAGCTCAGCATAAAAACACGCCAGCCGAATTTGTCTTTATGAATAAGCTTAATGTGTGGTTTAGGGGTAAGGCTTAAAGCTTTTTGATAACGTGACTGCCAAAAGCTATCAAAATCTTTAGGTTCTTTGGGAGCTGTTATTGCTAATAATTGGGCTAATGAATAACCATAGCTGGGATCAAAGTTATAGTCGGTTACAAAATCCATAAGCTCTTCGTTAACATCGCCTTTATAAAACGCTGTTTATAACATAAAAACTATAACAGGATTATGTAAAACAATGGATCGCTACCAAGTAAAGCTTGCACCATCAATAAACAAGGCGAACCACTATAAAAGATAGCCGATTGAGTTAGTTAAGAATAAACCTATAATAACAGGCAATTTCTTTCTTTTTTGGGAGCGGCTAAAGCCCGCTCCCACACTCTCTATAAAACAGGCTCATCAAATCATGTTACTGGATTTTTCCCCTTACCAACTATTAGCCATTGCCCTAATATTTATCTGGACGGGCTTTGTACGCTCAGGACTGGGGTTTGGTGGCGCAGCCTTAGGCTTACCGTTGATGTTATTCGTGCAGAATAATCCGCTGTTATGGTTGCCTATCATCAGTGTGCATTTATTGTTTTTTTCTGGCTTAACATTGATCAATCGCTTGCATAATGTGGACTGGCTCTATTTACGACGCTCTGCTATTTATATTTTCCCACCGGCCATTATTGGCGTGTTTGGGTTATTAAATCTGCCAACTTTATGGCTTAATAGTTTTATTTATTCGGTCACCTTATTTTATGGCCTCACTTGGCTATTCAATCGAGGCATTGAAAGTCGCCATGTTTGGGCAGATAAAGGCTTACTTATTTTAGGAGGCTATATTGCGGGGATTTCTTTAAGTGGCGCACCATTGATGGTAGCAGTCTACATGAGGCATGTTAGCCGATATCAATTACGCGATACTCTGTTTGTATTATGGTTCATCCTAGTCAGCATTAAAATGACGACCTTTATCGTGTTATCGGTTGATTTGCATTTTAATGCCGCACTGACGCTTTTACCGATTGCAGCCATAGGTCATGTGCTGGGTTTAAAAGCGCATAACGCCATTATGCGTAATGATTTATTGTTTAAACGCTGGATTGGTGGGGGCTTAGTGGTAGTTAGCATCTTGGGTTTAGGCTATTTATATAGTCAACAAATGTTAGTATCCCTCTAAAGAAACATAAGATAAAAGCGTAGTTCTCTCTCTTAAAAAAAATTGGTAATGATCATTTTTTCCGATAAACTCCTTTAGAGCTCGCTGTGATTATATAATCACCGAGTGATGTTTTAATTCAACTATTAGGGGGTTATTTAATCATGTCAGATCCAGAAAACAAAGACGATGGAAGTACATCAAAAAATATAAAAATCTTACTATGGGTTGTCGCTGGTGTAACACTATGGATAGTACTTCAATCATTAATTGGCGTACCAATGAAAATGTAAGCCATGATTTTCTAATTGTCATAAAAAAGCCCTACATTCTCATGTAAGGCTTTATTGAATTGTCTAGGGCTTAACTATTGGCAACTTAACATCAATAATAAAGCGCTGAAGTTACATTCAAAGTACTATTTCTTAGCCGCTGCTGACTCTTTTGAGCAATGTTTAACACAGGCTTTAGTTTTTTTGCCGTGATGATGTTTTGGGCAACTATGCGTTGCTAATGCTTTATGATCGCAATGTTTAGCGCAGGCTTTAGTATATTTGCCATGATGTTTTTTACAATGTTGGTAATCTGGTTTAGCGGCTTCTAAAACAGGTTCAGCTGCTGCAACAGGCTCAGCTGCAGGTGCTTCAGCAACAACTGCGGCAGCTTCTTCAGCCAATGGTTTTTGTGCCTCACAACCCGCTAATGTAAATAATGCAAATAAACTAGCAGTGATTAATAATTGTTGAATTTTCATAATGTTTCTCATGGATAATAGACTATAGAGCGACAATTTTAAGGCTGAAGAGCTAATAATACAAATAAATCAGCCTAAAACAGTAGGATAAACACTAGTCGCTTTAGCCAATCGGTCATTAATCGCTCGCCAAGATTCCGTTTGCGGCGGCATTTCTACCAAGATGATATCTAAATGCAAGCTATCCAGCTCTCTTAATGAACTATACAAGACTCGAGCATAAGTATCGGCCTGCTCAGGCATTCGAATGATTGCCCCTAAATCACTTTGATTGCCAATATCAGTATAGTTAGTTAATAGACCTATTGTTTTACCTTGTATAATTAAGTCAGCAATAATGGCAGGCAAACTCCCCCTAGAACATAACAGCGCAGGCGTAATAGGTGCGTAGTGTATAGCCATCATGCCAGGAGCTCGGATCTGCATAGCATCAGCTTGTTCAATTTGTGACGATACTAATAATTTAGTTTGTAAAATGGCTTCAATTTGATCGCGAGTAATATGGCCAGGTCTTAATAACTTAGGTTGCGAGCCGCTTAAATCAACAATCGTTGATTCTACACCCACCTGACAAGCACCACCGTCTAAGATCATATCAACAGATGCACCTAGTTCTTCTTGTACATGAATGGCTAGCGTGGGACTAATTCGACAAAACCGATTGGCAGACGGAGCCGCAACGCCGCCACCAAATGCCTGTAACAGGCGTAAGGCAACAGGATGGTCGGGTACACGTAAACCTACGGTATCTTGCCCGCCTGTTACTTCTAGAGGAACCTCAGGTCTTTTCTTTAAAATCAATGCCAAAGGTCCTGGCCAGAAATGTGTAGCTAGTTGCTGTGCAGCCTCAGGCACTGACAAAGCCCAAGCATCAAGACTGGCTACACTAGGAATATGTACAATAAGAGGATGATCTACAGGACGGCCTTTCGCTAGAAATATGCGCCGAACAGCGTCAGGATTAGAAGCATCAGCGCCCAAGCCATAAACGGTCTCGGTTGGAAAAGCGACCAAACGACCCTGCCTTAATAAATCGGCCGCCTGATCAATAGCGGCATCATTTGCAATAATAGGTTTCATGTAGCGATAGTAATTGAGATGACCTTAAACACTAGGGTTTTATTTGAAATTAATTATGTTGTTTTAGAGGCAACTTAGCCTAGAGATAAAGGGCATATGCAATACGCCCCTACCCAAGTTTAAAGCCAACAAAAAAACCAGCTAGCGCACTGCCACCCTGAATAGGCTTATTGCCACTTTGAATAGTAGATAGACGCTCTTTTAATAATTCAAAACCGTGTTTTACTGAACCGATAAAACTATCACCCACCTCTTGAAGATTGATGTTATGTGAGCCTTTAAAGTCAAAATATTGCAACACAAATAGCACAACTACCCCAGCCCCAAGGCAAAACAAGGCTATTTTCAGCATTTTTTTAGCGAAAAAACCAACGGCTAAACCAATAACAAAGGGGCCACCCACATTACCCAAAAGAAAATCAGGATTAAGAATATCAGCAAAAAGGGGGGGGGCAAGGTGATTATTATTCATAACGATACATAAAAAAATTTTCTCATAGTAACAGAGAATTCATGTTCATCATAGATGACGACTTAGTTAACAAAACAGACACTGATAAGAATAATACGGTAAACACACAGAATATCATTTCAACAAGAACTGAGAAAACCCAAAGCACAAGGATGTAATAATCGAGTAGATAGTCGTTATGAATAGATTCTTAGAGATAACAGCTACACATTATGGATAATGATAAAACCGAGCATTAAGATAACGACTAACCTCCTTAATGTCAGCCTTAGTCCAGCCTAGACTCGAGGCATGCTGCCAAAATTCCACTTGGGCAATTAAGCTCTTCAAGTTATTAGCAATTTTCTTATCTCGCCAGTGTACCTGCTGGGTATGGCACAGATTGCAATGATTTTCATAAAGCAGCGCAGCACGAGACAGCTCATAGTTTGTGCTACGCTGAGCAAAGGCAGGGTTTACGCTTAACATAAAGATCATCAAAATAAACCCATTTAGAATGGTTATATTTTTCATCACCGCTTAACAATCAATTCAGTTGATTATTAATCGGCAGATCATCATTCAAGGCATACCAACCTAACGTGATTCTGTAGACCAGCCAGACTACTACGGAAATAAGCACAAAAACCCCGATACCCATACCAAAAGTAAGCCCAGAGATTGCAAATCCTGCCAAGGTTATCCAGGTAGTTTTGATTTGCCAGTTGAAATGCGATTCCAACCATGTGCCTTGCACCTCATTTCGTTTAATGAAATTAAGCGCCACAGCCACCAGTAGGGGTAAACCAGCAAGCATAAAAGTTAATGCCTGACATAAGTAAATAGCGGCTGTAAGCAGTTTTAATGTGCGTAATTTATCAGTCGCTATTTGTTCGTTGGAGATATTATTCATATAAAAAACCAACCTATTAACTATTTTATTTATTAAATGAGTAAGATGTTGTGCCAACGATGGCCGGCTCATCAATACTGTTTAAACAGCACACTCTGCTGCGTTTTTAACAAAAAAAACGGGCGGATTAGTCCGCCCGTTTTGTTAGCTATTAATATTATTTACTACCGGCTTTAATGTGCTCTACGGCTTCTTCAGCTGATTTAGTGGCGGGTTCCACATGCCCTAAATTGCCCTCATCAATGGCTTTTTGCAATACTGCTGAGGCAGCATCTAAATGGTTTTTTGAGGCCCCTTTAGCTACTAAAGACCCAGCGAGTGTATGATCCAAAGCTTTTTTTGCATGTTCGACCAAAACAGGAGCGTGCCCAGCTTTACCATGAACGACTGCAGCGTCAGCATGTACCAATGCTTTTTCTGTATGTTCATCGGCGAAAACCGTAGTGCTCAAACACAATAACAAACCTGCAAATAGTGCTGCTAATTTTTTCATTTTCCTACCCTTATTTAGAATAATAATGTTGTCGATTAACTCAGAAAAGATTTCTACCCAGCTCGATAGACTGATTATGTGCTGGATTGAAACAGTCTAATAACGCCCCTGCTGCGACCTTTGTAAATAGGCAACCCACTATCATATTCACAAAAGTCAAAGCGATGCGAGCGTTGAATATATAAACAATTATTCGTTAATAAATCTATTCGTAGTTATACGTAGAACAAAACCATAAAATCATATCTGACTGTTTATCATTGTTTTTTTACCCTACTAGAGCATCTAAGATCATAAAATAGTTAGGCGATGAACAACTATTGGGGTTTAAGTAGATAGTTAGCACGCTCATTATCGTTATCAGCGCCTAAAAGATTCTTTTATTGGTCTAGATTTTTTATAGCCTTTTAGTAACAGCCTGCAATAAGGTAGAATGCTGAGGACATCTTTATTGATCACCTAAACCCTACATAAAAGGACTAATATCATGAAAAAAACCCTGTTTCTGATTGCCTCGTTGCTAGTTACTGGCAGCGCTTTCGCAACGACTGATCATTATCTGTTACGTGATGGCAATCATGTTCAACATTTAAAAGTTACGAACCTGAATAATGAAACTCACGTTAGCGCCGATGTTAATTTTGAACCTAATGCTAACGAAACCGGCAGCAAAGCTTGTTCTGGCGAAGTTTTTGGAGAAGCTAAAGCTCTCTCTGCAACTGAATTAGTGCTGAAAAAGCATTCTCCTGGCGAAGCGACTTATTGCGAATTAAAAATCCATTTGAGTGCTGATGGTGCAAAAATTGAACAATCAAAAGACTGTGATAATTTTGCTACAGGTATCTGCCGTTTTTCTAGCGATGATAAAGAATTAGTCAAAGTAAAATAAATCTACGGCTGTGGCACGTACCCCGTGCCACTATTGATGTCGGTCTAACTTGCGATAACTAATCGCTTCACTCAAATGTTTGATATCAATATGCTCTGAGCCTGATAAGTCAGCAATGGTCAGCGCTACTTTTAAGATACGATGATAAGCCCGATGCGATAAACCAAATTTATCCATCGCCTGCTCTAAGAGTTGATGGCTTTGTTCAGATAATATACATAACTGCTTTACTTCTTTTGCAGTGAGTGCAGAGTTTGCTTTACCGCTACGCGCTAGGGCAATATTACGTGCAGTAATCACTCTTGCTCTAATAACTGCACTGGTTTCTTCACCGCCCGCAGCACCTTTACGCAACACTTCATGAGAAATTCTAGGCACTTCCAAGTGCATATCAATACGATCTAATAACGGCCCAGACACTCTTGCACGATAACGCTGCACCTGCTCAGAGGTACAATGACAACGCCCTGAAGGATCACCCAAATAACCGCACGGACAAGGATTCATGGCGGCAATCAACTGAAACCTCGCTGGAAAGTCGACTTGCCTTGCGGCGCGAGAAATAGTGATATGTCCGGTTTCTAAGGGCTCACGCAACACTTCCAAGACTTTTCTATCAAATTCTGGCAGCTCATCCAAAAATAAAGCGCCATTATGAGCCAACGATATTTCCCCTGGCCTAGGATTACTGCCACCACCGACCATAGCCGCAGCGGAAGCGGTATGATGCGGAGCTCGATAAGGAGGTTTTAACCAATTAGCGACATCCAGCCCTTGATCGCTGATTGAAGCAATGGCGGCGCTCTCTTGGGCTTGTTCTTCGGTTAATAACGGCAAGATAGTCGGTAATCTAGCAGCCAACATTGATTTACCCGTACCCGGCGGGCCTAGCATAATGACATTATGCGCACCGGCAGCGGCAATTTCAAAAGCTCTTTTAACATGATATTGACCATGTACATCAGAAAAATCAATCTTACTGATAATCTCAGTCGCTACAGGCTGTTGAAATTCACTTTGAATCAGCGTTTGACCACTTAAATGAGCGCAGACTTCTAAAAGATGACCAGCCGGGATAATTTCAATACCTTTGACCAAGGCGGCTTCTGCGGTATTTTCTTTAGGTAGGATTAATTTTCTGTGTTGGTTTCTAACTTGAATGGCAATGGGCAGTACACCATTAATCGGTCGTAATTCACCACCTAAAGACAGTTCACCCACACATTCATATTGATCAAGATTAGCCATCGGTATTTGCCCAGAGGCCGCTAAAACCCCTAAAGCAATCGCTAAATCAAAACGCCCGCCTTCCTTGGGTAAATCAGCCGGTGCGAGATTGACAGTAATGCGTTGGGCAGGAAATTCAAAGCGAGAATTTAATATCGCTCCTCGAACCCTATCTTTGCTTTCTTTAACCGCTGTTTCTGGCAAGCCGACGATATTGAGTGCCGGCAAGCCATTCGCGACATGTACTTCAACTGTTACCAGCGGAGCATTGATGCCTGAACGGCCTCGGCTATAAATAACAGCTAAGCCCATGAAAAAAGCCTGCCGACTTAGCGCTTATAACTCAGCTTTATCCAAAACAGACTGTTCTATTTCGGCAACGCGTTTTTCTAGGCTTTCTAAATTTGAGCGTGTTTTAGCTAAAACCAACTTTTGCACTTCAAACTCTTCACGCGTCACCAAATCTAATTTGGCTAAAGTGCCTTGCAACACTGCTCGGAAAGTTTTTTCTAGGTCGTCTTTTAGGTTATTCAGACCGGGAGGAATAGCGCCCGCTAAACGGTTGGCAATGTCATCTATAGACTTAGGATCAAACATTAAAATAATCTCATCTCATTAAAGGGTTACTGCTAGGTTTATAAATTATCACAATCTTGGTTTAGAGGCAACGCAGTTAAGTTAAGCGTATTTATTTAAATCTTTACTTACATTCAACTCATAAACACCAACTTAAATATAAACTCATCAAATCAGATGGGGATTCACTTTAAAGTGTTGGCTCTTGCTTTGTTGGCATCAAAACATCACATGGCAATCACCCGATAAGATCTAACGGTTTTTAATTTAAGACAGTGCTTCAGAATAACCATCTAAATTTAATTGTTAATACACCCTGTGATCCTTAAGCATAATCAGGACTATCTATGTATTTTTCAGTGCTAAAAAAACTCTTAAAATAAGGCATAAAACTGGCAGTAATTGGAATAGAATAAAAACAATAAATCGCGGCTGCTTCGCCAGTTGACACGCTGAATATCCACTGAGGCATGAACAAGGTCATCAGCGCCATAAATAAATGATAGCTTGAAATCCTCCAGTTGTTTTTCCAAACATAGCCACTTAAGGCTAGCGCAAACAAAGAGCCATGAGTCACAAAAGCTCCGAAGGCACTCGATATGCGATAGCCGATATGATAAGTGCCCATAAATAAACAAGAGATCATATTGCCAATAAAGTTGGGCGCACCATCAAATAGTTGTAATTCTTTGGGTAATGCTGTGCAAATCAAAAACAAAGTGCTTAAGCAAGCACCGAAAATAGTCGCTTGTTTAAGTGCAGTTTTATCTGAAGAATAAGTCGCTAGTGCCGGCATAATTGCAAAAGCTTGAAGAGCAATATGGTAGGTCGATAATTCACTTAAAAAATAGTTACTGCCATAACCACATTGATCGGCAACGGGATAAGCAAAAAACTGAATAAACTCCATTAATGAAAAATGCAATATGGCATAAGATCGTGCAGCACGTATCCAAAATGTTTCCGTTTTATCAAGATATGTAATACTAGCAGCGGTTAAACCGATAACACCTAAACCCAGTGACATGTTGGCACTAAAACACATAAATTCCCCTATAAATATAAAATAATGAGTTGCTAATCTGCTGTCTAATCGTTATGTAAACTATTCAAGTAAATCTTCATTCTGCACCAGTGCCATTAGTTGGTGATCTTTGACATCCATGTAGCCTAGATTCCGGCTGTCCATGCCGGAATGACGGGCATTAATCGCGTGCGTACATTAATAAATAGCTATATTGTATTGATTTTAAAAAAATTGTGAAGATGACTTACTTTAAATTATCAGTCACATGCGGTTCTATCAACTGGTACATCATTTGATGCATTTTAGGGCTACCTGCAATCAAATTGCCAGATTGTAGGTAATTATCATTAAAAGAAAAATCGGTTACGACACCGCCTGCTTCTTTTATTAACAAAATACCTGCGGCCATGTCCCATTCCATCAAGCCTATCTCCCAGAAACCATCTAGTCGACCAGCGGCGACATAGGCTAAATCTAACGCAGCAGCACCTGCACGTCGAATCCCAGCGCATTCAGTCGTTAATGCCTTAAACATACCAAGATAAGCATCTAAGTATTTATCGGTCTTAAAAGGAAATCCTGTGCCGATCAAGGCGCTTTTTAAGTTCGTTTGTTGGGTTACTCTAAGACGACGATTATTTAACATTGCTCCACCGCCACGTTTAGCGGTAAATAATTCGTCACGTAAAGGATCATAGATTACGCCGACCTCAAGCTTGCCTTTATATTTTAAGGCAATAGAAACGGCGTATTGAGGGAATCCATGTAAGAAATTAGTGGTGCCATCAAGCGGATCAATGACCCAGACGTAATCATTACCTGGATGCTCGCCACTTTCTTCTGCAAGTATACTATGCTCAGGAAAGGAAGCTTTGATGATGCTAATAATATCTCGCTCAACCATGTGATCGACTTCACTAACATAATCATTCTTACCTTTTTGGTCGATATGTAGGCGACCAACATTGTCAGCAGAACGAAGAATTAAGTCGCCAGCACTTCTAGCAGCACGGACGGCAATATTTAACATGGGTTGCATAGGCAGATTATTAAGGAGCGTAGAAAACGCACAATGATAGCAAAATTTTTGGTAAACTTTGTTTATTTTTAACTAAGGACGACACTCTTGCTGTCACATATTAAGATTGTATTAGTCGAAACATCGCACCCAGGTAATATTGGCGCGGTAGCTCGCGCCATGAAAAACATGAGTATGACAAACCTTTGTTTAGTTACTCCTAAAATTTTTCCTAGTGCCGAAGCGACCTCAAGAGCATCAGGTGCAGATGATCTTTTAGCCCGCGCACAGATTTATGGATGCTTACAAGATGCTGTGGCTGATTGTGAATTAGTGATTGGTGCTAGCGCAAGGTCACGTACTATTAGTTGGCCAGAAATAAGTCCTCGGGAATGCGCAGACCTAGCTGTCACAAAAAAATCTAATCAAAAAATTGCTATTATTTTTGGCCGTGAAAATTCAGGCCTAAAGAATCATGAACTCGACTTATGTCACTTTCTTTTAAGAATCCCCTGCAATACAGAATACAGTTCATTAAATATAGCAGCTGCCGTTCAAGTCGTTTGCTATGAGTTATTTGTTGCTAGCCATACGCAAATACCGGTAACTATTGGCGATAGTGACAAAAACTTTAAAGCCACAGCCGAGCAGATGGAATCTTTTTATACGCATTTATCAGAAGCATTAGCTGACATAGGTTTTATGCACCCCGATAAATCCAACTCCATCATGCGCCGTTTACGACGCATTTATAATCGTACGCAATTGGATACTAAAGAACTTGATATCCTTAGAGGTATCTTACGAATGTCGCAAGATAATCAAAAAAGTAAATAATAAGTAACCGATATATACCTTTATTTAAAGTTGACTATTTTGCTAGGTTAAGTATAGTGACAGCTATTACTTACTTTATTGAAGGGAATTTATAGTGCGCCTAACTACTAAAGGTCGTTATGCAGTAACGGCAATGCTCGACCTAGCTTTTCACAGCGACTTAAAGCCAGTGACTTTAACCGACATCGCTGCAAGACAAACTATTTCTTTGTCTTACTTAGAACAGTTATTTTCACGCTTACGACGCGCCAATATGGTTAAAGGCATACGCGGACCTGGTGGCGGCTACACGCTTGCAGACACAGCAGATAAAATTAATATTGCTGACATTATAGCCGCTGTAGATGAACCTATAGATGCTACTAAATGCGGTGGCGAAGCTAATTGCCAAAAAGAACAATCATGTTTAACCCATGATTTATGGATGGGCTTAAGTGATCAAATCAGAGATTATCTAAAAGGCATTACACTGGCTCAACTTTTAGAAAAGCATCATGTACAAACCGTTGCTAAAAGACAAGACCTAGAAGCTGAACAAATCATTGAAATTCACAGACATGTAGAATTACGCGCCAGCCTGAATGAATAAATGAATGATCTATTTTGATCACAATGCCACAACGCCCTTAGATGAGCGAGTGTTGGAAGCAATGTTGCCGTTTTTAAGTACCTTTTACGGCAACCCTTCCAGCCTTTACCGCCAAGGAAGATTAGCCCGTAGTGCCATTGATAATGCCCGCGAACAAATCGCAACATTGGTCGAGGCACCTGCCTCACAAATCATCTTCACCAGCGGTGGCACTGAAGCTAATAATTTGGCCTTAGCAAGTTTAGTAGCCCATGATAAACTAGCCATCTGCACCACTGAACATCCCTCTATTAGTGAAAGTGCAGTAAGCTTACAAAAAAGATATCTTAAGTTAAGTCATATCAATGTAGATAGTCAGGGATTAATCACCACGACTACTCTGGATCAATTAATTATTAATCCACCTGACTTAGCTTCAATTATGCTGGCCAATAACGAAACAGGGGTTGTTCAGGATCTGGAGACCATTACTCAACAATTAAGAGCTAATGGTATCAAAGTACATACGGATGCTGTACAAGCCTTAGGTAAAATACCTGTATCGTTTAAGCAACTGGCTGTACACTTAATGTCTCTGTCGAGTCATAAGATATATGGACCTAAAGGTTGTGGCGCTTTAATATATGAAAAAGGTTTAAAAATAAATCCTATACTTATCGGCGGCGGACAAGAACATGCTCATAGAGCTGGCACAGAAAACGTAGCTGCCATCGTCGGCTTCGGCAAAGCCGCTGAACTTGCAAAAGTCGAACTATCTCATCGTAGCAAAAAATTATTGGCATTAAGATCACAACTGGAAATCGAACTCAAAACTATCCCTAATATGTGTATTTTTGCTGAGAACACAGAGCGCTTACCCAATACTGTGTTATTTGGCATGCCTGAAGTAGATGGTGAAATGCTGCTAATGAAACTAGATCAAAAAGGCTATGCCGTATCCAGTGGCTCAGCCTGCGCTAGTGGAGGAAAAGAACCAAGCCCTATACTTATAGCTATGGGCATAGAGCCCAAACTTGCTAAAAGTGCGATTCGCATCAGTTTAGGCTTAAGCAATACACAAAAAGAAATCACTAACTTTATTCATCAATTAAAGACCTTGGTCTACCAAGCATAAAGAGAGCCTTATGTCTGTTACAGTTACTGAAAGCGCTGCTAATCAAATAAAAAAGCAGTTAGAAAAACGAGGAAGCGGCCTAGGTTTAAAATTAGCCGTGAAAAAATCTGGCTGCTCAGGTTATGCCTACATTCTTGATTATGCAGATGCATTAAAAGAAAATGATCAGGTATTTGAAAACTTTGGCGTTAGCGTTATAGTCTCGCAAAGCGATCTAGAGTTTGTTGACGGTATAGAGCTAGATTATCGTAGAGAGGGTATTAATGAAGCTTTTAAATTCAACAACCCTAATGTCAAGGGCACTTGTGGCTGCGGCGAAAGCTTTTCAGTCACCTAACGCACTACTAGCAACTCAAGCCGACTATTGCTTAAAGTGACTAAAACTTCAAGTGATATTTACATAAATATACTGCTAGCCCTCTCCTCCTAATTCAATAGAAGTTGAGGACTGTCTTTGATACAAATAATTAATTGCTTGAAAGTTGCATAGCATGTCGTCTTAATGCTGAATCTTCAGGTAACGTTGATAATTTTTTATCTATATCTGAAGTCGATGTAGTATTAACAATGGTTTTGACCGAGGCTATTTCTGTAGCCACTACTTCTTTAAAGTAATTTTCGTAAAAACTTAATAGACACAAAATTTCGTCAGCATCATTTGTATAGTCATTCAATTTAACTTCAACTAACTGATCATAGTGACGACTTAACGAAGAGTCACTAGGTCGATTTTCTTTACAGAACTCCAGTAGCGAATGCAGTTGATTTAAAGCATGCCGTCTCAAAGTTGAGTCTTTAGGTATCTGAATATCTTTAGTTGTTTCTTTTGAAGAAACTGCCACTTTAGGTGATATCGCGACAACAATATTTTCTTCAGTTTTAATGATAGGCGCACTTTCTGCAGCATCATTAGTAGTAGTTAACGGCTTAACAATAGGCTTAACTTCTGACTCAGAAACTTTATGAGAAGGCACTTCTCTTTTCTCTTCATCTGATTTTTTTCGTGCTTTAGAAATAAACATCAGTATGACTGAGATGACTATGACTGCGATTATAAATTCACTCATAAATTAAATGCTCCAGTAATTGAGAAGAAAGTTGCTTTGGAATTGAATACCATTAATTAGTACTCAAAATATGCGCTGAACTATAACACTTGTAAGCTAAGTTGGCGACAGTCTAAAGCTATTTACAATTTTTCTTTACCTACATAAATACAACATTCTACTTAAAAATATCAAATAAAATCTAATGCCCGAAACCATCACCAAAATCAGCCCTATAGTTTATTAGTAAAATTCAAAACAAAAAGCATAATAAAATAAGGCTTACTAGCAAATAAACTCAATGACTATCCCTTAATTAAATACATTTAAATCTTGCGAAAGCAAAATCTATTGATATAATATTCAACTCTTGAAGTAACAGATTACTTCAGGCGCGTAGCTCAGTTGGTTAGAGCACCACCTTGACATGGTGGGGGTCGTTGGTTCGAATCCAATCGCGCCTACCAGAAATCAAAGCACTGCACAAGCGGTGCTTTTTTTATTGTAGCAACAAAAAAAATTAAACATGCCTCTAATTACGCTTCCTGATGGTTCAATTCGTGACTTTGATCACGCTATTTCAGTATTGGATATCGCTTTATCGATAGGCTCAGGTTTAGCTAAAGCCACTCTAGCAGGCCGCGTAAATAATATTTTGGTTGATGCCAGCACACTAATTAAAGAAGACTCTAGCCTCCAAATTATTACTGCAAAAGAGTTAGATGGTGTTGACATCATCCGACACTCAACTGCCCATCTTTTAGCTCAGGCCGTTAAGCAATTATTTCCAGATGCACAAGTTACTATCGGCCCCGTTATCGAAAATGGCTTTTATTATGACTTTGCCTATAAAAGGCCCTTTACAACTGAAGACCTAATCGTAATCGAAGAAAAAATGCAGCAATTAGTTGCTGAAGATTTAAAAATAAGTCGCTCAGTATTAAGTCGCGATAACGCCATCTCCTTTTTTCGTGATCAAGGCGAAACTTATAAAGCCGAAATTATCGAGTCTATTCCAGCCGATCAAGACCTATCTCTTTATCAGCAGGGAGGCTTTACCGATCTTTGTCGTGGACCTCATGTCCCTAGCACTGGCAAATTAAATGCTTTCAAATTAATGAAGATTGCTGGTGCATATTGGCGCGGCAACTCAGAAAATGAAATGCTGCAGCGAATTTACGGCACAGCTTGGGGCGACAAAAAAGAATTACAAGCTTACTTACATCGATTAGAAGAAGCTGAGAAGCGTGATCACCGTAAATTAGCTAAAACCTTAGACTTATTTCATACTCAAGAAGAAGCACCAGGCATGGTATTCTGGCATGAAAAAGGCTGGGTTATTTATCAACAGGTTGAGCAATATATTCGTGAAAAACTCCGTGTCAATGGTTATGGTGAAGTCAAAACACCGCAATTAGTAGATCGTAGTTTGTGGGAAAAATCAGGCCATTGGGATAAGTTTGGCGCCATGATATTCACTACCCACTCAGAAAATCGTGATTACGCCATTAAACCTATGAATTGCCCATGTCATGTGCAAATTTATAATCAAGGCATAAAAAGTTATCGCGACTTACCAATACGCTTAGCTGAATTCGGTTCTTGTCATCGCAACGAACCATCTGGCACATTGCATGGATTAATGCGCGTCAGAAACTTTGTTCAAGATGATGCGCATATTTTTTGTACCGAGGCTCAAATTCAAGGCGAGGTATCAACCTTTATTGATATGCTGTTTGCCGTTTATAAAGACTTTGGTTTTGAAGACGTCATCATCAAATTATCGACACGCCCAGAAAATAGAGTGGGCGATGATTCTGTATGGGATAAAGCCGAGAACGCTCTAGAATTAGCTCTTAACACTAAAAATTTAAAGTGGGATTTGCAACCGGGCGAAGGTGCATTTTACGGACCAAAAATTGAATTCTCCTTAAAAGATTGCATAGGTCGCGTCTGGCAGTGCGGCACTATACAAGTTGATTTCTCGATGCCAGGCCGCTTAGGCGCAACCTTCATCGCCGAAGACGGTTCTAAACAAGCTCCTGTCATGCTGCATAGAGCCATACTGGGCTCGCTGGAACGCTTTATCGGCATACTGATTGAACAGCACGCAGGAACCTTTCCTACTTGGCTGTCGCCCATACAGGTTATGGTACTCGACATAGCTGATCGTCATGCTGAATATGCCGCTGAAATACACAATGAACTTGAAAAACAAGGCATCAGAGTAAAAATTGACTTGAGAAATGAGAAGATCGGGTTTAAAATCCGCGAGCATTCTATGCAACGCATACCGTATTTAGTTATTATTGGCGATAAAGAATTAGAAGAAAAACGCATTACGGTACGTACGCAAAAAGGTGATGATTTAGGTAGCTTATCAGTTACTGAATTTACCGAACGGTTAAAGCAAGAGATTGCAGATAGAATATAATTATTTTTTTGGAGGATTAAGGTATCGCTGCTAAAAAAGATGAAACACGCTTGAATGACTTTATCACCGCAAGACGAGTGAGAGTTACAGGCGCTGAAGGTGAAGCATTAGGAATAATCTCGTTAGATGAAGCTAAACAGATTGCTTACGCAGCAGACTTGGATTTAGTAGAAATATCACCAAACGCGGATCCTCCCGTTTGCAAGATAATGAACTACGGCAAATACCAGTTTGAACTTAACAAAAAACTTCAAGTTGCCAAAAAGAAACAAAAACAGATTCAGGTCAAAGAAATTAAATTTCGGCCCGGTACTGATGAAGGCGATTACCAAGTCAAACTACGCAGCTTAGTAAAATTCCTTAATGAAGGTGATAAAACAAAGATCACCGTTCGTTACCGTGGCCGAGAAATGGCACATAGAGAAATCGGTATGGATTTATTAAAACGTATTGAAACTGATCTAGAAGAACTTGCTATAGTCGAACAATTTCCAAAAATGGAAGGTCGTCAAATGATTATGGTTATGTCACCTAAAAAGAAAAAATAAGGGAATCTTTCCCCTTTTAATTACTACCATAATCTCTACAGACTATAGGGAGTAATGTGCCATCTAAAGAGTTTTTGTATTACAGAAACTCTTATAGTAAGCGGTACAGGATAGACCGCTAAACAGTAGCATATCGCTACAAATAATTTTTCAGGGCCATGCATTTTGCCTTGTTAGGTTATATCTCAGGGACTTTTATTTTTATATACTGGAGCAAACAAATGCCAAAGATAAAAACTAACCGTGGAGCCGCCAAGCGTTTTAGACGCACCGGCAATGGCGGTTTTAAATGTGGCCAATCACATAGACGTCATATTTTGACTAAGAAATCCACTAAAAGAAAAAGACAGTTACGTTCACCCGCAACTATTCATCCCTCAGACGTGCGCATGGCTGCACGTATGATGCCATACAGTTAATAAAGGAGAATAGGAATGCCTAGAGTTAAACGCGGCGTAACAGCCAGAGCAAGACATAAAAAAGTTTTAAAACAAGCCAAAGGTTACTATGGTGCACGCAGTCGAGTTTATCGGGTCGCCAAACAAGCTGTAATCAAAGCAGGGCAGTATGCGTACCGCGATCGCAAACAGAGAAAACGTCAATTCCGCGCCTTGTGGATAGTCCGTATTAATGCTGCTGCGCGCTTATACGGTATATCTTACAGTCGCTTGATCAATGGTTTAACCAAAGCTAATGTTGCAATCGATCGTAAAGTTTTAGCAGATATCGCAGTACGCGACATCGAATCCTTTGGAAAAATAGCAGAAATTGCTATCGCTAATCAAAGTAAGCCTTAAGCAAGACCTCGTCTTTCTTAATTAAAGGATCTTACCCATCCGTTGCTTTTCAAGTAACGGATGGCTCAGGATTAATGTCCTGAAGCCCCTTTTTTAATTATTCTTCCCCAACTAAAGCGAGCAGAACATTGTCGGCTATCCTTGAAGAGATTCTCGCGCAGGCATTAAAAGAGCTTGCAACAGTCAGCGACCTTAATCAACTTGATAAGGTTCGCGTTCACTACCTAGGTAAAAAAGGCTTATTTACCTTACAGCTTAAAGAATTAGGCAACCTTGATCCCGAGCAAAGACGCTCCGTCGGACAAATCATTAATCTAGCCAAAGAACAATTACAGCAACAACTAGAAGCTTGTAAAGAGCGTCTCGAAGATAGTGCATTAGCCGCAAGACTAGCCAGTGAAAGCATTGATGTAACCTTGCCTGGACGTGGTCAATCAGTTGCTGGATTGCATCCAGTAACCACCACACTCAGAAGAATTTCTAAAATATTTGCCAGCGTAGGCTTTACAGTCGTTGAAGGACC
>CAMDNJ010000043.1 GCA_945902915.1 Crenothrix polyspora | reverse complement strand
CGAACAGAACATAATTGAATTAGATGAAGTGGTTGTCACCGGACCCTTGCAAAAAAAAGTCTCAGAATCCGCTGTCCCGGTTACCGTTTTAAGCGATGATGAATTACGCTTGAAAGTCGGACACAGCATCGGTGAAACGCTGAAAAACGAGCTGGGCATTACCAGCCAATCTTTCGGTCCAGGGGTTGGCACACCGGTCATTCGCGGTCAAAGCGGGCCGCGTGTGCGGGTCTTGAACAATGGCATCGGCAGCAATGACGTATCGGCAATCAGCCCCGATCACGCGACCAGCGTAGAGCCGTTACTGGCGGAACGCATTGAAGTATTGCGTGGTCCGGCTACCTTGCTCTACGGCAGCGGAGCCATTGGCGGAGTGGTCAATGTTATTGATAATCGGATTCCCGGCAAACTGCCGGAAAGAATGCTGGGCGGTGCGCTTGAGCAGCGTTTCGATTCGGCTGCCGATGAAACATCCACCGTCATGAAAATAGAAGGGGGTAAAAGTAATCTGGCTTACCATCTGGACGGTTTTTATCGTGGTCGCAATAATCTCGACATCGGAGGTCAAGCTATTGATGTCAACGCCGCTCAAGCGACTGATCCAACATTGAATGTTATTCAAAACCCCCAAGGCACTATTAACAACACGTCTTCTAACGCAATCAGCGGCTCGGCAGGAGTTTCTCTGATAGGTGATCCTGGTCTTGCCGGTGTCTCCATTAATCGTTTGGAAAATAACTATGGCATTGCGCCGGATGGCAGCGGCGGCGAAATTGTGCGCATTGATCTTAAACAAAGCAAATACGACTTCAAAAGCGAGTTGAAAAAACCCTTCAGCTTCGCTGAAGCCCTGAGCATGAAACTGGGATATACCGATTACCAGCATACGGAAATTGCTGATGGCGAGGCGGCCGCTTTTTTCACTAATAAAACTTACGAGAGCCGTCTAGAACTAACTCACAACCCACTGGGAATCTTTCTTGGCATGGTGGGCTTTCAAGCCATTGCCGGCGATTTTGCGGCGATTGATAAGGCCACCAACGAAGTCATTGTTCCGCAAACGCAAACCAACAGTTACGGTGTCTTTGCTGTGGAATCTTTCAACATCGGCGCGCTTGTTAACCAGCTCGGTGTTCGGGTTGAAGACACAACTCTGGATCCGCAAGGACTTTCCAGTCTTAGTTATATGCCGGTCAGCGCCTCTGCTTCCAGCCTATGGAAATTGAATGACAGCAACAGTCTCAATCTTGCGATAACCCGCTCACAACGTGCGCCACAAGTACAGGAGTTGCTTGCTAATGGTTATCATGACGCTACCCGCAGCTTTGAAATCGGTAATGTGAATCTGCGTAAAGAAACATCATACAACCTGGATTTGGGCTACAAATTTAAATCGGACTGGGTCAGAGCCCAACTGGATCTTTTCCATAACTGGGCTGGTGATTATATTTACCACCAACGTAATGGGCAGTTCGATGTCGACAGTGGCGCTCCCTTTGTCGAAAGCCTTCAGGCCGATGCCACGTTCATGGGTTACGAAAGCAAGCTGATCTTCCCGCTGATGCAAAATCGCCTCGGACTGGTTGATTTAACGCTGTTTAGCGATTTCACCCGGGGCCAATTCGTCAACGGTAGCGATGTGCCGCGTATGCCACCCTTGCGTTTCGGATTTCAGCTCGATCACAGCAAAGGTAAATGGAATAGCAATTTGCGTCTGACTCGCGGTGAAGCCCAGACTCATGCAGGCGACTTCGATACCGCTACGGCCGGTTATATGCTGCTAGGTCTCGGTACGCAATACCGAATCCTGGATCTAAAGGGTGCCGATGTGATGGTATTTGCCAAGGCCAACAACCTGTTGAATGAAAATATCCGTAACTCCACCTCTTATCTGCGTAACTTTGCACCGGAAGCCGGGCGTGGGGCCGAAATAGGCTTTAGAGTGAGTTACTAATGAAAATCTCAAAAATCCATCAACCCATCGTTATTCCTGTGCGCTCAACAAACACTCGGGCTGCACCTTACACATTATCGCTATTAATAAAGCGGGCTAACTATTTAGCCGCTCAAGAAAAGTCAACCAACAACAGTGTAAGCACGACTAGTTATGACTGAAAAACTTTTACCAGTAACCGTTTTGTCAGGCTTTTTAGGCGCGGGTAAAACTACGCTGCTTAATCATATTCTTGCCAATCGCGAGGGCTTAAAAATAGCCGTGATCGTCAATGACATGAGTGAAATCAACATTGATGCTGCGCTCGTTAAAAACGAGGTCAAACTCAATCGAGCTGAAGAAAAACTGATTGAAATGACCAATGGCTGTATTTGCTGCACATTGCGTGAAGACTTGTTAGTTGAAGTCGGGCAATTAGCCAAACAAGGCCGTTTTGATTATTTGCTGATTGAATCCACCGGTATTGCAGAACCGATGCCGATTGCCGAAACCTTTACCTTTAGAGATGAAGACGGAGTCAGTTTGTCGGATATATCCAAACTGGACACAATGGTAACGGTAGTCGACGCAGTCAATTTCATGCGTGATTATTTAGAGGCTCAATCGCTAAAAGACATTAATGCCGAGTTGGGCGAGGATGATGAGCGCAACATAGCCGATTTGTTGGTCGAGCAAGTTGAATTCAGTAATGTGATTTTGATTTCCAAAGCCGATTTAGTATGTAGCGATGAGCTAGCCAATTTAATGGCCATTCTTAAAACCTTAAATCGTGACGCTGAAATTATCCCGATGGTCATGGGACAAGCGCCTCTAAAGGCCATCATAAATACTGGACGTTTTAATTTTGAACAAGCTGAGCAAGCGCCGGGATGGTTACAAGAAATGCGCGGCACGCATAAACCCGAAACCGAGGAATACGGCATCGCCAGTTTTGTTTACGCCGCCCGTAAGCCGTTTCATCCTGAACGGTTTTACGATTATTTGCATCGCGACGATTGGAACAACGGCACTTTACTGCGTTCAAAAGGCTTTTTCTGGCTGGCGTCCAGGCCTGAATGGGTAGGCAATTGGTCGCAAGCGGGCGGCACCATGCAACATGGCTGCGCTGGTCGTTGGTGGGCGTCGGTGCCGGAAGCGGAATGGCCGGAAGAGATGATTGCTGATATTCAGTCCAATTGGCAAATACCTTTTGGCGACTGTCGGCAGGAGCTGGTTTTTATTGGCCAAAATATTAATGTCGATCAAGCACGTCAGGAATTGGATCAGTGTTTGTTGACGGACAGTGAGTTGGCGGCCGGTAAAGCTGTTTGGGAAACCTATCCGGATGCTTTTCCGGTATGGTTGGCTGATGAGCAATCTTGATTTCGTAATACATACGACAAATGTCATCTTGTTAATTAGTTCGAGGTTGTTATAGTTACGGACTGATGGCAAACCTTTAAATCGGCAGGTTGGGCATTTTTTTATTTTAGTGTTGTGTGTGATGTTAATAGAGATGTGCATGCACCTGTTACCCAATGCACTTGCCGACTTTATTTATGGGACACAAAAATACGATGCTCCAAACAAATTATCCAGATCATAAATAACCATGAATCTCTCTTTTGAAGTAGTTGCGGGCGCTATCGGCGCAAGTTTTTTAGTCAGTATCACCTCTTTATCAGGTTTGTTTGCCTTGTGGATTGAACCCGAACGTCTTAAGCGCATTATTCCTTATTTGCTTGCGTTGGCGTTAGGCGTATTGTTGGGCGACACTTTTATTCACCAGATTCCGGATGCCGTTCAGCGGCAAGGGTCAATCTCCACAGTCTGTTTAACAGTGCTGCTAGGTATGCTTTTATTTTTTTTCTGGAAAAACTCTATTACTTCATTATGCGATCGATTTATCACGCCAAGTATACAAGCTATCGATGATACCGTTCTCAGAGCTGACACTCGTGCTTAATTATTAGTTAAGCTGTGCTTCTATCGTTGCCGTAACAGTAATTTTTCTAGGCCCACAGCGCCATAAATGATGACACCAACGCCAATAATTAATAACCATTCATCATAACCAATTGCTGAGCTACCGAATAATCGCTGCATTGGCGGCCAATAGGTAAATAATAGTTGCAGTAATATCATGCTACAGGCACCAAAGATCACCCACAAATTAGAAAAAACCCCTACGTGTAACATTGAATAATGTAACGATCGACAGTTGAATAAATAAAACAACTCGCCGATGACGAACACGTTGACGGCTGTAGTACGCGCGGCTGATAAAGTTTCACCGTGCAATAACTCCCAATTAAAAAGACCAAAAGCGCCGATCAAAAGCAATAGGCCGACCAGACAAATACGAAGCATTAGATGCAGCGTAAGGATTGGTTGTTTCGGATCGCGGGGTTTCCGGTTCATTAAGTTGGGTTCCTTAGGCTCAAATGCTAGCATAAGCCCTAGCAGTACTGCCGTAGACATATTGATCCAGAGAATTTGTACGGGGGTAATCGGCAGTGTCACATTAGCAAGTATGGCGGCGAGAATGATCAGACCTTCGCCAAGATTGGTTGGCAAGGTCCAAACGATAAATTTCACCAGATTGTCGAACACGCCACGACCTTCTTCCACGGCAGCTTCAATGGTGGCGAAATGATCGTCGGTTAAGACGATGGCGGCGGCTTCCTTGGCAACTTCTGTACCGTTCAGTCCCATAGCCACGCCGATATTGGCTTGCCGCAAGGCTGGTGCATCATTGACACCGTCACCGGTCATCGCCACGACGTGACCGTTGGCTTGCAGAGCTTGAACTAACTGCAGTTTTTGTTCTGGCGCAATACGGGCGAAGACTGAACAACGTTCTACTAGTTGCGGATACTCGCTTTCTGCAATGGCTTGCATCTCTGCGCCATTGATGACGTGCTCGACGTTGTTCATACCCAATTGCCGTGCAATCGCCTGCGCGGTAATGGGGTGATCGCCGGTAATCATTTTGACTTGAATCCCCGCTTGATAACAGGCTGCAATTGAAGCGGCGGCTTCAGGGCGAGGCGGATCGATCATGGCTTGCAAGCCCAGAAAAGTTAAGCCTCCGGAAACATTATCGTGTTTAACGACATTATCGTTGTGGTCGATACGAGCAAAGGCCAAAACTCTTAATCCTTGCTTAGCCATGTCTTCAAGGCAACTCAGTAATAGCGACTTGTCTAGGGCTATTGGCTGCATTTGGCTATCAAACGCATTTTCGCAACGTAACAATAAACTTTCCAGCGAACCTTTCAGATAGATATGACGTGCGCCTTGTGCTGGATTAAGGTGCAAAGTGGCCATGAACTGATGCTGTGATTCAAATGGAATTGCATCCAAGCGTGGATGGTCGTTGCTGATAGTGTTATGGTGCAAGCCCGCCTTATGCGCAGCAACCAATAACGCACCTTCAGTGGGATCACCCTCGATATGCCAAGTATCGGTTTCTACAATCAGGCGGGCATCATTACATAATAGACCGGCCTTCAGGCATTCCAGTAAAGCAGGATATTGCTGAGGAATAATGGCTTTACCGTTGTAGTTGAATTCACCGTCTGGAGTATAGCCGCTGCCGGTGACTTCAAACAAATCGCCGCCTGCATAAAGTGCCTGCACAGTCATCTGGTTTTGAGTCAGTGTTCCGGTTTTGTCGGAGCAAATCACCGTAGTGCTACCTAGGGTTTCTACCGCAGGTAATTTGCGCACAATAGCATTGCGTTTAGCCATACGAGAGACACCTATCGCTAAGGTAATGGTCAAAGCCGCGGGTAATCCTTCGGGTATCGCACCAACCGCTAACGCTACCGAGGCCATGAACATTTCTAGTATGGAATGGCCGTAGCCTATGCCCACAGCAAAAGTAAGTGCGGCCATGCCGAGAATGACCCATAGCAAGAATCTGCTAAATTGGCTTATTTTTTGGGTCAGCGGCGTTTCCAGGTCAGTGGCGCTTGCAATCAATCGATTGATCAGACCGATCTCGGTACGGTCGCCGGTTTCTACCACTACAGCCAAAGCACTGCCATAGGTCACCAGTGTTGAGGAATAAACCATGTTACATCGATCCGACAATACCGTGGCGATATCCAATATGGCTAGGCGCTTTTCAACCGGCAACGATTCACCGGTCATTGCCGATTCATCGATTTTCAGCTCGTGGATTTCGAATAAACGCATGTCGGCGGGCACCTTGTCGCCGGATTTAAGTAGCACCACATCACCCGGCATTAGCTCATGGGCTAAAATTGTGCGGTGTTGCCCGTTTCGTAGCACTTTTGTGCTGACATTCAAGACCCGACTTAGGGCATCAATGGCTTTTAAGGCATTGGCTTCTTGAACAAAGCCAATAACAGCGTTAACCAGCACTACGCCAAAAATCACACTACTATCCACCCACTCTTGCAAAAATGCCGTTACGCCAGCGGCAACTAAGAGGATATACACTAAGGGTTGATGAAATTGTTCCAATAATAAACGCAACGGGCTTTTACCTCGTCGAGGGGTCAGACAATTTGGGCCGTATTGATCTAAACGGCGCAGTACCTCGACTTCATCCAAACCTCTTTTAACATCAACATGCAGACTTTTAATCAGCGTTTCTAGTGACTGGCTATGCCAATCTGATTTTTGAGCTTTCATTGTTTACTCCAAAACTACTATATAAAAAGTGGATGCTTTCAGTGCTCTAAACTACTATCAATCCAACAGCATAAACAGCATTGTCTTGAGCCAATAATTCCATGGAAAAGGAAAGGCTATCATTAAAATGTGAACGAGTGAGTGGTATTTCGGAGTGAGTCTATCTGGTTTCTAGTGTATGCTTGTTTTATGTTTATGATAGTCATCACCCGAGATGTAACTCATGATTAAGTCTAAAAATAGCCTTAGCTTTTCTCGATCAGTACCAATAAAGGCTTTAGGCTCCGCGCCGCCTACGACAAAAAATACGAGCCGACAAATTAAATATATGATCAATCTATGGATTCATCGACTGATCAAATTTAATGAATCCCCCTATCGCATCGCAATGGGCAGTGCCTGTGGTATTTTTTGTTCAGCCCTACCTATATTCGGCCAAACCTTTATTAGCATGATCGCCGCTCGCATCTTAAGAGCTAGTGTCATTGCCAGCATACCTTGGACATGGATTTCAAATCCGCTTACTACACTGCCTATGTGGTATGGTGGTTATAGGCTAGGTATCTGGTTAATGCCCGGTAAACATACACCATTGAGCCATGACGAAATACAAGCATTAATGCAGAATTTCAACCAAATGCATTGGACTCAAAGCCTTACCTTACTATCCACCGAACTCTGGGATGCCCTGCAACCGCTATGGTTGGGTTGTGTAGTTATGGGATTTGCGATGGCCGTTCCTAGTTTTTTCCTACTCTATTACCTCACCAGAGGAATAATGCTGCGACGAACTCGCCGACTTCAAAAAAATAATTAATTCTTCTGTATAGATTCTTTAGCTACCAGTTAAGACGGGGCAGTTTAACTTAATCGTTCACTTTTAGACTGGGTTCTCTTAAGAGCAGACAAAAGACTAAGGACTAAAGCTTAAGCTTCGCATCTGTACAACATTAAGTTGCTAGCCTACTAGGCTTCACCTGTAGCCCTGAGCTTTCGTCTGGACTCAAACTATCCCGTCTTAAACTGGTTGCCAAAAACAATAAGTGCATACTGGTTCATTATCATGCGAAGCCTGATTTTAACCATTTCCAAAACTCACCCCATAGCTGGGTCGAACTAAGGCCTAAGTTTGTTATCCGTCCACGCCACAGATACAGTGGATTGATGATTTTGATATAGAAAATTATAAATACCGTTCCGATCGTCAGTAGCATGGCTTTGAGAATATTTTTAGCCAATGTTGCTTGGGGTCTTGCTAGTTCAAGGAAAGGAAGTAGTTTGAGCAGTTTAGGCGCGAAGCTAGTCAATAGCCATAAGCCAACGGCCAGTAGAACCGCAGTAACAGGGATAGAACTAGCCAGAATTGTTAAAACTTGAGGCCAGAAGCCATAAAGTACCAACACGATGGCTGCAAAAAAAGGAATCCACAAACTAGGCATCAGTAATAAGGTTTTGCCAAAGATGGATTGGGCTACTTTAAGTTGTTTCAGGTAATCAGGCTTTGGATCACGCGCCCAGATATCTATGGACCAAAACGCCCAGTTTTCTTCAGGAGGCAGCGACTCGGACTTTTTATTGTCCGAACAACTGGCGTTTTCCATAAAGTAAACTAATTCATCTTTGCTCATACGGTAACCATCCAACATCAATGAGTAGGCTTCGACCTCGGTGAAGGCGTCTAAGTCAGTGCGCATCTTGGAAAGACTGTCCTGCACATCGGGGTGGATGCCGAAATTTTGACTGTTGGGCGTTATGATTTCATCAGAAGCTTGCTGATTATTTTGATCAACCCAAGCAATTCTGCGAACCCCCAAGCCTTGGCGTAAATTCATGAAAGCGACATTATCATTACCTTGTGTATCAAATAGATGCAGCAGGCTTTCCGTTCTAATCCTGCTTTGCAAAATGCTACTAACACGCAGTAACACGGAAACCGGATCAACACCCGGATTATTTAACGATTCCAATTGGCCGCCTGCATCGCTGATAACGAAGCAGGTACAGTCATTGCGCATCAATCCTTCGATCCCTTGGTTGTCATGCACACCGCCATCCACCAGTTGCGCACGAATATCCTCGTTCTTATCCCTGTCGCGATAAAGATGACTAACGGCTAAAGGATCGAATAACGCAGGCACACACGCCGAGGCCGCCACAGCATGAGCTAGGGGGAATTGCTGCTGATTTATCGGGGCAGCTATCATATCGGAATAGCCACCTGCTCGACGCAACCGGGTTGGTTGTTTGTCTATCCGCCCCCAAACTGGAGATATGGGATTAGGGGGTTCGCCCATGGTCTGGGCAGTGAACTCCCAGTTTCTGCCAGTGTTCAGAGTCGTAGAATTAAGTACGAGGATGGGTACTTTTGCCTGACGACCTTGATTGTCGCGATTTGGGTAAAAGTCAGGCTGACCAGGAGGATATATTTTCAACTCCTGCATCTGCACAGGGTTGCTGACATTAGCCAGCACCGTCTGGTATAACCAGTTATTGTATAATTCGGCGATGCGGTCACTACGTGAGTAATTTAGGAAAATCATCCTAAAATTAGCCGAGAAACTGGCGAAGGTGGACATGCGAATGTTCTTGTTCGTGGCCTTCAAGAAATCCTTTTCAATGTTTTTAACGATATCCACATAATCTTGATTGGTAATGTCGCTATCTGCTTTGGCTTCCAGTAGTTTTTTAATATGCAGGTAATATAGCGCTCCAATGATGGAACCCCCTGACACCGTGGAGATAACCTCTACCTGGCGTAACAACCCCAGATCAGCCATCTGCGCCAATACGCCAATATGATAGAAGGAGGCTCGGAAGCCGCCGCCGGAAAGACCGAGACCGAGCCTTTGATTTTTGGTTGATACTGGCATAGGTTTACCTGCTTATTTGGATTGAATGGAGGGCATAAAGATTTGCCCTACTTGAAATAGTGTTCAGTGTTCCATATTTTTTTCGCCGTTTCAATTCGTATAAACACCTATTAAACCCTATATGTACTAACTAAAAAAATCAGTTAATTTGGTGTTAGAAAGCTAATCACCTTTATCATGTACTCATAGCTAAAGAATAAAGTGCTCTCAATGAGTTTAATTACTGTACAGATGAGCGCCAAGTCGAACTAATTGCTAGCCATTAAGTGTTTGTAATATTTGTAACGACTATCACAGTCGCCACCTAAGTTACTACTGATGCTCTGCTAACGTACTGTTTTTTATAATTTATTAAGTCCTTGTTAAGCCCTTTCATTTTACTCACCTTCACCTTGGCTTTAGAACAAAAGAGGCTGTTACGGAAATGTACTTATAAGAAATCATTAAAGTGTTTAACAAGCAATGCTTGAATACTGTTATCCTGCTGTTAATTAACTGCTGACGGTTTTATAGCAAAAAAACAAGTATGACTCTAAACACATTTGGATAGCTTTAGTTATGAATATCCCAAGCAAGAAATCAACCATAGCTGGTGTAGTCTTAGCCGGTGGTCGGGCTATGCGTATGGACAATCAAGATAAAGGTCTAATTCTTTTTAAAAACAGGCCCTTGATTGCTTATGCCCTTGAAGCTTTGAGTTTTGTCAGCCAACAAACCTTCATTAATGCTAATCGTAACCTCATAGCTTATGAAGCCTTTGGTCACCTAGTTATTACAGATCAAACAGATAGTTATGAGGGTCCTTTAGCCGGTATCTTAACGACGTTGATCCATGCAGATGCCGAGCTATTGCTGGTGATGCCTTGTGACACGCCTTATTTTAAGGCAGAACATTTACAACGATTATTAACAACTCGTGCAGAACACAAAGCCGATATTGCCATCGCTTTTGATGGTGAACAATTACATCCACTATTTTTAGCGCTTAAAACCACATTAACCGAAAATCTACGTGACTATTTAGCCAGCGGTCAACGTAAAGTAAGTGATTGGCTAAAACCACTTAATAGCGTTTATGTCGACTTTAGCCATGAGCCCTCTATCTTTATAAATATTAATAGTTCAGATGAATTAGCTGCACTCGAAGCTCAAGACACATAAACTAATTTTATTGATTATTAACAGCTTTCTGGGGTTCGGGATATTTAAAATAGCGACTTTTGTCGGCGGGTAGTTCTTTTACAATAATCGACTGCTTAGTATTTTCTAATATTGGACGCGGCAACTTGCTTAAGGTATTTACCTCCACCTGTTTAATACCAATATTTCTCCCAACCAGAACAGGTGGTTTCACTACTTCAGCCGAGGCTTTTTTGATTGGCATTGCAAGCATCTTGGCTGTGGCTTCCTTGCTTAGCGGAATAGCCATCTTGTTGCTGACATCCTTAACTGCCAATTTCGCTTCATTAATATTCACCACTTTAGATACAGTGGTAGTGGGAGTGATATTTATAGGCAAGTCTTTTTTCACCCTTAATTTCGTATCTATTTTAGTTACGGGTGTTACTGACGGTTGAACTAAAGCCGTATTACTTGTAGGCATTATAGATTTTGGTTTTTCAATAACTTTAGCGACAGGTGTTACTGACGGTTGAACTAAAGCCGCAGTACTTGTAGGCATTACAAGTTTTGGCTTATCAATAACTTTAGCGACAGGTGCTACTGAAGGTTGAACTAAAGCTGCAGTACTTGTAGGTATGACAGCTTTTGGATTTTTAGCAGGCGATTCCATATCTTCTGGCTTTGCCTGCGCCTCTTTAGTTAACCCGTTAATCAACGGGGACAAGGTAGGCTTTAAAAACTTTAAGATTTGCACGGGTAACGAGCTAGTAAAGTGATATAGCCCTGCATTCTCACCTTCTACATAAGCTGTCATGACACCAAAGTACTGTTCACCAATAAAGAAGGTAAAAGTTGCCGCGCGACTCACAAACTTTGACTCTATGAGTCGTCCACCAGGCCCCCAAATCTGTTTACGATGATCTCCAGTGCCGGTCTTACCACCCACTGACAATAAGTGATCATGCTCATCGGCATAAATACCCTTCAGCCTTGAGGCAGTACCACTTTCAACGACACCGACTAAAGCGCCTCTAGCTACTTTGGCAATTTCTGGGGCAAAAATTCTTTCCCCTAGTGTGATTGTCTTATTAAGTAGCGTTTCATAAGGCGTACCTTGGGCATAATGCAAACTATCAAAACGCACCACTGGTAACTTTATGCCATCATTAACAAGAATACCCGTCAGTTCGGCTAAGGCCGCAGGTCTATCGCCTGAGGCGCCAATAGAAGTTGCATACGAAGGGGTTAGTGCATCAAAGGGATAGCCCACGCGCTTCCAAGCGGCATGAATTTCAGTAAAAGCATCTTCTTCCAGCAAAGTCATAATACGTTTTTGCTGTGCATTGACACGATGATTTTTAAACAACCATCGGTAGACTTCTTGACGCTCATCAACGCTGGCAGTCATAATCTGTTCTAGGCTAGCTTTAGGATGTTTGGCTAGAAAACCTGCTAACCATAATTCCAAGGGATGAATCTTAGTGATATAGCCCTGATCTTGTAGATCAAATTTTTCTACTGAGTACTTATCAAACAAATTGTCCGAATCTTCATCATTAATCACTACAGTTTTTGCTAAGCGCTCATTGAGAAAAGCATTTAATGCCAACTCATCTTTATCAGGATAGAGTGCTCTAAACAACATCGTTAAACGTGCAGAAGTGACGCCTACTCTGCCCGATAACAGTGACAAAACCTCTTTAGGCGTTTTATCTTTATATTTGGCATAAAAGCGTTGCAAGTAAACACGCCCCTCATTATCCGCAAAGCGCTGTAAATATTCATTACGTTTAGGATCATCAGGGCTGTCTAGCCAGCGCGCCAAACCCTCAGGTTTATATAGATGATGATAAACCACTTCGCGCATCAAACGTATAAACACTAAGTTGACAGAGTCTCGTAATGCATCGCGCACGGACATTATTTTGCCATCTTCATCGGCTGTGAAATTATTAAAATGATGTAAGCCCCCCCCAGTAAAGAAATATTCGCCGGGACTTGAGGAGTAGCTTCTATCTAGCGCTCGATTAAGTAAATCTTCTAAATTAATTTTAGGTGTTAATCGTAACTGCTCGACTACCCAAGTCGATAAATAATCACGTGGATGCAACTCAAGTATGTTTAAGTCCTTAATTGATAATTTTTTGTACTGTTCATAGACATCCGTCACCAATTCAAGATAATGCACCATGGTACGAAGCTTAGAAGTAGAGCCTAAATCTATGCGTATACCCTCGTTAATATCTAGCGGTTGATCATAATTATCGGTCTGTACTCGCAGTAAATTACCGGTATTACTCCGTTCAAATAACATCAAACTATAGACAATAGGCGCCAGATCAGTGTTTTCATTCAGTAGACGAAAACCGAGTATGCCGGCTTTACGAGCGGCTTCCGGATGACTGAGTTGCTTAAGCGCATCAGTCACTGCTTGCTGAGTATTAAAATCCAAAGTTGTTTTAACCGTTAAATCTAAGCGATCTAGTTCATAGTTTGATCTAACGCCCAAAGCTTTAGCTAAACGTGTACGTAAAACATTTTGGGTCTTTTTTTCCGCCATAAACTTGGCAGGTTCATTAGTGTTTCGATTCGGAGTTACGCTCGATAGTTTTAATGCTGCATCACGCATAGCAACCGACACCACACCTTGTTCTGTCATGACTCGTAAATATCTATCAGTAAGCCTTTGCAAGGCATCATAACCTCGCCCCAGAAAATATGTGGGTCTTCTTTGCGATAATAATATGTTTAACACTTGTCGATAAGCGAGTGCCTGTTGTGGGCTAATTTGCTTAGGTGGCTTTATGGCATCCGCCTTAAGTAAAAGATTAGTCTGCTCAAAATCAGCATTAAACCAAGCGGATAAGCCATCACCTAAGCCATGTACTTCACCGAGCTTAGGCGTGGCAGCTAATGGCATAGAATTTAAATAAGACAAGGCTATTTCTTGTCTCATTTCAAGCGTATTCGGTCCCATTAAATAAGCACGCACCGAAGCCGATCCCATCTGACGAAACTTATCCATAATGGAATTAGTGTAGCCATTTTTTGAATGCCGGTATTTTTCTAGCTGAGTTGCTAATGTACTTCCACCCGGTACTGCACCCGTTACACCTAACTTATGAGCCATTAATTGTATACCAGCAAAACCTAAGCGGTCCCATTCAATAGCAGGATTAAAGGTACTATTATCGTCACTTAGTAACTCTCTATTTTCTATAAACAGTAAGGAATTAAGAATTAAAGGAGGGATGGCTTTAAAGTATGGGTAGCCATTAGTAGGGAATAGTGCCTTAAAAACAACTTGATCGTTTTTGTCAGCAATGCGGAGTCCAGCCTGACTTTTTTCATGATAAGCTGCAAATAAGCCATAATCGGCTAACTCAGTCATCATGGGCGACACATAGGCTTGGGAAGTCACACTAAAGCCTGTGTTTGTTAAATGCTCGATGATACCTGGGAGTAAGGTATAACCTAATCTTTCGTCATAAGGCCCATACTCTGGATAACGTATTGAGGCACTAGGTCCTGAAACTAATTTAAAGCTTAATTGTTCACTAATAGAAGACAAATACTGTGCTTGATATTTAGAGGTCTTAACTTCGTCACGAACTAATTTAGTCACAACAAGGCCAACAATAACCAATGCTATAACAACATACACAGAACGATTTCGCTGTACTTTTTTTGTGTTACGCCTCCTCATAACTGCCGCCGACGTTTGTTAAAAGATAAAGTCCTCAAACAGGAGGCACTTAAGATTAAGTTCTTAAGTAATGATTTCAAAATAATTAACTAGTTTTTTCAAAGTGTAGAGGTAAAAGTGGTAAACATCAGAAACTGAATATTTAGCTTATTATAACAAACAATACAAAATACTCATCACTCATCTATCCACTGACCATCTACCAATGCTTGTAGTGGTTGATAGTCACTTTTATAACTCATTTTCTGGCAGGCTTTTATCCAATAACCTAAATATAAAAATTCTTTGTGTTGTCTGCGTGCCTGCTCTATCTGCCATAAAACCGCATAAACACCCAGACTTGCGTTGGCAAACTTCGAATCAAAAAAAGTATAAACAGCAGATAAGGCGTTTTCAAACTGATCAACGACAGCGACACCCGCTAACTCATTGTTAATTGAAAACTCCACAAACTGGGTGTCACACCAGGTAGAGCCCAAAAACTCAAGATACTCTTCGGGACTAGCCTTAGCCATATCGCCACTACCATGACGAGTCTTCTGATAGTTTATATACAATTCATAATGAGCCCATTCGAATGCGGCTGGCTTAATGTCTACTTTTATTTGGCTGTTTTTAATTAAACAGCGCTTTTGTCTTCTATTAGGCTTAAAGTGCTCTACCGCTAATCTAACCGGAATACATGCACTGCATTGAGCGCATTGCGGTCTATAAACCTGATCACCACTACGACGAAAACCTTGTTCAATTAACTGAGCATAGATGTCATTCGTTAATTTACAAGAAGGATGTACAAATACTGATTGAGCCAACTGATTCTCTAAATAACTACACTCTTGAACTGCCGTTAAATAAAGCGGAATGGACATCATGGCTGTTGCCAAGCACCAATATGGGCAGGCTCATCACAATACTGATTAAGTAGCGTTATAAATTCACTACGCTCACAATTAACTGCGCCCAAACTCGCTAAGTGTTCGCTATGTACTTGACAGTCTATAAGTTGATAATCCCAAGCCTTTAGCTGTTCAACTAAGCTTACAAAAACAACTTTTGAGGCATCGGTATAAGTATGAAACATAGATTCACCGAAAAACACTTTTCCTAAAGCAATACCGTACAAACCACCGACCAGTTCACCATTCAACCAAGCCTCTGCAGAATGGGCGTAGCCAGATTGATGTAAACGCTGATAGGCCAATTGTATATCATCACTTATCCATGTACCTTCGCTATAACTACGAGGTTTTGCACAAGCTGCAATGACTTGATTAAAAGCTTGGTCAATAGTGCATGTAAATATATGCTGACGTATTTTTTTACGAAGACTCCTTGATACGATCAACTGCTCAGGAAATAAAACTAATCTTGGATTAGGCGACCACCATAGTATAGGCTCACCTGGACTATACCAAGGGAATATCCCTGATCTATAGGCCTTAAGTAACCGTTTTTCAGACAAACAACCGCCTGCCGCTAACAAACCATCAGGGTCGGTCATGGCTTCAGTCAATGGAGGAAAGTCTTGCCTCGAATTATGAGGATCTAAAATAGTCAGTTGCATGAGTTAGTTTATGTACAAATACGAAAGCCAATGTCTCTCATAGATTGAGATGCAATTTTTGCAACTCAAGTTGTTGTTGAGATTATGTAAGGTTTTGAAAAGATGGCTACCAACTTAAGACGGGATAGTTTAGCTTAAACTCTCATTTTTAGACAGAACTCCCTTAAGGGCAGACAAAGGGCGAAGGGCTAAAGGCGAAGATTTAAGCCTAGCATTTACGCCTTAAATTGCCAATCCCTAGGCTTAACTCTTCGCCCTGAGCTTTCATCTGCGCTTAAACTATCCCGATTTAAATGCGCGACTGTTAAATCTTTTGATTTATTAAAAAAACCTCAATTGTAAACATGCATTACAGAGTTACGGTTATATACTAAACTTATACTAACTCATCTAAATATTTTTCTGCATCTAATGCCGCCATACAGCCAGATCCTGCTGACGTTATAGCTTGCTTATAAACCGAATCCATCACATCACCGGCGGCAAACACACCTTCAACGCTAGTGGCTGTGGCGTTGCCTGTTATACCGCTATTGACTTTAATATAACCATGTTCCATAGCCAGTTGGCCTTCAAAAATACCCGTATTCGGAGTATGACCAATAGCGATAAATACACCATGAACATCTAAATCTTGGCTAGTCTCATCTAAGGTGCTTTTAATTCTGATGCCAGTCACCCCCATTTCATCCCCTAGCACTTCTTCTAAGTAGGTATTCCATTCAATAACAACATTGCCTGTTTTAGATTTCTCAAGCAATTTATCAGCAAGAATTTTCTCAGATCGAAATTTATCACGACGGTGTATCACAGTTACTTTTGAAGCAATATTAGACAAATACAAGGCTTCTTCAACGGCCGTATTACCGCCACCAATGACGGCTATCGGCTTATTTCGATAAAAGAAACCATCACAAGTCGCACACGCAGAAACACCACGACCCTTAAAAGCTTCTTCAGAATCTAAACCTAAGTAACGAGCAGAAGCGCCCGTTGCAATAATCAGCGCATCACAGGTGTAAGTACCTGAATCACCTGTTAATTTATAAGGTTTTGTAGATAAGTCCGTAGTATGGATATGATCAAATATGATCTCAGTTTCAAAGCGTTCAGCATGTAAACGCATACGTTCCATGAGATCAGGGCCTTGCAGACCTTCAACATCGCCAGGCCAGTTATCAACTTCTGTGGTAGTCGTTAATTGTCCACCTTGTTGCATACCTGTAATCATAACTGGTTTTAAGTTGGCTCTAGCTGCATAAATAGCTGCTGTATAGCCCGCAGGGCCAGAGCCCAATATTAACAAGCGACAATGTTTGTTAGTACTCATGTAAAATCCTCTATGTGTAGTAGTGACTAGAAATATGCAAACGAAATCAACTTTCGTAAATCTTATTATTTATGATATCAATATAATGATAACAAATAGTATTCTTAGGTTTTTTTTATAATGAATGTTCATGTAGAATACTAATCCTTTGCTACTTAATCCAGTATTGTATGGATCCATACAAGTCGAGTTCCTAGTTATGTCTGCGATGATTGAAAAAAAAACAATCAGAGGTTTACGTGAAATTGGTATCCTTAGCTTTTTTACAGGGGCATTGTTTCTTTTATTGGCATTAATTACCTTCAATACTGGTGATGCAGCGTGGACTCACAGCAGTGAACTAGGAACGATTTCTAATTGTTGCGGTGTTTTAGGTGCATGGATCGCCGATATCATGCTCAGTCTTCTGGGCTTATCTGCTTATATATTTCCATTAATTATTTCATGGCATGGTTATTTGTTTTTCGCCGAACCTCAATTTAATGAAGAAAAATTACCTATAGGCTTACGAGCATTAGGCTCATTAGCGCTGATTATTTCTAGTGCAGCTTTATCTTATCTATATGTCTATCGTGTAAGCGTACAACTTCCTGGCACGACAGGTGGTTATTTAGGCCAAGAAATTGGAGATAAAACCTTGGTGCTCTTTGGTAATTCTGGCGCAACTTTGCTTTTAATTATGTTGTTTCTTTCTGGCTTGACACTCACTATTAACCTATCATGGCTTAGCCTTATAGACGCTATTGGTCGATATGCCTTATTATTTTATCGCTATATTATTTATGGCTTTAATTTTTCAGGCCATCAGGGCTCTAGTACAACTACTCAGATCGACGATGACAACTGCCAGCCCTCAGTACTACAAAAACAGCCCAATTTAAAGAAAGATAGACTTAAAAACAAATCTTCTACTAGCTTTGAGCAACAAGAAGAAGTTGAATCAAACAACCATTCTACAGGCCATGAAGTTGCGCTCAACTATATTGCCAGTGAAGGCGTATTACCGCCACTAGCCCTACTTGATGAGCGAGACACCCGTGTAATAGGTTATTCAGAAACAGAATTAGAAGAAATGTCGCGCTTGGTAGAAGACATACTCGCTGATTTTAATGTGGCGGTTACTGTGGTCGGTTTTCATCCAGGCCCTGTGATTACTCGCTTTGAACTACAACCAGCCGCTGGCGTTAAGGTCAGCCGTATTAGTAGTTTATCTAAAGACTTAGCCAGGGCCTTGTCAGTCACCAGTGTGCGCATAGTAGAAATCATACCGGGAAAATCTGTCGTTGGTTTAGAAATTCCTAATCGCGCTCGTGAAATGGTTACCTTACGCGAACTGCTAGTTTCGCCTAACTTTGTCAAAGCTAAATCTATGTTAACGTTGGCGATGGGTAAAGACATTGCCGGCGCACCTATGGTTGCTGATTTAGGAAAAATGCCTCATGCCTTAGTCGCAGGCACTACAGGTTCAGGAAAGTCAGTCGCCATTAATACCATGATTCTCAGTTTGCTTTATAAAGCCACACCTGAGGAAGTACGCTTAATCATGATCGACCCTAAAATGCTAGAGCTTTCAGTTTATGAGGGTATTCCGCATTTATTAACTCCAGTTGTAACCGATATGAAAGAAGCCAGTAACGCCTTACGCTGGGCTGTTGCTGAAATGGAGAGACGTTATAAGCTCATGTCCAAGATGGGCGTTAGAAATCTTGCAGGCTTTAACCAACTGATTGATGATGCTGCCGCCAAAGGCGAAACCATCAGAGACCCCATGTATCAAATCCTTAACCCCTTTGAAGATGGCGAAAGCTTTCCTGTACTGACTAAACTGCCCAGCATTGTTATCGTCATAGACGAATTAGCCGACATGATGATGATCGTCGGTAAAAAGGTCGAAGAACTGATTGCTAGATTAGCTCAAAAAGCTAGAGCTGCCGGCATACATTTAATCTTAGCGACTCAACGGCCTTCTGTTGATGTGTTAACGGGACTGATTAAGGCCAACGTACCGACCCGTATTTCTTTTCAAGTCTCCTCACGCATAGATTCGCGCACTATACTTGATCAAGGTGGCGCAGAAACCTTGTTAGGCAATGGTGACATGTTATTTTTACCTTCAGGTACTAGTATCCCGATACGCGCCCATGGCGCTTTTGTTGATGATCACGAAGTCCATCGCGTGGTTGAGTTCTTAAAACAAACTGCACCACCTAATTATCTGGAAGATATCACTCGTGACTCAGCTGAAAGCAACGATGGTTTTAGCTCTAGTGGCGAGAGCACGAATTCAGAATCTGACGCACTCTATGATGAAGCTGTACAATTTGTAACCGAAACTAGAAAGGCTTCTATATCCAGCGTGCAACGCCGCTTTAAAGTGGGTTACAACCGTGCAGCTACGATGATTGAGGCTATGGAAGCCTCAGGCGTGGTCAGCCCAGCCGAATCTAATGGTTCACGCGTCGTATTAGCACCGCCGCCTATAAAAGATTAGGGCTTTAGGCTGCAGCACAATCGCTTTATCTTGCAAAGCTATGACCTACTGGAGTAAAACAGCTTTAGCTGTTTTAAAAGTAATTGCTAAAGCTATTACATGCCTGCTTACTCATCAAGTTTCACTTACTATCTCTCAAGGCGCTCATTTTAACTGATTGAAAATACATATAATTTTATGAGCGCAATTACAACACTTTT
Source organism: Crenothrix polyspora (assembly GCA_945902915.1). Classification (GTDB taxonomy): domain Bacteria; phylum Pseudomonadota; class Gammaproteobacteria; order Methylococcales; family Methylomonadaceae; genus Methylobacter_C. Next base: position 148 of record CAMDNJ010000043.1, on the reverse strand, counting down.
CCCCGCTTTCTGGGGAATGGATCGCTGATGTTACGCAGCCATTCAGCAGTTTAAAAATAAAATAATGAGGTCGCTATTGCGACGATGTGTTAATCGGGTATTCGCACCCGAAGGCGAGATACTTTCTTTTGCTCCGCCAAAAGAAAGT
>CAMDNJ010000042.1 GCA_945902915.1 Crenothrix polyspora | reverse complement strand
CGCGCTAGATCGCCAGTTTTGTACAATCGAGAACCAGAGTCATCACTAAAGGGATGGGCTATAAATTTTTCAGCGGTCAATTCGGGTCGATTGAGATAACCCCTTGCCAGTCCATCATCGCCAATATGAATTTCACCCGACACACCGATGGGAACCGGTTGCAAGTGCTTATCCAGTAGGTAGATTTGGGTATTGGCAATGGGGCGTCCAATGGGAATTGACGTTACATCACTCGCGATTGTTTTCGGAATCGGGTAGCAACAGGCAAAGGTCGTACTCTCGGTAGGGCCGTAACCATTAATAATCTGACTGTCCGGCAATAGATTAAGAGCTTGCTGAATATGGCTTGTAGATAACGCTTCTCCACCCGTTAGAATTTGTGCAACGCTGCTGAGAATATGAGGCTTTTCATCAATAACGGCATTAAAAAATGAGGCTGTTAACCATAAGATACTGACGTTCTCATCCTTAATGATCTTTTCCAGATCATTAAAAGTTGGGATTCGATCAGGATAAATGATACAGCGGGAACCATGGAGCAGGCCGCCCCATAATTCAAAGGTAGCCGCATCAAATGCGATGGGTGCTGCCAATAAGAAATTCTGCTTATTATCAAATCGGGCATAGGGATTATTGAATAGTAATCTGGCAATATTGTAATGGCATATTTCAACACCTTTAGGCACACCGGTAGAGCCAGACGTGTACATCACATAAGCCAGATTATTCGATAAAGTATGGCAGCGCAGATTGCCGGTACTTTCTAGGCTTAGATCAACCCAGCAGGTATCAAGACAAACAAGCAGACCTGAAAAGATCGGTAGTTGCCCAGTCAGTGCAGAATGCGTCAATAGTATCTGTGTTTTTGTGTCGTCAAGCATAAACGCCAAGCGCTCCCGAGGATAAGTCGGATCCAGCGGCACATAGGCCCCGCCCGCTTTAAGGATAGCCAGCAGACAAACTACCATATCTAATGAGCGTTCTATGCAAATCGCCACCAAGGTATCCGGCTTAACCCCCAGTTTTTGCAGGTAATGCGCCAATTGATTAGCTTTGGCATTAAGCGCCCGATAACTCAGGTGCTGCTCTTCAAAAACCAGCGCGATGGCATCAGGTGTTCTTGCTGCCTGCTCTTCAAAGAGTTGATGGATGCATTTATCTTTAGGATAGTCGGTCTGAGTCGCATTCCATTCGACCAATAACTGGTGACGTTCAATCGGTGTAAGCACCGGTAATTGGGCAATGCTGGTTTCCGGTTGTTCGACAACGGCTTCCAGTAACGTTTGAAAATGGCCGATCAGCAGCCGAGTAATGGTTTCGGCATTGAATAGGTCGGTGTTGTATTCAAGCGTGCCCGTTAAACCTTCAGAATTTTCTACTAATGACAGTGTTAAATCGAACTTGGCCGTCTCATTACTCAGAGGTAATGAGCTAATCGTCAGTCCCGGCAATTGCATAGCTTGCAATTGCCGTGGCTGTAAAACCAACATGACCTGAAACAACGGATTTCGACTCAGATCGCGCTGTAGTTGCAATTCGGCGACCAGTTTTTCAAAGGGTAGATCTTGATGCTCATAAGCATTTAGGCAGACATCACGCACCCGGCTTAACAATTGAACAAAGCTGGGAGTACCCGATAAATCAGTTCGTAATACCAAGGTATTGACAAAAAAACCGATCAGATTATCAAGTTCCTCTCGGTTGCGGCCAGCAATTGCCGTGCCCACCACAATATCGTCCTGAGCACTGTAACGATGCAACAGAACCTGAAAAGCCGCTAATAGCGTCATGAACAAGGTTACATTATGTTTCTGGCTCAAGGTTTTCAAACCCTGAGTTAATGCTGCTGATAAGTGAATAGTTTGTCCTGAACCCCGATAAGATAACTGCATCGGGCGCTGTTTGTCGGTCGGCAACTCCAGCACGTTCAAATCCGCTAATTGGGTTTTCCAGTACACTAGTTGTTTTTTCAGCATCTCAATAGTCCTTGTAAACGATAGTCGTTATTGTATTTTTGAAGTAAGTACATAAATTAATTAGAGCTCACTAACAATCCAAAAATAATTCGGTTCAATGTCGTGCTCGCAATCTATAAGCAATATTTCAGCAAAATATTGCCACTGTTTAACACCATTCCCCTGTTATTGGTCTAGAGCCTAATATAATATGAATTTGAGAATCTAATGGTAGTGATGGGAGCGTGAAAATGACTAAAAATAGACGCGTCTATTTTACACACCTACTCATGGCCATTGCCTGAGCGCAATATATCAGACCATAAACACCCAACTCTATGCCACCAACAGTGCCTCACTTACTATGAATTGCTCGCTCCTTGCCTCAAACAGCGCGTCACTTACCGTGATACGCTCGCTCCATGCCTCGAATACCGTTACTCAAACCATGAGTAGCCAACTTCATAGCATGAACAGCAGACTTCAGACCACGAACAGCCAATAGCACGGTATAAATACCCAGCTATTAGGAAAGTAATAGACCATTCGCAATGTAAACTTGGGTGCTAGCGGAATTTATAGTCCATTAAATAGGGTAAATACCCTTATATAATGATCTAACTACTCACCGCCCTCGCTCTTTGCCAAAAATATCACCCGCAGACTCGTTGCTAATAAAAATACCTAGCTGTGCTGTTTTTGTTATCCAATGTTTTTGATTTACCTAAAGTTCACTTAAAGACTCAAGCACTTATATTTTTTATAAGCTCTTATGATGCGTTATGATGCTCGGTTAATGGCATTACAATTTTGTTAATATCGACATACACAGAGTATCATTGACCATGTTAGCCACTATAAATCTCATAGAGCCAATTTATGGGGCTATTAATAAACCTAAACTTCCAAACAACACCCACAATTCGTTGACTATATAGAACTAAGTTAAAGCCATATCAACGAGCATGCAACATGAAAAGAGGGATCATTCAATGAATATAAATAAAGCACTCATAACATTAACTATATTTGCTTTTCTAAGTAGTGGTGCCGTTACTGCTGCTGAACATCATAGCGGCCATGGCGGTGGCGCCAAAAGTGGTGGTGGCTCTGCTAGCACTTGCGGTAAGCCTCAATTAGCAAAGTTCTCACCGGCACATTTAGCCAATGTTGCACCCGAAGCCTCTTTTTCTTTTATAGCTTTTAATGTTGATAAACCAGAGTACATAACAGTGACGGCTAAAAACATCCCTGTTGAAATAACTGCTGAATTTAAGGATCCGTTCTATTTAATCAAAGGCAAACTACCCGCCTCGCTGGTTAATACCGCCGCTAGAATTAATATTAAAGTAACAGGGAAATCGCCTCATTGTGAAGCAGAAGATGGCTGGTTATTACTCATAGCCGATAAATAGCCCTAGTTGTTTTCTACTATCAACTGCACGATAAAACCAATGTGCAGTTGATATATTTTCTAAATCCTTCGCCCATCCCCCATATTTTAAAATACCTAGGTCTATTGTAATGCTCAGTTATCGACACTCTTTTCACGCCGGCAATTTCGCGGATGTATTAAAGCACCTCGTTTTAATCAAAATTCTCGAACACTTAGGCAAAAAAGATAAGGCCTTTAGTTGTATCGATACTCACTCAGGCCCTGGCGACTATGTACTTAATGGAGATTATGCTTTAAAAAATAAGGAGTTTGAAAACGGCATCACTCAACTATGGCAACGGACTGACCTACCTGAAGACCTTAACACTTATGTTAAGCTCATTAAAAAATTCAACAGTACGGAATCATTGCTGCGCTACCCCGGTTCACCGCTGATTACTCAGCACTATTTACGCAGTAAAGATCATTTATTTTTATATGAGCTACATAGCACTGAAATTGAACTATTAAAATCAGCTGTTAATAAAGATAGACGTATTCATGCTTTTCACGCTGACGGCTTAAGCAGCGCCGTTGCTATATTACCACCTAAAGAACATCGGGGCTTAGTATTTATCGATCCCTCCTACGAAATCAAAAGTGACTATGATCTGGTTACTAAAAGTCTGATACAAATGCATAAACGCTATGCCACAGGCATCTATGCACTCTGGTATCCTGTTGTTGACCGTAAACGCAATCAACAACTAGAAAAGGCGCTTAAGGCAACCGATATAAAAAACATACAGTTATTTGAATTTGGCATTAACAAAGATAGTCTTGAACACGGCATGACCGCTAGTGGCATGATAGTCATCAACCCTCCTTGGACTTTAGCTGCAGATATGCAAAAAACCTTACCTTGGCTCAGCAACATTCTGGGCGTTGATGGCTCAGGTAGCTACCGTATAGAAACCTTGGTTGAGGAATAGTGCATTAGGCTGTAGGTCGGGTTAGCGATAGCGTAACCCGACATTTTGTCGTAGTGTACAGCATTAAGTTGGTAGCCCTGAATAACGTATTAGAAAAACAGCTAGCGCTAGCAATGCTAAAATAGCCCTCATATAACTACTCATCAACACGTTTTACAGGTTACTCTCTATGAAAAATATTATTGTGATGTCAGGTGACATTGGCAGTGGCAAATCTTCGGTTGCGACAGAATTAAAACAGCTAACGGGCTTTGATATCATCGGCACTGGCACCATACAACGCGCCATTGCAAGCCGACGTGGACTAACCACTTTAGAACTCAACGAAATATCGCAAACTGACCGCAGTGTTGATGATGAAATTGATGCTTATGTGGTAGAAACTGGCAAAAGCCAAGATCATTTGATTATGGATTCAAGACTCGCTTGGCACTTTATCCCCAGTGCCTTTAAAGTATTTTTAGCCGTTGATCCCGTTGTAGGCGCTGAACGTGTATTTAATGCCTCTAGGCATGATGAAAATAACGAAAGTTTAGAGATTACCCTAAAAAATAACCTAAAACGTCAAAGCATTGAAGACCAACGCTTCAACCAGCTTTATAACATCCATTTTAGAAAATATAGCAACTATGACTTAATCATAGACACGTCTTATTCCACACCGGCAGCGATTGCACAAAAAATAAACGACTGTTTTAATGCTTGGCTAACACAGAAAAACTTTTCATCTTTGTGGATTACACCTAGGAAATTATTGCCTACTCAAGATGTGAATGCTGTTAATGATGATCATCAGGAGCTTAGTGTTTTTATCTATAAAGAATTTATTTATATTCTACAAGGTCATAGCCTAGTTATTAAGGCTCATCTGTCGGGTGCCGACTTAATCGCTGCACATATAATCACTGAGGAACCCAATCAGCTCTTAACTGAAGGGCTTAGCGTAGCTCAAGCAGCCCATAAGGTTACTTTAGCCATGCTAAAAAACTGGGAAGATATTTTAGGCTTTAAATATACGCGCTATCCTGAATCAGTTTGACGACATAAAGTAGAGGGCAGTTACGCTCCGATTGCTGGGATTCGTACCTCATCCCAGCATACATTATAAGTAGGCTGGGATGTATGCAAGCGGAATCCCAGCAGCGGTGCATTCGAGCGATATTGTTGCCTTACCACAAATTTTAGGCAAAAAAATACCCCAGCAAGCTGGGGTATTTCTAACAACTTAAGCAAGGTGCATTAAGCACCTTGCAAGCTAATTAACCTTCGTTGTTAACAGCGAACGGATGTTTAGCAGTTGATTTTGCAGCTACAACTTCAGCAGCAGTTGGTGAACCAGCAACAGCGCGTTTTAGAGCTTCTTTAGTTGCTTGATAGTTGAATTTTTCAATCAACGCATCATCTTCTGCTTGCCAGTGAATGAAAACACCAACAGAGATGAATAAATCATCAGCTTCATCAGCTGGGATAGTGCCGTCTTCAACACAATCAGCAACAGCCATAGCAACAGCGCGTTGAGCAGGACCAAACATTTGAACAGCTTGCTTAGAACCTTTGATGGTTACTTTGTTGAATAAGATAGTAGCAGGCTTAACCATTAGGTTAGGAGCAACAACAGCTAACAAAGTAGAAAAACCATCTTTGTTGTTTGTTAATGCGTTTGCAAATGCAGATTCAGCAGCTGAACCACGTGGTCCTACCATCAAATCGATATGTGCAATTTCGTTGCCTTCGCCAACTAAAGACTCACCGATGCATACTTTATTGATTTTTGCCATGTTTAAATATTCCTTAAGAAGAAAAATTGAAAAATTCGAACTAATATCGATTTTTTATTCGCTACCGATCATTAAATCGGGAGATTTTTATTATGAAGCGTTAAGTTAATAACCTCTTCTAAAAATACTGTAAAGACCGTAGCAACGGTCATATCTGCCATCGTTCCAGGATTTAAGCCCTTAGCTTTAAATTCCTGATCCACACTATAAAGCAATGGGAGTATCTGCTCAGGCATTTCAGCCTTGGATAACTCACTTGATACATTGGACATCCTTGCCGCCACCATTTCAGAGTATTGCTTGCCGTATTTTCTTTCAATATGGCTATCAGGAAAATGACTTAACAAGGCTGCATAAACTGAAACAGCAGCCCACTCTAGGTGCGTCGACTTTCTGACGGCATTGTAATGTATCGGGACTGCAAAATCAAAAATATCTTGGTAATCGCTCACATATTGCAGAGCAATACGGTCTTTATGACTCGCTAGCCTCATAGCCTCGGTTAATGTTATCGATGGCTTTTCCGCTACATCCTGATTATCTGCACGACCCAAACCACCAGGTGATGCCAACATTATTGCTTTAAAAACCCAATCAGCATCTTCTATCGTTGTCGTTAATAAGACTTGATGCAAGGCTTGCTTAAGGGTAATTCCTGGTTTAATTACACTCATGGCCTGAATCAAGGGCGCACATAGCAAAATAATTCCTAAATTAGTATTGCAAGCTACGGCAGTCTTGGTCGCCTGAACCGCGTAATAGATTTTCTCTCCTAGAGAATAGTCTCTATTACAAAGGGCATCGGCACTGACTTTTGCACTGATTCTAAAATCAGCGACGGTCATATCATGACCATCGGCATAAACACTGACATTACCCGGCTTAAAGGCCTGCAACTCCATTTCACAAGCTTGCTGATAGAGTTTACTAAGCTGTTGTTGCAACATCATGACATCTCAAGTATCGATTAATTAAATCATCGGCTAAAATTTGCGCGACGGTTATATTACAAACACTTTCTAGGCCTTTCCAAGCAGGAATACTATTGACTTCAATCACCGTGTAACTGCCATCCTGATCTTGAATAATATCTACACCGGCATAATCCATGGCTAATGCCGTTGTGGCCTTAATAGCTAACTGTGCTAACTCATCATTTAAATCTATGCGCTCACAACTTGCGCCTCTTGCCACATTATTTAACCAAGATTTACCTCGCCTACGCATAGCGGCCACAGCCTGCCCATTAACCACAAAGACTCGATTATCTGAAAAACCCACGCCCGCACAATGCACAAAACGCTGTAGATAATAAATACCATGACTGTCTGTTAACCAGAACAAATCTGTCAGTTTTTCAAGCCGTCGTATGCCCTCACCTTGCGAGCCAAACAAAGGTTTACTAATCAGTAAATGACCTTTTTTGAGCTCACTCTCAGCAATAGCTAAGGCATCATCACGATTACGTATTACCCAGGTCAGAGGTGTAGGCAAGCCTGCATTATGTAATAAAAAGCTTGTCATGCCTTTATCGACACTACGTTCGATGGCATAACCATCGTTGTAAACAGGAACTTTCATGAGCTTTAAAGCATGAAGTATATCCAGATAGACCACTACCTCTTCTAATGAACCACCGGGCACACCGCGCACAAAAGCCGCATCGGGAAGAGCGTGCTCATATCCGGGAATAGTAAGCGGATTTTGACCAGCCTTAATAGTAAAACTACAGTGTGTTAAGGAAACAAAATCACTGCTATATCCCAAATTTGAAAAAGCAAGGCTTAATTGTTTGCCATGCCACCCAGGATCATCTGTAAAAATGGCGATACGTCCCATATCTATAACTGCACTCCAAGTCGTCGTAGCAACGGCAACAATAACAAATAACCAGTTATGGTCGCTGTCGCCGAAAGTCCCAAGCTAAACCAAAATCCCAAACCCTGCTTAATCAATATCGGAAAAAGTATAAAAAACAACAAGGAGGGTAGCACCAACCAAGCTATTTGGCCGGAAGTTTCCGCAATTTGAGTCGACGCCATGCCATCTAAATGCATCCAAATAATTGCCAGTAACGAAGTCATTGGTAAGGCCGCCAGTAACGCAGCAAAACCGCTATGACGCTTGGCAATCTCCGAAATCAGTACGATAAGTAGTGCTGAAATACAAAGCTTGAGGGTGTAATAAAACATTGTTTTGATTCTTTATGCACCAAAGGACAGATCAAGCAAAGCATTATCCAATTTTCCGGCACGAAACGTTTTACCCGAATCCACTGCCGTTACGATGACACTAGCAGGACTAAATAACATGGCATCAATCTTAAAAAAATCATAGTCATATTGTTTAAAGATTTCGGCAAAAGGTCTGCCGTAATCTTTAGAAGTAGAACTAGGTAACTCTTTAGCTAACTTTTCTGCTGCCTCATCACTGCCTTTAACAAATAAATGCACTTGCCCTGCGAACAAAATGGCATCATTAGTACGTCCCATCGCCTTAACGAAATTAGGATGTGGCGGGCAAACTGGGGCACTACCGCTGCCATCGACAATATTTTCTAAGGGGAAATGCAAGGCATGTGCTTTATGCATAGCGACTTCTAAGACTCGCGCTACTACTTGAACGCCACCCGCCAAACTGCTAGTGGGAGTAACAATAATGGTTAATTTTGCAGGCGCTATATTACACGCTGAAGCCACTTTTTCAATAATAGCCAGTGGTGGAATGGCATCATTTTCTATCACTAAAGCAGTCGTCTCAAAAGCATCCGTGTAATCCAATTCTTTATATAAAGCTTCAACTGGCTCTTGCTGACCGTCTTTTAACTTAGTGGCCATAGCACGAGCAGGACCTGAACCTAAGGCATAATATTTCTCATGCGATAAACTCCAACCTGCATATTGACTACCCAAGCAAGCTAATACGGGGTTACCGCTATGGACATTAACCGATAACGGCCAATGGTTGGTATAGGCACTATGATTAAGAGAGACCGTGCCCATACCGCCCATGCAAATTTCAGCAATTATGCGTCCTACTTCCAAGCCGCCTGGAACTTTAATACCTGCATCTATGATCGTACAGCCATTTTCTAAAACTTCTACGCCTAGACGCAATTTATCGGCATTATCAATAAGATGCTTGACGAGTGGCTGGGTTAATTTATTAACGCTAGCGTTATATTCCATGTGCTGAACCTTTTCTGTAAGTTAAGTTGTTGTGAGTGCAGCGCACTCATCACTAAATGAGCCTGCATTTTGTGGCACATAATACTGCAAATGGGCTGTCCTGTGCGATATATAACGCCAGTCTCTGGTATATCCACACAGCCCTCGGGCCATAAAAAACCATCAGGAATCATAATATCGTGCTGAGCGTAAACAACTTGATAGCCCGTGTAGCCGTTAATAGGATAATGATCCTCGGTTAACTCACAAAGACATGCTTTGATATGGCGCTTAAAAAGATCCGCCTCATACAATTGCATACTAGCAGAGGGCCTAGGATTAATTTCTAATAACCAACTGCTGTTACCATCATTTATAAAATCTAATGAATTTATGCCCTTAAGCTTAAAAAATGGCACTAGTTTTTCTAGCCAGCTAATGACCTGCGCCTGCTGCTTGGTTGTCAGGTCGCAAGCATTTATAATCCCAGAAAACATAAACTCACTACCGTCATCTAGGTTTGTAGTCCATTGACTATTAAACCCTACAATCTGAAACTGCAAGCCATCGGCCAAAAACAATACCGAATATTGCTTTCCTGCTTGATAGCTTTGCCAATAACTATCCGAACCAACTTTCTCACCTAGATAAGGCTTTATACCCACACCACCCTGCCCTCGCTGCGGTTTAATCAGCCAGCCCTCAAACTCGTTCGGCTCACTAAAACAAACACAGGGATAAGGAATAGCTAAGCACTTAAGCGCAGCAAAAAATACTGGTTTATCATGAAAACCTATAAACACATCGGGTACATTCCCCAATAAAGAAAGGCAGCTATTGAGGTAATGCAGACTGCCTGGATGATTTTCAAAACCACTACCATAAACAACCTGAGTGACCTGATAGCTTTTAATAAAATCATCAACGGCCGGCTGTAACTGTTGTTTTGTTAAGCTTGTTATTTGCTTAAAATCTTCGGCATAGCTCTGAGTGTCTTGGTCTGAAAATAAATCTATCACTAAGGGCTTAAAACCCGAGGCTCGTGCAGTCTGCGCCAGTAATCGCGCAGAATTAGCTATAACTAGAATAAAGCCTGAACCACGCTCATTATTTAGCTCAAAACTACTTATATTGTTGTTTGATTTCATCATAAAAGAATGAAAAAATATTTTCGACTCATCGTATATTCAGCAACTATTAATGCTCAGTGGAATGATAAAAATAGACAGTAGATATAAAAAAATTAAACATTACATTTAGTTATATAACACTAATTGTTTTATGTAGTCACTACTTACGAAAAATTCATATAAATTATTGCTTGCCTACAAATTAATTACTACATTAGATTAATAATTGAAAGTTTAACAAACTTATGCTATAAATTAACAAAATAATGATATTATTATTATAAATATTAATTTAATATGAATATTACTTAAGTGGGTATGTTATGGCTATCAAACTACATAGTTCGCTGGGTTTCTATGAAAATGCACTTCGATTGACAAGTCAACGGCAGCAGGTACTCGCATCCAATATTGCAAATGCGGATACGCCTAATTACAAAGCGAGTGATTTTGATTTCAAAACAGCAATGATGGTAGCCATGAACAATTCATCGACATCCTCATCGTTAGAAATGTCCCAACCTAATCTTATGCATCTCGATGTTGCAAGCCTTTCTTCGAGTCAATATGCTGTTTTGCGTAAAAGTAAGCAAAACAGCCAAGACGGAAATACAGTTGATATTGATGTTGAACGTGCAGCATTTACAGAAAATGCCTTGCGATATGAATCAGCAATCGCCTTCGAGAATAGCGAGATTAAAAACTTAACATTAGTTATACAAGGGTAATAATTATGTCACTACTGAATATATTCGATATAGCTGGATCTGGTATGACGGCACAAAGCCAGAGATTAAATGCTGTGGCAAGTAATATTGCTAACGCTGAAAGCACAGTGACAGAAGATGGTACAGCATATCGGGCCAAATTGGTTGAGTTTATGGCCGTACAAGTTGGAACTTCTAAAGCAGCAACAGGCGTAAAAGTCTCACGCGTACTTGATGATAATTCGCCGCTAAAGAAAATTTATAATCCAGCCCATCCACAAGCAGATCAGTTAGGATATGTTTCTATGCCTAATGTCAACATTGCAGAAGAGATGGTTAATATGATGTCTGCATCAAGGTCTTACCAGAATAATGTTGACAGCCTAAATGCCGCAAAGTCAATGTTAATCAAAACATTAACCCTTGGCCAATAATCTCAGGAACCTAACATGTCTTCAGCTAATTTAAATAGTGTTACTGCAACCCCTAGCAGTACAACAACAAATATAAGCGCTCCTACAGTGTCAAACTCTCAGCAAGCTGATTTTATGACCCTACTAATAGCGCAAATGAGAAATCAAGATCCAACAAACCCAATGGACAATAATCAAATGGCATCGCAAATTGCACAATTGAATATGGTGTCGGGCCTTAATAAATTAAATGACACAGTTACAAGTTTATCGAATAACCAACAAATTAGTAATTCACTACAAGCAACAGGTCTTATTGGTCGCCAAGTCATGGTGACTAGCAACAAATTTCAGCTAGTTGGTGGAGTAAGCCATATGGCAATGGATCTGTCGCACAGCGCGGACAATGTAACTGTTAATATAAAAAATGATCAAGGTAACATTATTGATACCATCAATTTAGGCTCAAAAGAAGTTGGAATCCAAAATATTAGTTGGAATGGCAAGACTAATACAGGCATTCCAGCTACTGATGGCACCTATACATTCGATATAACTGCTATTAGTAATGGGGTACCTATATCGACAACTGCTTTATCATCTGGGACAGTTCAAAATGTTTCTATCTCAAATGGTCAAGTGAGCGCAAATGTAAATCCGCTGGGCAATATAGCCTTAGCAGATATACGCCAAGTTATTTAATTTTATAGAGAAGGTATCGTTATGGGAATCACAATCAATTCAGAGTCATTAGTTAATGCTGCTACCACACTAAATGTCATCGGTAACAATATTGCCAATGTAAATACTTCAGGATTTAAACAATCAAGTTTTTCTGAGCAATTAAAAAAAGCAAGCGGTGGTAGCAGCGAAACCGCAGGAATTACCCAAACTTTTACCCAAGGCAGTATAACCTCATCAACAAATCCATTAGATATGGCTATTTCTGGTGAGAGTTTATTTAGATTAAGCGGTGGCAGCGGCATTACCTATACTCGAACTAGTAATTTTTCTGTAAACAAGGATAATAATATTGTTGATGCTTTTGGCAATAAGCTTACGGGTTATAGTCTTGGTAGCAATGGTCAAATTGATGACAATACGCTAGGTGATATAACAATAAATAAAAATAAATCCTCTCCAGTCGCTACCACTACAATAAAATTAAACGCTTCTTTAGATTCAAAACCTGAGCCTTCAGCATCAGGTACATTTAATGCAAAAAATCCAAGCACTTACGATAACTCCACTATGACCACTGTCTTTGATAGCTCAGGCAGTGCTCGTTCTATTCAGATATTTTTTGCAAAAAACACCACCACTACACCTCCAGCAGGCACTCTAATATGGGACATGTATTCAGTTGATGGTACTAATGCTCCTGTAAAAACAAGCTTAACATTTAACAATGCTACAGGCACATTAAATCAAACCACTGCGCCTGTTGTAAATGGTATAAAAATTGACCTCTCAGGCACTACAGAAGCCCCTGGTAGTTTTTCTGCCAATGCTAGCCAAGACGGCAAAGCCTCAGCCGATATGAGTAGTTACAAAGTTAACAATGACGGTACTATCGAAGCTATTTATGTAGATGGAACAAGTTCAGTCATGGCACAAGTTGTTCTTGTTAAGTTTAATAACTTACAAGGATTAAACGCTATGTCTAACAATCAATGGACAGAAAGTAGCCTTTCAGGAACACCTCAAATAGGCATGGCCGGAAAAGGTGGCTTCGGCTCAATTCAAGGCGCATCAACAGAAGGCTCCAATGTCGATTTGACTATGGAAATGGTCAAATTGATCGCAGCACAAAGAGCCTTTCAGTCAGCTGCAGAAGTGGTCAAAAAACAAGATGAAACGGTTCAAACTATTAACCGCATTGGTGGTTAATAGTTTTATTGTTAATAGGAGGAGTCCATGGATCGTTTAATTTATACAGCTATGACTGGTGCTAAGCAAATAATGGAGCAACAAGCCACTATTTCCCAAAATTTAGCTAACACCAATACTATCGGTTTTAAAGGACAAATCGATATGTTTCGTGCAGTACCAGTTAGAGGGCCTGGACTTTCAACCCGCGTTCAAGTTGTCGATGAAACGGTAGGCGCAGATTTATCAGTCGGGAAAATTTTACAAACGGGCCGCAATTTAGATATAGCCGTTGAAGGCTCTGGCTGGATAGCTGTGCAAACCGCTGATGGCAAAGAAGCTTACACGCGAGCTGGTGACCTTAATGTGGGTGCAAACGGTTTACTTCAAAGCCATTCTGGGTTAGCTGTTTTAAGCGAAGAAGGCACACCAATTTCTATTAGCGCCGATTCATCTGTAATGGTTGGTAAAGACGGCACCCTTTCTTATTTAATTAATGGTGATAATCCTGTTACGACTAATTTTCTGGGTCGAATAAAACTGGTTAATCCTTCGCCTAAAGATCTAACTCGTGGTGAGGATGGCTTATTCTATCCTATAAGTGGTAATGCATTTAGCTCAGATTTAAATGTTAGCGTGCAAAGCGGTGCCCTAGAAGAAAGTAATATTAATGTTGTCGATACAATGGTTGCAATGATTAGTTTAGGTCGACAGTTTGAGATGCAAATGAATATGCTGAAGAATGTGGAAAGCAACTCTAGCAAATCAAGTTCAATAATGTCCTTGACTTGAGGCTTAAATTTATAAAATCCATATAAATAATAAGTTGTTTTTTATTTACGACGATAAATTAACTTTTTTCAAAATATTAACTAAACAAACATCCGCTAAAGTCTATGGCTGTTTAGTTATAATGGAAAATAAAACAATACAACAAGGTTAAAAAAATGATTCGATCACTTTGGATTGCAAAATCAGGCTTAGAAGCACAGCAAATAAACATGGACGTGATTACTAATAATCTTGCTAACGTAAGTACCAATGGCTTTAAAAAGTCACGGGCAATATTTGAAGACACTCTCTATCAAACTATTCGTCAGCCGGGCGCTCAATCCTCTTCGCAAAATACTCAATTACCCTCAGGATTACAACTGGGTACAGGTGTACGACCTGTTGCAACTCAACGTCTTTTTATGCAAGGAAGCTTGCAACAAACCGGCAATGATAAAGATCTAGCCATCCAAGGCACAGGTTTTTTTCAAGTAATAATGCCTGATGGAATGACAGGATATACACGTGACGGAGCTTTTCAAATAGATAGCCAAGGTCGATTAGTAACATCGAGTGGCTATCAAGTTATGCCAGAAATTACAGTCCCAATTGATGCAACTAGCTTTTCAGTCTCTAGAGATGGCATAGTTAGTATTACCCAGAAAGGCACTATAGATCCTGTTCAAATTGGTACTATTGAATTAGCTGGTTTTATTAATCCATCTGGATTAGAGGCCAGAGGGCAAAACTTATATGTTGAAAGCGCTGCCTCAGGTATAGCTTTTTTGAATAGACCAGACAACAATGGTATGGGCTATTTAGCGCAACAAAGCGTAGAAACTTCAAATTCCAGTGTTGTTGAAGAGATGACTAATATGATCCAAGCCCAACGCGCCTACGAAATAAACAGTAAATCGGTAACAACATCTGATCAAATGTTGCAGAAACTGGCTCAACTTTAATGGATAATGGTAATTAAATGTTACAGTTTAGTTCAATAGCTTTGTTAAGCTTATTATTAGCTGCTTGTAATATACAACCGTCTTCTATAGTTCCATATCCGACCTCAGTGGAACCTTACACACTAAATAATCAGAACCTAAATGGCGCTATTTATCAAGCACAAACCTATAAACCAATATTTGAAAATTATAAAGCCAAAGCAGTAGGTGACGTTTTAACCATAGTCATAAATGAAACCGTTTCTGCAGATAAAGCAAATGCCTCTTCAGATAATAAATCGAGCTCGATTGATGCAAAGATTACTTCATTATTTGGTTTTGGTGTTTCCGGCATGCAAGCAGCCGAAAAAAATAATTTACAATCTAAAGGTAACAACGCCGGTAGCGCTAGCTATAATTTTGTTGGCACTATAGGCGTTACTGTAATTGAAGTACTCCCAAATGGTAACTTAGTGGTTAGCGGAGAAAAACAAATCGGTATGGATAAAGGAACTGAATTTATTCGTATTTCTGGGGTAGTGGTCCCCACATTGATGGAACCAGGTAACATTTTAATATCAACTAAACTTGCTGATGCTAGAGTCGAATATCGTACTAACTCACAAATTGATGAAGCCGAGATAGTTAAGTCAATTGGACGCATCTTTTCAACATTTTTACTATTATGAAACTACCTGTTTCTTATTTTATAGGTATTAAATGTTTAATTAGCGCTGTACTTATAGTACTGCCAAATATAGCATTTTCTGATCGAATTAAAGATTTAGTTAATATCCAAGGTGTTAGAATAAATCAGGTTATGGGCTATGGCCTAGTAGTGGGATTAGATGGCACAGGAGATCAATCAAATTTTACAAGCATAGCCAATCATTCTGTGCTGAACATGCTTCAGCAAATGGGTTTGAATATGCCAACCATCAATAACCAAAACATCAGATTTAAAAATGTTGCTGCGGTGATGGTCACTGGTAATTTGGAGCCTTTTGCTCAACCAGGCCAGGTTTTTGATGTGACTGCGGCATCAATAGGTACTGCTAAAAGCTTAAAAGGTGGTACTTTGCTAATGACCGCTTTAAAAGGTGCTGATGGCCAGATTTATGCCATGGCGCAAGGCAATATTGCTACAACCAATGTCCTGCAATCAGCTACTGGTACTTTAGCAAATGCTGTTAGAACACCGATGATAATCAATAATGGCGCGACGGTTGAGCGCTCTGTCTCTAGTGAAATTGGCAATGGCAAAGAAATCGTATTGGAGCTTAAAAATAATGATTTTACAACGGCTGGCAGGATAGTTGAGGCCATCAATTTACGATTCGGATCCTCTATTGCGCATGCACAAAATTCTAAAGTTATTAATTTAAAAATTCCTGTTAATGGCAATGACAAAGTAGCCTTTCTTGGCGAGGTTGAGTCCTTAGAAGTGCGTGTAGAAACCTCAGACCCTAAAGTTGTTCTTAATGAGAAAACTGGCTCTATAGTTATTAATCAAAAAGTTACACTAGATGCTTGCGCAGTTACTATTGGTAATATTTCTGTCATCGTAAGCGCCGACCCCATTCAAGTTCAATCAGTGCCTCCACCCAAAGGCAAATTAAAAGTACTACAACCAGGCGTGCTATTAATTGATGTCGTTAACGCACTCAATGGTATTGGCGCCACCCCACAAGATTTAATTGTCATACTTCAATCCATGAAGGCAGCAGGTGCCTTGCATGCTGAAATTGAGATTATCTAAATGAATAATTTATCCTCTTCTAATAAGTTAGCCATTGATGCAAATGGCTTAGCTTATTTACATAATTTAGAGAAACAAAAATCCCCTGAAGCATTAAAAGAAGCGGCTAAACAGTTTGAAGCATTGTTCATCAATATGATGTTGAAAACCATGCGTGAGGCAACACCAAAAAGTGAGTTGTTTCAAAGTAATGCTGATTCGCTGTATACCTCAATGTATGACCAACAATTAAGCCAGATACTTTCTCAAAAAGGTATGGGCTTTGCTGACATGATCTTAGGGCAATTAAATAAATCTAATCAAGCCTTACTATCTGAAGACAAGCAAAATAACAAATCTACCGATAACACTGAAGCGCAATCCGACCATGTTTTGAGTAACGATATTAGAGCTAACATCTCAGCATTTAATACAAACCTATTAAAGAATAACTATCAAAACGACCAATTTTCAAATACTTCAACGCAGAACAAAAATACCAATGCTTCTACATCTGTAAGTTCATTTGTTGATAATTTAACACCTTATGCACAGATGGTTCAAAAATTGATAGGCATACCTGCTAGCTATGTGCTCGGTCAAGCAGCCATTGAAAGTGGCTGGGGAAAACATGTCATAACAATGCCAGACGGTAGTTCTAGTTATAATTTTTTTGGTATTAAAGCGACAAATGATTGGAAAGGTAAGGTTGTAGAAGTTACCACTACTGAATATGTTGATGGTTCACCTCAAAATATTTCTTCACGCTTTAGAGCCTATGCTTCAGAAACAGAGGCCTTCACTGATTATGCGTCGTTTTTAAATAATAATAGCCGCTATAAACAAGTTATCGCTAATAGCAGTGATGCTTTCAGTTTCGCGCATGGATTGAGTCTGGCGGGTTACGCAACAGACCCTAACTATAGTGCTAAATTAATTAATATCATCAATCGGATACAATCGACTAACTATTTACTTTAGTTATAAAAAAGTTAGCCGTTAATACTATTAATACCAACAAAGTTTAACTAGATAACAAGGAACAATTATGGCTAATACAATAACAATAGGGCTTAGCGCTTTAATGGCGGCGCAAGCCGGAGTAAATACCACAGGTAACAACATCGCCAATGCTTCAACTTTAGGCTACTCGCGTGAAAGAGTCCTTCAGAACGCAAGTTCCAATGGCAATGGCACTAATGTTACCGACATTCAGAGAATTTATGATGAATTTCTTGCGACTCAGAAATTTTCTGCTCAATCTTCCTTCAGTCAGTTACAAGCTCAAAACAATCAATTACAGAAAATCACTACGATGCTCAGCGATCCTTCTGTTGGTATTGCAGCAGATATGCAAAGCTTTTTTTCTAGCTTGCAAGCTGTTTCTGTGGCCCCGAGCGATACAACCTCAAGACAAGCTCTATTAAGCACTACTGAGACTTTAGTTTCAGGTTTTAAAGATGCTCAAACCCTTGTAGAGGGCATTAGCAAAGATGTAAATACACAAATAAGAAGTAGTGTTGATAGCATTAATACTATTGCAAAACAAATTGCCTCATTAAATAGCTCAATTTCCAGCGCTCAACAAGCTACCAATGGTGGCATGGCCAATTCTTTGTTAGACTCACGAGATCAATTACTGACCGATTTAAGTAAGCAAATACAGATTAAAGTAGTCTCTAATGGCGATCTCATCAATGTTTATATGGGCAATGGTCAACCGCTAGTCATTGCAACAGCTTTTAATAAACTAGCTGTGACGCCCTCAAATACAAACCCCGCTAATCTAGAGGTTGCTTATGATATTAATGACATTAAAACCCCAATAGCACAAAATAATTTATCGGGTGGCTTGTTAAATGGATTAATCACCTTTCGCAACAATACCTTGCCAACAGTACAAAATGCTATAGGTCGAATTGCTTTAGGCCTAGCTAGTAATATTAATACAATTAATGCTGGTGGAATAACCCTGAATGGTAAAGCCGGTGGCAATATATTTACTGTACCACCGATAAACGTTGCTGCTAATACAGACAATAAAGGAAGCGCAACAATCGGCGTTACTTATGCTGATATTTCGAAGATAACCACCAGTGATTATAGCTTGCAGAAAGTTGGTGGAATTTACAATCTAATCCGTATTTCTGACAATACCTTATTAGCATCGGGTGATAAAACAGCCATACAACGTGCTGCGCTTTCAGAAGGTTTACAAATATCGCTTCCTATTAACGACAGCACTATCAATGAGGGTGATCAATTTACCATAAAACCAACGGTTAATGTTGCCGGAGGTTTAGCTATGGCAACTTCTGATACCAACGCTATTGCCGCCGCAACGAAAACTGGTGTACCTGGAGACAATAGTAATGTTTTAAAAATGATTGCCTTACAAACCAATAAAACCTTGGCTAATGCCTCTTTAAGCATTCAAGATGCCTATGCGAACATGGTAGGTGATATTGGTGCAAAATCTCAGGCGATTATATCAACAACAGCTACTGCCAAAGCTGCTTTAACGCAAACAAGTCAAGCTTTAGATAGTGTGGCCGGCGTTAATTTAGACGAAGAGGCTGCAAACTTAATTAAATATCAACAAGCTTATCAAGCTGCAGCTAAATTAATTGAAATTTCTAAATTAATGTTTGATGCATTATTTCAAATAGGGGTATAACAAATGCGTATTAGTACAAATAGTTTTTTTGAAAACTCTAGTAGTCGCCTAACTGAATTGCAAAGTCAAATTTCGGCTTCCTCCGATCAAATTACATCGGGGCGTAAATTTATTAATCCCTCTGATGATCCTGTTGCCGCTGCTAAAATAATTGGCGTGCAACAATCTCAAAGTATTAATACGCAATTAGGCAAAAACATTACCACAGTACAAAATAATCTAGGTCTTGTTGAAACCATACTCTCAAGTATGGTAGATAACTTGCTAGGTATACATGATCAAATACTCAGTGCGGGTAGTGCCAGCATTGCTAACGGCAACCAACCCTCTATCTCGCTAAACTTAACCAGTGATAAAGTAGCCATCTCGTCAAACTTACAAGCGCTGTATGATCAATTGCTGTCACTTGCTAATTCTACAGATGCCTCAGGTAATTATTTATTTGCTGGTCAAAAACCCAACACAGCTGCTTTTGTAAAAAACGCAGATCAAGAAAGTATTGTCACTAGTGATGGTCTATTGGGCAAGTATCAAGTAAGTAATGGGGGAACCTTTACCGTAACTATTCCAAACACTACATTGTTAAATGCATCTGGCAAACTTCTAACGGAAGGCTCTATATTAATAGCTGGGCAATCTTTCTATATTGCCCAGACACCTGCAATAGAAGCATCGACTCCTGGCGATTTACCCGTAGTATTAGCGACACCTGCAACCTTTGCAGGCGCCCCAGCAGGCACCTCCATTGCAACAAAAGATTTTTTTGAATATAAAGGCAGCTCTTCACAAAGCCAGATTCAAGTCAATAGTTCAAGGCAAATGTCGGCAAGTATATTGGGGTCTGATATGTTTTCAGGCGGAGATCTATTTAATAAATTACAAGCCGCTATTACTGCT
>CAMDNJ010000041.1 GCA_945902915.1 Crenothrix polyspora | reverse complement strand
CGGTAAGGGTGAAACATTTAGACTAAGAAACCAATATATTCCCATTATTAGGATGCACGAAATTTTTAATGTGCAACCTAAAAGTAACATAAGAACTAACGAAGGTGTCATTGTTGTTGTAGAAAGGCAAGGGGTGTTATGTGGATTATTTGTTGATGAGTTATTAGGTCCTCATCAAGTTGTTGTTAAATCATTAGAAACAAACTATCGCAGGATAGATGGGGTTTCAGGAGCCACAATTTTAGGTGATGGATCTGTTGCTCTAATTCTTGATGTCGCTGGCATAGTAAGGTTATCCAATCGTCAGTTATCGACAAACTCATCAATAATAGGAAAGCAATAATGGAGCATCCATCAGAAACTAAGCATTCGGACAAAAGCCATTGCCCCACAGAACAAGATAAAACATCACAATACCTAAGTTTTACTTTGGGTAATGAAGAATACGGTGTTGATATACTAAGCGTTCAAGAAATTAGAGGTTGGGAGCCGGTATCAAGAATACCTAACGTGCCTTCTTATGAAAAAGGTGTTGTTAATTTACGAGGCTCTATCGTACCTATTATTGATTTGCGTGAGAAACTTCATATAAAATTTACTGACTATACACAGCTAACAGTTGTCGTAGTTTTACAAACTACTGATGATAATAAAACGAGAACCATGGGTGTCGTGGTGGATTCGGTATCAGATGTTATTACTATCAATAATACCGAAGTTCAAAATGCCCCTGATTTTGGTGCTAAAGCCAGTAATGAATTCGTTAACGGCCTCATATCAGTTGATGAGCGTATGGTTATACTGCTCAATGTTGATAAGTTGCTGAAATTAGAAGAAATAGAAGTTATACATTAAGTGATTTCTATCCTTGTATTGATGCCATCTTCGCACGCATTCACTAAGAAGATTCATCGACACTAAACCTAAAGTAGAATTATTGTTGCCTTATTTAGGTTGCTCAGCAGGCGTTTCTGATGTCGATGTTGAAGGCTTTACTTTGCTAGCGGCAGATTGCTCTAATGGGGTAGTGGCCGTTATAGGCGCTACACTATCTTTAACCGTTTCTGTAGCTTGATCAGATACTTTTTGGTCTGAAATAGAATCTGTATCTTTTGAGTTATTACCCGCACTCTCTAAAACAGCCTTCTCTGTTTTCTTGTTCATAACAATAATGGATATTCGTCGATTCATGGGGTCATTGAAATCCTCAGGATTATAAGCCACACTTGCGGCCAATCCAGTTATTCTTAATACTTTACCTTCTTCAAGACCTCCGATATTCAGTTCATGCCTGGCTGCATTAGCGCGATCACTCGAAAGCTCCCAATTACTATAACCCTTGCGATTAGGTGGATAAGGCCTGCCGTCAGTATGACCATTAATCGTTATTCTATTAGGTAGTTTATTAATATCAGGTGCCAAAGCTCTTAAAATAACCCTGATTTCTGGTTCAGTTTCTGAGCTTGCCAATTTAAACATCGGCATATTCTTATTATCAATAATTTGAATGCGTAAGCCTTCTTGGGTTATTTCCAGCTTGATTTGCTCCTTAAACTCAGAAAGCTCTGGATTTTCATTGATCATTTCTTGAATTTTTTCTTTCAAGTCTTCAAGCTGCTTAAGATCTTTCATCGCTTGAATCTTTTCTGCTTGTGGATCCATTTCTGTAGGCTTTATCTCATCAATTGTGGCTATTTGTCCTTTATCGATCATTGATGCTTTATAAGGATCTTGAAAATATTCAGCGATACCTTTGCGGGTTTTTTCATTAGTTGCGCCTAATAGCCACATCAACAAAAAAAACGCCATCATTGCTGTTACAAAGTCTGCGTAAGCTAACTTCCAAGCTCCGCCATGATGAGCGTGACTTTTTTTTACAATTTTCTTGATAATAATAGGTTGTTGTTCTGCCACGCTTAACCCTTGCCTTTGTTGGCTTTTAGCTGCTCATCTAATTCAGCAAAAGAAGGGCGCATATTAGAAGGAATCATGGCTCGCATATATTCCGCTGTCATCGTAGGTGATACGCTTTTTGCACAACATAACAAACCTTTTTGAGCGCATTTATAAGCATTTGCTAAGCTTTCCATGCGCTCTTCCATAACATTAGCAACTGGAGCTATAAAACCATAAGCCAATAAAATACCCAAAAATGTTCCTACCAAAGCCGCAGCAATTAATTTTCCTAGCTCTGCAGGAGGCTGATCTACAGATTCCATGGTATGAACTACCCCCATCACAGCTGCAATGATACCAAATGCGGGCATACCATCAGCAACTCCTTTCACCGCTTTAATAGGCGCATGCGCATCTTCATGATGAGTTTCAAGTGTTTGATCCATTAGCTCTTCTAATGGACCGACGTCAACCCCGGAAACCAATAAACGCAGATTGTCTCTTATGAACTCCATTAAATGATGATCTTTCATAATCTTAGGTGTAAAAATGGTTTCTATTTCTGGACTATCAATAATATCTTCTAGTGATAACAATCCTTCTCTACGTATTTTGCTGGATAGTGCATAAAAAGACAGTAATAACTCAAGATAAAAAGCCTTGTCGCACTGCGCTCCTTTTAAAGTACCTGTAGCTTGTGCTAGCGAAGCTTTTATAACTGGCATTGAGTTGCCACAGATAAAAGCACCGATAGCGGCGCCGATAATAATTATAAATTCAAAAGGTTGAAATAAAACTGCCGGATGACCACCGCCACCAACATACCCGCCCATAATGGCGCCAACAATAACGACATATCCAATAATGACAAACATAGAATCCTTTAAGTTACCGAATACAGTCGGCAAAACATAGAGTGAACAGGGCTTTTTAAAACAGAAATAAAATTCCAAGTGACTATTTATAATGTCACCATAGGCTAAATATAAAGGTTCAAAAAGATTTTGTCTCTTTAAAATTAAAGATCACTGTAAAATAAGCTTACAAGTTAGGACTCATGGCTAATATTGAAAGAAATATTTCCGACTCTTGTTGGGGTATTCTATTAAAGTTTTTCGCTGTACTGTCGATAATAGAGCTATAGATTAAAATGACATTTAGGACACAATCATGACTATCGAATCCATAACACATAGAACGCAAACGGCCCTGAATCTAAAAGTAGCTACAAAAACAGATAGTTCCGCTGAAGTTACATCAATATCCAGTGTTGAAAAGAATGATAGTGTTGCCATAACGAGTGTAGCGCATGGCATAAAGCAAGCTGTAGAAGCGTCATCTTCGGGTTCGTATATTGATGTTAATATAGTTACTGCTGTTAAAAATGCGCTTGCTAATGGTAGTTACCAAATTAATCCAGAAAGCATTGCTAAAAAGATGATTCAACATGAATCCTTAATGCCTTAAGTAAAAGAGGTCACTATGATACAAAAAACTTGGCCTATTACAGAAAAGCTCATTGTTAACGCACTACAATTGATAGAGCTGTTGTATCAACTACTTATGGAAGAAGCTGATATCTTACAAAAACCACTACAAGTTGAATTAATCGAAAATATAGCTTCGGATAAAAAACAATTAGTAATGCAGTTAGAGCAATTCAACCAGCAATGTGGTCAAATCCTTGCAACCGAAGAGCTTCCTAATAATGATAAAGGAATGAATGCCTATTTTCAACGGGGGGCTACCGCAGGTTTATTAGCTATAGATATCGCCGAACAGTGGATCACCATAAAACAGCTATGCATTAAGTGCAGAGCCTTAAATGAACAAAATGGTGCTAGTATTGAGCTACTTTCCTTTCATACTCAACGTTCGTTACAGGTACTAAAGGGTAATCCTCAGCGCTCTAATACATATGGAGCTAATGGTGCTAGAAAAAATGATCCATTTACACATACATTAATCTTGGTATAATCGATTAACTTAACTTAACTTAACTTAACTTAACTTAACTTAGTATAGGCTTAGGTTTTATAGGGGGTATTGAAAATATCAACCTTAAAAAACTGTCTTTTAAAGTCGTATTAAAACAACCTATCCTCCCATTATTTAAATCACATATGGAATATGAGTCTGCTTTTGTAATCCACGGATCAGATAATGTAATTAGAAAGCTACAGATTCTTTTTAAAAAAAAATGCATATTGACGGTTCATTATGGATATGATGACGAAACATTCGTTACTACTATATTTGAGCTTAACTTAATCGACGATAGAATGGTTTTTTTTCATAGCCCTAAAGAATCCAAAATTAGAGAGCTGCTAAATAGTGATTTAGTCACCTTTGAAGCTGATTATCTAGGTATTAAAATTGCCTTCGATGCTTATCGTGTAGATAAATACAAAAATGATGGCTTATCAGCATTTTCTATACCTATACCTAACAAACTTCTATGGATAGAGGCCAGAGATTCCTACCGAATAAGAACATTAGATTCATTATCGGGTTATTGCCACTTAACCATAGAAAATACTCCTGAGCCATTCATATTTAAATTATACGATATTAGTATTTCTGGATTTTCTATACTGATAGATAACCCAGAAATATCCAATTTACTAATGCTAGATACCTGTTTTGATGCTTGTAAAATTGTATTAGAACAAGCCGGTGAGGGTTATGTTTCAATCGAGGTAAAGAGTAGAACCCTTATTAATCCTGATGATCCAAAAAGGATTGAAAAGGTAGGCTGTAAGTTCACAAAAATAAGCCCAGTATTTGAAGATTCTATTCATCGCTACATGGGTAAAGTAGAAAGAGAGAGTCGTCAAAAGTAATAGGCTTAAGCTAATTGTTCATTAATTATTATAAGTTTCATGAATAATTTTATGCTGCCATATTCATGCATACTGCCATTATTTTAAGCTGTTCGTCCTGAACTTGTTCAAGGAAGAAAGGAAAATCCCCCGCGCCCACAGTTAAGCTATTCACAGTACGACAAATTCACTAGGAACGGCTTATAACTTCCTATTATTGTGTTTAATATAATGGCCGTATCCCTTAAGCTTCTAAAAGCTATGCCTTACCGCTCCGGTGGCAATTAATTGACGCACTAAGTTCGTCAATTTCTTAACTACCAATGATTTAATAGCAACTATTTATTAATAACGTATTGATTAATTGATGTAATTTTATTTTGGCACAGTCTTCGCATAGATTGTTTAAACACTCTAGGTCTTTAAACAGGAAAGCCGACATGATAAAAAAATCAACTAATTTAGCTGTTATTAGTAACAACACTTTTGAGGCCACCAAAGCTGTCAATATTAATCATTATGACATCAGTAGCGCTTTACAAACCACGTTAGAGTTTAATCAACTTATTGTGATCTTTAGTAACAAAATAGTAAGCATGATTCCACATAGTGCCTTTTCATATAATAACGAAGAATTTGAGATAGAAATTAAAAGCGGTGTCTTTACTAAGCATTCATGTAGTTATGCACTAAAAATAGAAAACCAAACCTTAGGTAAGCTAAAATTTATGCGCAACTATCGTTTTAGTGCCGCTGAGATTACTTTATTAGAATCGTTATTATGTTGCTTAATTTACCCCTTAAAAAATGCAACCTTATTTCATCAAGCCATAAAAATGTCTTACATTGATTCTTTAACTAAGGTCAATAACAGAAGTTCTCTTAACGACACACTTAATAGAAATATAAGTTTAGCTAATCGTCAAAAACAGAATTTATCTATAATATTTTTGGATATTGATTACTTCAAAGTGATCAATGACGCCTATGGCCATACATGCGGCGATAAAGTACTTATAGCTGCCGCGAACCTAATAAAAAAGAGCTTACGCTGTAGTGACATCCTTTTTCGTGTTGGTGGTGAAGAGTTTGTTGTGGTATTAAGCGATACTGATCTAGCTGGAGCTAAATTATTAGCAGAACGAATTAGAAAGACCATTGAGTCACATACCCTAGCGTTTGACATGGCAACCATAAAAATAACAGCCAGTCTTGGTGTTTATGATTTGCATGAAAACGATACCGCTGATACCTTGATAAGAAATGCCGATAATGCGATGTATAAAGCCAAATATAATGGTAGAAACCAGGTGTGCTTAGCTGGATAGTTATTAGGACTAGGCCTATGCGCTCTGTATAGACGGTTTTTTATGCGGCATATTGGCATAGATGGCA
The DNA here is from genome assembly GCA_945902915.1 of Crenothrix polyspora. GTDB lineage: Bacteria > Pseudomonadota > Gammaproteobacteria > Methylococcales > Methylomonadaceae > Methylobacter_C. Next base: position 14,424 of record CAMDNJ010000041.1, on the reverse strand, counting down.
ACTGCTTTCAGGCAAAGAAGTTGCTACGGTAGATGAGCAATTTTATGCGCCGATGTTAAGAGGCGCATCAATGTGTACGGGACTTCAAAGGCAATTTCAATACCCCCCCTGCAGTAATGCATTAATTCCGTGTGATTATCCATAAAGATTAACATAAAACGGTAGTCTTTCTTTATCGAGCGTTCAGCTTATATTTATAACAGACTAATCACACTAAGTTTATTTTCTATAATGAAATTCTTGAAATGCCTACAGCTTTACGTAATTCTTTTATAAAGGGTGCGCTAACGGCACGTGCTTTTAGGGCGCCTTCTTGTAGTTGTTCTTCAATATGGTTAGGTGCTTGAAGTAAAGCCTCGTAGCGCTCTCTAGCAGGAGTGATGTGATCGTTAATATGTTCGAATAGCACTCTTTTCATTTCGCCCCAAGCGATGCCTTCAGCGTAACGTTGACGAATGTCTATAACTTCATCTGTCGTTGCAAATGCTCTATAGATGCTAAATAAGGTGCAAGTGTCAGGATCTTTAACTTGACCTGGCTCTAAAGAATTGGTTTGAATTTTATTAATGAGTTTTTTTAGTTTCTTTTCAGGTTCAAACAACGGAATGGTGTTGTTGTAACTTTTGCTCATTTTACGACCGTCCATGCCCGATAGCGTCGCGCCATGTTCATCGATTACGGCTTCGGGTAAGACAAAATGTTCGCCATAAATATGATTAAATCGTCCCGCAATATCTCTGGCCATTTCAATGTGTTGTATCTGGTCTTTGCCGACAGGGACTTTATGGGCATTAAACATCAGTATGTCGGCGGCCATGAGTATGGGATAAGCAAATAAGCCCATATTGATGCCTTTATCGAGATCGTTTTCACCACTTTGCTCATTTTCAGCGGTCGCAGCTTTATAAGCGTGTGCTCTATTCATTAAGCCTTTAGAAGCTACGCAGGTTAGCATCCACATGAGTTCCATAATTTCTGGCACATCAGATTGACGATAGAAGACGGCGTTTGAAGTATCTAAGCCTAAGGCTAACCAAGTGGCTGCGATTTCTAAGCTAGAACGTCTGACTCTTTCCGGCTCTTGGCATTTAATTAAGGCATGGTAGTCAGCGAGAAAATAAAAGGGCGTGACATTGGCATTCTTACTGGCAGCAATGGCAGGCTTAATGGCTCCTACATAATTACCTAAATGAGGAGTGCCAGTGGTGGTAATGCCGGTTAAAATAATTTCTTTGGTCATGAGAGCTCTAAATGGTAGCGTTAAGTGTTATGAATTTTGGCTACCAACTTAAGACGGAACAGTTTAGCTTAAGCGTTCACTTTTAGACGGGGTTCTCCTAAGTGTAGACAAAGGGCGAAAGGTTAAGCCTAGTATCTGTCACGCCTTAAATTGCTAGCCTCCTAGGCTTAATCTTTCGCCCTTTGTCTTTCGTCTGCGCGGAAACTGTCCCGTTTTAAGTTGGTAGCCTGAATTTTACATAACTTCTATTTTATATCTAGCTTTTTAAGTTTCGTTGGCTAGGCTCAATTCCGCTTGTAAGCGTTCATAGATACCACCGAAGCTACCATTACTCATTAAGACAAAATGTCCACCAAGCTCGGCTTCCTCTTTGAGTTTAGCAATGATGTCATCGAGTGATGAATAGATTGTTATGTTGTCGGCATATTTTTGTACGGCACTTAATTCCCAACCTAAGTTTTGTGGTTGATAAATAATGGCTATATCCGCTAGCTTTAAAGATTCGGCGAGTGATTGGGTGTGGATGCCAAGGCGCATGGTATTGGAACGAGGCTCTACAATAGCAATAATGCGTTCTTGTCCCACTTGTTTACGCAAACCGTCTAGGGTAGTAGCAATGGCGGTTGGGTGATGCGCAAAATCATCATACAGAGTAACGCCATTAATGGTGGCGATGACTTCCATACGCCGCTTAACATTTTTGAATTGACACAGTGCAGTGATGGCATCTTTAGGTAATATGCCTATATGGCTTGCTGCAACGATGGCCGATAAGGCGTTATAAACATTATGTTCGCCTGTTAATGGCCAGTCTATGATGCCTTGCTCAAGGTTTTCAAAGAGTACAGAGAAGCGACTGCCATCTGCTTTTATGAGGTGGGCATTCCAAAGTGCGTCACCGTTAATAGAAGTGTTTGCAACAGGTGTCCAGCAACCCATGCTGAGGGTGTCTTTTAGATTATTATCATGCTCTGGGCAGATAATAAGGCCTTCGCTAGGTATGGTTCTAACTAGATGGTGGAACTGTCGTTTAATGGCATCCAGATCAGGAAAAATATCGGCATGATCAAATTCTAAATTATTGAGTATTGCTGTGCGAGGTCTATAGTGAACAAACTTTGAGCGCTTGTCAAAAAATGCAGAATCATATTCATCTGCTTCAATGACAAAAAAGCCAGATTTGTTTTCAGGGCCGCCACCTAGTCGTGCCGAAATGCCAAAGTTAAGAGGTATGCCTCCGATTAAAAAGCCAGGGTTATAACCATGATGTTCGAGTATCCAGCTTAGCATGCTGGTTGTAGTCGTTTTTCCGTGGGTTCCAGCAACGCCAAGCACCCATTTATCATGGAGTACATGCTCGGCTAACCACTGAGGGCCAGATACATAATTGAGGCCTCGGTTTAGAACGGCTTCAATTTCAGAGTTTCCCCGCGATAGTGCATTGCCTATGATGACTAGATCCGGATCACCGTCTAGGTTTTCAGGCTGAAAGCCATTCATTAGCTCTATGCCTTGTTCCTGTAATTGCGTACTCATAGGGGGGTAAGCATTTTGGTCAGAGCCGCTAACTTGATGGCCCATTTGTCTGGCAATGACGGCCAATCCGCCCATAAATGTTCCGCAAATACCTATGATGTGTATATACAATGTTATGTCCTAATTTGTTAAAGAAAAGGTGAGCCTTTTCGACGGCTGTTTATGAATATGAAATAGTTACTTGCCTTTAATGATAAGTTACAATGATTCTCTTAAGAAGTAATCACTATATGATCTATCAATGACTGAAAAAAACAAAATAATAGTTGAATCTAAACCTTATTTTATTGCTGAGCAATCAGTTCCTGAAAAAGGTCAATATGTATTCGCTTATACTATCACCATCAAAAATGAAGGTTCAGTTCCTGCTAAGCTATTAAATCGACATTGGTTAATCACCGATTCTAATGGCAAAATCCAGGAAGTTCGAGGCGATGGTGTTATTGGTGAGCAACCTTATCTTAAGCCGGGTGAAATGTTTCGTTATACCAGTGGTGCGATACTTGAAACTCCAGTCGGTACTATGCAAGGTCAATATGTCATGTGTTCGGATGAAGGTGATAATTTTACCGCCTTAATTCCTAAATTTACCTTATCTATTCCAAGAACCTTACATTAGTTAGTTAAATGTCTATTTACGCCATAGGAGATATACAAGGTTGCTTTGATGATTTGTTAAGGCTGCTTGATGTTATCTCTTTTAATGAAAACTCTGATCAGCTTTGGTTTGCAGGAGATTTAGTTAATCGCGGGCCAAAATCTTTAGAAACCCTACGTTTTGTTAAATCCTTAGGCAGTTCAGCTGTTACTGTGCTGGGTAATCATGATATGCATTTATTGGCAGCCTCGTGTTTGCCAAAGGTAGCCAATAAAAAAGATTGCCTTACTCAGGTACTTGATGCGCCAGATAGAGATGAACTCATTTATTGGTTAAGACACCGACCTTTAATGCATTATAACGATGATTTCTGTTTATTGCATGCGGGATTGCCTCCGCAATGGGATTTCAAAAAAGCTCAAAAGATGGCTATCATAGCTGAGCAAGCACTCAGAGACAAAGAGTATCAGGTTTTTTTAAAGCAAATGTATGGTGATAAGCCAAACATTTGGTCCCCTGATTTAAAAGGCGTTTCTAGGTTACGGTTTATTATTAATTGTTTTACACGTATGCGCTATTGTGATGCAGAGGGTAGGCTCGATTTTGTAAATACTGGGCCCTTAGGTTCTCAGCCTAATAACTTATTTCCGTGGTTTGAAGCGCCTAAGCGTAAAAATGCTGACGTGTGTATTATCTTCGGGCATTGGTCTAGCTTGGGTTACTATGAGGGGCCTAAATGTTATGGAATTGATACGGGTTGTTTGTGGGGAGGGCAGTTAACGGCGTTAAGATTAGATGAGACTTTGCAAAGATTTAGTATCGATTGCCAGGGGGCTACCGATAAGCGAAGAAAGTCCTGGGTTATTGCCAATACGCCCGAGTTAAAGTCTAAGGATATCAATAGTAATAAGGAAATAGTGCTAGTGTAAGCTTTAGCTTGATTTAGCTAAATAGGCACTCAAGCGAGGGAAGAGATAGAGATAAGCTAGCCAACTACAGTGTTCTTTAGCTGTAGTTGGCTTGAATATCTTAAAAGATGCTGCTTAAATCAGAGTTTATTTGATTTTAGCTTCTTTGTAGATAACATGTTTACGAACAACAGGATCAAACTTTTTGATCTCCATTTTTTCTGGCATGGTGCGCTTGTTTTTGGTCGTAGTGTAGAAATGACCAGTGCCTTCGGTAGAAATTAATTTAATTTTATCGCGCATTGTTTATCTCCTTAAACCTTAGTGCCGTTTTTACGTAAATCTGCCAAAACAGCATCTATGCCATTTTTATCAATGATACGCATTGCTTTTGTAGAAATTCTAAGGCGCACCCAACGGTTTTCGCTTTCTACCCAAAATCTGTGGTGTTGCAGATTTGGAAGGAAACGTCTTTTAGTTCTGTTGTTTGCGTGTGATACGTTGTTACCTGTAACAGGTTGTTTACCGGTTACTTGACATACTCTAGACATGATTGACCTCTTGGTGCGCCTAAATTTATAAAATTAGCCAATCTTTATACCAAAAATTCTTTTCAAGGTAAATAACTATCTATAAAATAAACGCATCAATCTTCTACTCAATGTACGACACAGGACAATAATGCCTATTAAACTCGGCATGGTCATGGATTCCATAGACCATATCAATATTAAAAAAGATACTAGTTTTGCCATGTTGCTTGAAGCACAACTTAGAGGCTGGGAGCTGCATTATATGGAGCTTAATGACCTGTTCCTAAGAAATGGCAGAGCTTATGCAAGGACTCGTACCCTGACAGTACAGCGCAATGCTCAGCAGTGGTATCAGTTCATTGCTGAGCAAGATATTCCTCTAGATCAGTTAAATGTCATTTTGATGCGTAAGGATCCTCCTTTTGATCAAGAATATATTTATGCAACGTATTTGTTAGAGCGCGCTGAAAATATGGGCGTTTATGTGGTCAACAAACCGCAGTCATTGCGTGATGCTAATGAAAAACTTTTTACCGCTTGGTTTCCACAATGCTGCGCAGAAACCTTGGTGGCTAGAGAGCCTGCCCGTATAAGAAGTTTTTTGCAGGAACAAGGAGAAATTATATTAAAGCCGCTAGATGGAATGGGCGGCACGTCTATTTTTCATCTACGGCAAAATGATCCTAATCTCAGTGTGATATTAGAAACCATGACTCAGTACAATAGCCGCTATATCATGGCGCAAAAGTATTTGCCAGAGATAAAAGATGGCGATAAACGGATATTAATGATTAATGGTGTCGCGGTGCCTTATGCTTTAGCGCGTATTCCTGCGCAAGGTGAAACACGAGGCAATTTGGCTGCAGGCGGACGTGCAGAAGGTCGACCCTTAACCGAACAAGATTTGTGGATAGCTAATCAGGTAGGACCTACCTTACGAGCAAAGGGCTTAGTTTTTGTGGGTATTGATGTGATTGGTGATAAATTGACTGAAATAAATGTGACAAGTCCTACCTGCGTTCAAGAGTTAGATCAGCAGTTCGGACTAAATATAGCTGGACTGTTAATGGATCATATTGATACAAAATTACATGATCAGTAGTGCTATTTTAATACCTAATGCTAGAGTGTTAAGTAATAAAGATGGTTTATCAATAGCTTTAGTTGTAGCGGTTATTTTTCATCTGATGTTGGTCGTGGTCTGGAGTCTTACTAGCCCTAAATCAGAGCCAGAGCGCCTAGCGACGCCTATTGATGTCACTTTAATTAGCGCGCCGTCAAAGAAAATAGCAGAAAAGACTGATTTTTTAGCTCAAGAAAGTTTATCGGGTGCAGGTCGTAAGGCAAATCAAGCTGAAGTTCCTGAGCGACAGACTGCCAGTCAGAGTGAGCATCAGAAAGAACAGCCTGTTAAAAAAGCGCCTGTAGAGGAAAATAAGTCTAAATCTGCGCCACGAATATTGACTTCTGATAAGGCTGAAAATAAAGTTATTGCTGCTAAAAATACTGAGGTCGCTACAGAATCCGAGCAGCATCCAAAATTGACGGCAGATCTATTGCAGCAACAAATTACTCAATTGGGCACCGAAATTAGGCAAAGCCAACCTAGCGCAGCACAAACTAAAATAAAGTCTGTGGACTCTGTCAGCGCCAATAAATACATTGCCGCTCAATATTTGAAAGACTGGGAAAGTAAAGTAGAGCGTACAGGTAATCTTAATTACCCAGAAGTCGCGCTAAAGAAAGATTTTTCTGGGACTTTAACGATGGATGTCGGTATAAAAGCTGACGGTAGTATTTATAGTATTCAAATCGTAAGATCTTCAGGGACTTTAGAATTAGATGAAGCGGCAAAAAAAATTGTGCGCATGAGTGCACCTTTTCCACCTCTGCCTTTGGATTTGCGTAAAGAAGTGGATGTTTTAGTGATTACCCGTGTTTGGAAATTCTCCGATGAATCAGGCTTAGTAACACAGTAAATAGTTGCTTAAGTCACCATAACCTTCGATACTAACTCTTATGAATCAAGTAACCTATTTAAATAACCAGTTTATTATTGCCATGCCTGCCTTGGCAGATCCAAATTTTTTTCATACCGTGACTTATTTATGTCAGCATAATGAAGAAGGGGCTTTGGGCATCATCATCAACAGACCTACGGACATGAAACTGGCAGAGGTTTTTGAGCAAATGCACATTTCCTCCCACTCAGACAGCCTTGCTGACATTCCGGTTTTTTCGGGTGGCCCTGTGCAACGAGAACGCGGTTTTGTTTTGCATACGCCCGGTACTAACTGGGATGTGACTATGGCTGTTTCCGAAACGATTTCTTTAACAACCTCTAGAGATATTATAGAGGCTATTGCTGCGGAGCGAGGGCCTGAGCAATATCTGGTCGCACTGGGTTATGCCGGTTGGGGTGTTGGTCAATTAGAACAAGAAATGTTAAATAATGCTTGGTTGAATACGCCTAGTGGCAAACATATTATCTTTGATACACCCATAGATAAGCGCTGGCAGGCTGCGGGTGGACAAATCGGCATTGATATTAATCAATTAACGACACCGGCAGGCCATGGCTAAGCAAGATCCTTTGGCAGCAAAATGCAGTGCCGATACTTATCTAGGTTTTGATTTCGGTAGTAAGAAAATAGGCACGGCCGTAGGTCAAACCATCACTGCGACAGCCAGTCCGTTAGTGACCATACGTTCAATTAATCAAAATCCTAATTGGCAAATTATTAGTCAACTCATACAAGAATGGCGTCCTTCAGGCTTAGTGGTCGGCATATCAAGGCAAGCTGATGGTACTGATAACCCAATAACGCCACGTATGATAAAATTCTGTCGTCAATTAGAAGGCCGTTATCAATTGCCGGTCTTTCAACAAGATGAAACACTATCAACCTTTGAAGCCAAACAATTATTGTTTGATGAAGTAAATGTTAATGCGACTAAGCTTTGGGAAGTCCAAGATCAGCTTGCGGCTCAGCTTATTTTACAAACCTGGTTAAACGACTTTAAGAATAAAGAAAAGGATCAATAAGTGCTGGAAATAAATGATTTACTCAACAAACTGGAAGCTGAGCTAAAGCGAGTTATTGTTGAGCGAGGACTGGTCAATCCGTTGATGATTGGTATACGTACTGGTGGCGTTTGGGTCGCCGAGCAATTGCATCAAAGACTGAGTATTCAAGACGATTTGGCTTTATTAGATATCTCCTTTTATCGCGACGACTTCTCGCAAATCGGCGTTAATCCCAATGTAAAGCCGAGTCATTTACCTCAGGATATTAAAGGTCGCGATATTATATTAATAGACGATGTTTTTTATACAGGAAGAACAATACGCGCAGCTCTCAATGAGATTTTTGATTATGGCCGCCCCAATCAAGTAGTTTTAGCGGTATTAATTGAGCGTGATGGTAAACAAATCCCTTTGTGTCCAGATTGCGTAGGCACTAGCATTAAGTTGAATGCAGGCCAGCGCATCAAATTAACAGGGCCCAATCCTTTGAGCATTGATTTACAAACACTTGATGCGGTGGCTTAAACCATGATTGAAAATATCCAGCTTAATTCTGAAGGAAAGCTTAAGCACTTTTTGAGTATTGATGGGTTGAACAAAACCCTCTTAACAGAGATTTTGGATATTGCCGAATCATTTATCGGCATGAATGACCAACAGATTAAAAAAGTACCGTTGCTGCGTGGCAAAACTATTGTTAATCTTTTTTTTGAAAATAGCACACGCACGCGAACAACTTTTGAATTGGCAGCCAAGCGTTTATCAGCCGATGTGCTCAGCATGAGTATTGCCACGTCATCGACCTCAAAGGGTGAAAGTTTACTAGACACTATCCGCAATTTAGAAGCTATGTTTGTAGACATGTTTGTGGTGCGTCATGCTATTAGCGGTGCTGCACATTTTATTGCTCAACATACCGCGCCTTATATCAGTGTCATTAATGCCGGTGATGGCCAACATGCGCATCCAACTCAAGCGATGTTGGATATGTTTACTATCCGGCAAGTCAAACAAGATTTTACTAATCTACGGGTCGCCATCATTGGCGACATACTCCACTCTAGGGTGGCTAGATCACAGATTCAAGCCTTAAACACCTTGGGTGCGGCTGAAGTACGGGTGATCGCACCTAAAACCTTATTGCCGTCTCATGTGGAAAGTCTAGGCGTCAATGTCTCGCATGATTTAACTTCAGGGCTTAAAGATATTGATGTCATTATCATGTTACGGCTACAAAAAGAGCGCATGACCTCGGCTTTATTACCCAGTGAAAGTGAATATTTTAAATGTTTTGGCTTGACCGAAGCTAAGTTAAAAATAGCAAAACCCGATGCTATTGTGATGCATCCAGGCCCAATTAATCGAGGCGTAGAAATCGATTCTAAAGTCGCTGATGGTCCGCAGTCCGTTATTCTTAAACAAGTGAGTAATGGTATTGCCATACGTATGGCAATAATGGCCATGGCGATGCAAAAACAAGGAGCGGTAGGATGAGCCAGATACTGATTAAACAGGGACAACTTATCGACCCTGCTAATAACATCAATCGTATCGGTGATGTTTATATTGCTGACGGTAAGATAATTTCTGTCACCCATGAGCCAGCAGGCTTTAAGCCAACTACCGTTATAGAGGCTACGAATAAAATAGTCTGTCCTGGATTTATTGATTTAAGTACGCGGTTACGCGAACCTGGGCAAAGTCGTAAAGCGACCTTTAAAAGTGAAGCCATCGCAGCAGCCAGCGCCGGTGTGACCACTATGTGTTTGCAGCCAGATACTAATCCGGTTATTGATACGCCGGCCGTGGCTGAATTGATTAAGGAACTTGCAGAAAAAGCGCAATATCCGCAAATCTATCCGATTGCCGCCTTAACTCGAAAGCTCGAAGGTATGGAGTTGAGTTCCATGTTATCGCTTAAACAAGCCGGTTGTATTGCCGTAGGCAATGCCCAGCAAGCCGTTAAAAACTTATTGATACTCAGGCGAGCCATGGAATATGCGGCCAGTCATGATTTATTAGTGATGTTTAGGCCCAATGATTATTGGTTAGGCAATAACGGTTGCGCTCATGAAGGTGCTGTTGCCACTCGCTATGGTTTGCCGAGTATTCCAGAAGAAGCTGAAACCATAGCCTTAGCTCAATGTCTGGAGCTCGTTGAGCTGACGGGTTGCCGTATGCATTTTGGCCAGCTCAGCTGTAAACGTTCGGTCATTAAAATTTTTCAAGCCAAAAAATATGGCTTGAATATCAGTGCCGATGTTGCTATCCATCAGTTACATTTAACCGAAAATGACATCATTCCTTTTGACAGTAGTTATCATGTATTGCCGCCTTTCCGTACCGAAGAAGATAGGCAATATTTACGGCAAGGTTTGGCCAGTGGCACCTTGAATAGTATTTGTTCAGACCATCAGCCGCATGATATAGATGCTAAACTAGGTGCCTTTCCAGAAACAGAGCCGGGTGTTTCGGCATTGGAAACCCTATTGCCGCTCATGCTAAAGTTGGTTGATCAAGGTGAAATAAGCTTAGCACAAGGTATAGCTGCGTTGAGTGAAAATCCTGCCCGAGTTCTGCATTTAAACAGTGGCGCCTTAACGCTCGGTTATGCCGCCGATGTCTGTGTGTTTGATCCCGAATTAACGTGGCAAGTGAATGCAGATAACTGGAAAAGTCAGGGTATTAATACACCCTTTTGGGGACAAACCTTCAAAGGCCGAGTGACACATACCCTACAGGCCGGCAAGCTGATTTATAGTTTGCAGTAAAACAGCTGAGCTAGCGAGCGATAAAACACATGTAGGATGGGTAGAGCGACAGCGAAACCCATCATTGTGCGATGATATGATGGGTTTCACGTTGTTCTACTCATCCTACGAGCTGGGGTAGGGTTGTATATAAGGCATCGTTATCATTTTCACGCTCCGATTGCTGGGATTTCGCTGTCGCTACATCCCAGCTTACCTATAATGTAGGCTGGGATGAGGTATGAATCCCAGTATTTAGTGTGATGATGTGATGGGTTTCACGTTGTTCTACCCATCCTACGAGTCTGATTTATAGCTTGGAGTAAAACAGCTTTAGCTGTTTTAAATAGCTGAGCTGAAGCTCAGCACGCCAGCCACAACAAAAATTTTATAACGTTACCTTTAAGGTAATCTGAGTTTGGAGAAAGACATTGCAAGAGCAGGTATTAGCGACTTTATTAAGAGGCATTGACGAAGTTTTAGTCGAGCACGAATTAGTTAAAAAGTTGCAAGAAGGGCGTCCTCTAAGGATTAAAGCCGGCTTTGATCCCACGGCGCCTGATTTACATTTGGGTCATACCGTACTCATCAACAAATTAAAGCAGTTTCAAGATTTAGGTCACGAGGTATTATTTCTGATTGGTGATTTTACCGGCATGATAGGTGATCCCACCGGCAAAAATGTTACGCGTAAGCCTTTAACCCGCGAACAAGTGCTTGAAAATGCTAAAACCTATCAAGAGCAAATCTTTAAAATCCTAGATCCCGCTAAAACCCAAGTCATGTTTAATTCAACGTGGATGAATGCCATGTCACCGGCGGATTTAATTCAATTAGCGGCCAAGCATACCGTGGCACGCATGCTTGAACGCGATGATTTTAATAAGCGCTTTAAAGGCGGCCAGCCCATTGCTATCCATGAATTCTTATACCCATTAATACAGGGTTATGATTCGGTTGCCATGAAAGCTGACGTAGAACTGGGTGGGACTGATCAAAAGTTTAACTTGTTAGTCGGCAGGCAGTTGCAAGAAGTGTTTGGCCAGAAACCTCAAGTCGTCATCACTATGCCGATACTGGAAGGCTTAGATGGCGTACAAAAAATGTCTAAATCGCTAAATAATTACATCGGTATTGCAGATCCAGCCGATGACATGTTTGGCAAATTAATGTCGATTTCTGATGAGTTAATGTGGCGCTACTTTGAATTATTAAGTTTTCGCCCTATGAACGAAATTGTTACTTGGCAACTAGCCTGCGAAAACGGCGATAATCCGCGCAATTATAAGGTCAAGCTGGCACAAGAAATCATTGAACGCTTTCATGACGCTGCTGCCGCTGAAAAAGCCTTGGAAAATTTTGAAGCACGTTTTCAACGCGGGGCAATACCGGATGAAATGGAGGAGTTGACCTTAAGCACCGCAGGGTCAGGTTATAGCATAGCTAATTTACTAAAAGATGCCGGTTTAGCGAGTAGCACTTCCGAAGCTATTAGAATGATTAATCAAGGCGCGGTAAAAATATCTGGCGAAAAAGTCACCGATACTAAGCTAGAAGTACCTGTCGCCACGGAAAATGTCTTTCAAGTGGGTAAAAGAAAGTTTGCTAGAGTATCAATCATCGCGGCTAGTTAGTGGTAACGTTGAAAATGACTATGCTTCATAGAGAGGGTCGCATTCAGTTGATTTAGCTTGTACTGGTAAAAAATAATGCGTACACTTCGGGTTCGGTTGTGAGGTATTATGCCGATATAGCATTGACAATCAATGTGTTGAAATAAAATAATAATAAAAGAGGAGTGGTTATGTCAGATGAAAAGAAAGGTTGTGCTGTTATGAATCAGGCTTTAACTTGGTTAAAGGTGTCTGATGACTGGACGATTGGTAGTTACCAAAATAAATTACCAAGAATGTGTTATGCCGCTGTAGCGCTAGTTCTGGTTTTAATAATTTTATAAGTTCCCTAGAAAACCCCTGCTTAGATTGATCTAGGCAGGGGTTTTTTTATGTTGCTTATAACAATAGGCTACCCAGTTAAGACGGGATAGTTTAGCTTAACCGTTATATCGTTCCCACGCTCTGCGTCACTGCCCACAGTTAAGGAATTTTTATGCTTGGAGTAAAACTGCTTTAGCTGTTTTAAAACACAATAGCTGAAGCTCAGCACTCCAATTTTTTACTTTTTCGCTTAACTGTGGGCAATGACGCTCTGCGTGGGAATGTATCCTGCATCGCTCCAGCGATGCGTGACGCAGAGCGTCACCGGCGGCGTTCCCACGCAGGACGACAACATTGTGGTGATGGCCGTAGGGGCGTAGTGTATACGCCCTTTTAAAATAAGCCTCTATGCCGATATTATATATCGTGCATCCAACAGAGCGACACCGATGGCACTCCCACAGCAGAGCGCTCTGCGCTTTAAAACAGCTAAAGCTGTTTTACTCCAAACACACAGAATACTTGTGTATAACGATGAGCACTAGGGTGAGGGAATAATGTGCCAAAGCAAAGTGAGAGCTATGAAATATATCCAACTACAACTCCAGCCCTCCCGTCCTAAATGACGCGACGTGGTGATGGCCGTAGGGGCGTAGTGTATACACCCTTATAAAATAAGCCCATTACAATCGCAGGGTTTACATGAATGGGGTTTGACACCCAACATATAAAGCATTAATTGACCTGATGCTGTAGATGTATCAATCTGATGATCAAGAACTTATTTTTTATTTGCTACGGTACACTTCACGTCGATTGCCAATTTTTACAACTAAGATACTTAAAGTATCATCTTCGATATTGCTAATAATACGATAATCACCTACTCGATATTTCCAAAAATCTCCAAGTCGAGACCCTTTTAGTGCTTCGCCAATACTACGTGGATCATCCAGAACGACTACTCTTTCACGCAGAAAAGTAATAATCCGCTTAGCAATTTGTTTATCCAATCTAGCCAAGTCTTTTTGGGCTGCATCATCGATTTTAATCAACCAAGCCAAGATTGCGCTCCACTTCATCTAATGTATAAGTTTTGCTTTTTCCAGCACGAACATCGAGCAGTCGTTGCTCAGCAAGATACACATCTTCAAGATCTTCTATGTGATCAGTAATTGCCTTAATCATATAAAAAGTTTTACTACGCCCAGTAAGCTTTGAAAGTTCATCTAAACGATTAAATACTTCATCGGGTAAACGAAGTGATACAGCTACCATGATGCTCTCCAAAAAATCAAAATAAAATACAAGTATATCATTAAAATAACACGGCTATAATGTATACCTAATCTTGCACTTAGCGCCTAGCACCCGCTATTCTAGGCCGTATTACACGGTGTAAATTAAAACGCGAATTTAACTCTGAAGTGCAATTCTAGTATTCATGCAGCTTACTAATCACTGCCCACAGTTAAGTGAAAACAGTTTGTGTGGAGTGCTGAACTTCAGCTCAGCGTTTTAAAACAGCTAAAGCTGTTTTACTCCAAACACACAGAATACTTGTGTATAACGATGAGCACTAGGGTGAGGGAATAATGTGCCAAAGCAAAGTGACAGCTATGAAATATATCCAACTACAACTCCAGTCCCAGCCCTCCCGTCCTAAATGACGCGACGTGGTGATGGCCGTAGGGGCGTATTGCATACGCCCTTTTAAAATAAGCCTCTATGCCGATATTATATATCGTGCATCCAACAGAGCGACACCGATGGCACTCCCACAGCAGAGCGCTCTGCGCTTTAAAACAGCTAAAGCTGTTTTATGTAGTGGTCAAGTTTTTTAAGACACAGAGATAGGTTGTTTCATAGCCATATTGGCTTCATAGTTATTGGG
>CAMDNJ010000040.1 GCA_945902915.1 Crenothrix polyspora | reverse complement strand
GAAGGAAAATGCGTACGCTTACGTCAAGGTCGCATGGATGATAATACCGTTTTTTCTGATGATCCTGTCGCTGTCGCTGGACGTTGGGCTGCAGCTGGCGCAAAAAGAATACATTTGGTTGATTTAGACGGTGCTTTTGCTGGCAAACCGGTTAATGCAGACATTATCAAAGCCATAGTCACAGCCTATCCCAATATGCCGGTACAAATAGGCGGCGGTATTCGTGATGAAGCGACTATCCAAGCCTATCTGGAAGCTGGCGTGGCATATGTCATTATCGGCACTAAAGCGGTTAATGAACCTGAGTTTGTTAGGGATATGGCAAAAGAATATCCAGGACGCATTATTGTGGGCTTAGATGCCAAAGACGGTAAAGTCGCCATTGATGGTTGGGCTAAATTCTCTAAGCATGATGTCATCGATTTAGCGCAACACTTTGAAGCCGATGGTGTTGAAGCTATCATTTACACCGATATTTCCAGAGACGGCATGATGCAAGGTGTTAACGTAGAAGCTACCGCTAGATTAGCTCGCGCCATTAAAATCCCTGTCATTGCCTCAGGTGGCATTACTAATATCGACGACATTAAAGGCTTAGGAGCCGTGGCTCATGAGGGCATTATGGGCGCCATTACTGGCAGAGCCATCTATGAAGGTACACTAGACTTTATTGAAGCTCGACTACTAGCGGAATCTTATTAAGCGATGAGTTTAGCCAAACGTATTATTCCTTGCCTTGATGTCGATAACGGCCGCGTGGTTAAAGGTGTCAAATTTGTTGATATTCGTGATGCGGGTGATCCTGTCGAAGTCGCTAGACGTTATGATCGTGAAGGCGCTGATGAAATCACCTTTTTAGACATTACTGCAACCCACGATAATCGTGACACTATTGTTCATGTCGTAGAGCAAGTCGCTAGCGAAGTTTTCATACCCTTAACCGTAGGCGGTGGTATCAGAACGCTGGAAGACATACGCCGTATGCTCAATGCTGGCGCTGATAAAGTCGGCATTAATAGTGCGGCGGTCTTTAATCCTGAGTTTGTCAATGAAGCCGCTTTACGTTTTGGCTCGCAGTGTATCGTAGTCGCGATTGATGCTAAAAAAGTCAGCGCCCTAGGTGAAGCAGATCGTTGGGAAATCTTTACTCATGGCGGACGCAAAGCAACAGGTATAGATGCGATAGCTTGGGCCGAAAAGATGGTCAGTTATGGTGCGGGTGAAATTCTATTAACGAGTATGGATAGAGATGGTACTCGTGAAGGCTTTGATTTACTACTCACACGCGCCATTAGTGAAGCGGTCAGAGTACCGGTGATTGCTTCAGGCGGTGTCGGCACTTTAGATCATCTGGCTGAAGGCGTTATTACCGGTAAAGCCGACGCCGTGTTAGCCGCCAGTATTTTTCATTTCGCCGAATATACCATACACCAAGCTAAAGAACACATGGCCTCACGCGGCATAGAGATGCGTTTATGAGCATCGCTTGGCAAGATGAGATACGTTGGACTGAAGACGGCTTAGTGCCTGTAATTGCCCAACAAGCAGATAGTGGAAAAATCCTGATGTTTGCTTGGATGAATCCTGAGTCTTTAGCCTTAACAGTTGCAGAAGGTTATGCCGTTTACTGGTCTAGGTCACGTCAACGCTTATGGCGTAAAGGTGAAGAATCAGGCCACAGACAAAAAGTAGTCGATTTGTTTCTGGATTGTGATGAAGATGTTATCTTATTAAAGGTTGAACAAGAAGGTGGCATTGCCTGTCACACCGGCCGTGAAAGCTGCTTTTATCGCCGTTTAATTGATAAGCAGTGGCAAGCTATTGAACCTATACTAAAAGACCCTAACACCATCTATACAAAAAAATGAATGACACCTTACAACAATTAGCTGATATTCTGGAACTGCGTAAATTAGAATCCGCCGATAAATCTTATGTCGCGAGTCTTTATGCCAAAGGCCTAGACACTATCCTAAAGAAAGTCGGTGAAGAAGCCACTGAAACCGTTATCGCTGCCAAAAATGGTGATAAAGACCAAATTATTTATGAAACCGCTGATTTATGGTTTCACTGTATGGTCATGCTAGCCGATCAAGGCTTAGGACCTAACGATGTATTAAAAGAACTACAGCGCCGTTTTGGTTTGTCAGGTCTGGATGAAAAAGCCCAACGCAACAAAAGCTAAGTTGCACTGAAACCAGCAGCATTATAAATAGTTAGTATATCGCTCCCAAGCTCTGCGTCACTACCCACTGTTAAGGGGAAAACAGCAAAGATTTGGAGTGCAATAGCTTCAGCTATTGCCTTTTAAAACAGCTAAAGCTGTTTTACTCCAAGCAAGCAACTAACAACTTAACTGTGGGCAGTGACGCAGAGCATGGCAACGATAAAACAGAGCAGTATTAAGTTAAAGCTATAACAATCTAATAAGATCGTTTTGTAATTTATGGTAATTATTCTAAGATGATGACTTAATAAGTCACTGGAGTTACAACATGCACGTCAGCATCACCCAATTATTAATTATATTAGTTATCGTCATTGTGCTATTTGGCACTAAAAAACTCCGTAATGTAGGCTCTGATCTAGGTGGGGCTATCAAAAGCTTTCGCGCAGCGGTTAAAGAAGGTGAAGATGACAAAAAACCGACTGAACATGAGGGTGACGCTTTAGACGGCGAAATCACTTCCAAGAAAAACGAAAAAATATAATATGTTTGAAGTTGGTTTTTCTGAGTTGGTGATGATCGCTTTAGTCAGCTTATTGGTGATAGGGCCAGAGCGCTTGCCTAAAGTGGCTAGACTTGCAGGTTTCTGGATAGGTAAAGCACGTAATATAGCCGCCACCTTCAAAGAAGAAATCAAACACGAACTGCATGCAGAAGAGTTACGGCAGATATTTAACGAACAAGCCGAGTTACAGGAGTTTCATGCCGCAATCAATGAAACTAGCGAAGCCATTAATAGTATTAAATCATCCGATTCTGCAAGCACTGAAGAAACGCTAGAACACCCTATTAAACATGACCTCAAATAGTTTCGAAGAAGTGGCGCAGCCTTTCATCAGTCATCTGATTGAATTGCGTAATCGTTTATTAAAAGTCATCAGCTTCGTGATTGTGGTCTTTTTAGGTCTGTCCGTTTATGCCAATCAAATCTATAGCTATTTAGCTGGGCCGCTACTAAAACATATGCCCAAAAACAGCACTATGATTGCCATAGATGTTGCCTCACCCTTTTTTACGCCCTTTAAACTAGCGCTAGTGGCCGCTATCTTTATTTCAGTCCCTGTCATTCTTTATCAGTTCTGGGCCTTTGTAGCACCTGGACTCTATAAGCGCGAACGCCGGATGATTTTTCCGCTATTGATTGCCAGCACCTTCTTGTTCTTTCTAGGTGTCGCTTTCGCTTATTATGTCGTTTTCCCACTGATGTTTGGGTTTTTAACAGCGGCCGCACCTGAAGGTGTGGCAGTCATGACTGACATTAGCAAATACCTAGACTTTGTACTCGCCTTATTTTTTGCCTTTGGCATTTGTTTTGAAGTGCCTATATTTACCATCGTCTTAGTCTGGACAGGCTTAGTCACACCCGCCGACTTATCCGAAAAACGTCCTTATGTGATTGTTGGCGCGTTTGTGATCGGCATGTTTTTAACGCCGCCTGATGCTATCTCACAAACGATGTTAGCCGTACCCATGTGGATGTTATTTGAGTTAGGTTTGTTGTGTTCTAGGTTATTCATACATAAAGATAAAGCTGATGACAACGAGCTAAATAAAATAGAACAACTTAGTGACTAATACTACTTATCTATCCACTCATAAAGCTCAGTTAAAGTCGCATCACATTTACAACAACTCGTGCCGCACGAAGGCTCTAACGGCAGTTTTCGCACACTACCTTTGCTAACCCATTTATCTAACATGCCACGCAGAGCATCGGCATCCATATTGAAATGAATCACCAAATCAGCTAAAGCAATCCGATGTTGTTGTTTTAAATAACTACGTAAATCAGATAGTATCATTGAGCGTCTCCTGAACTTGTTTTGCCATCGCCTGTTTTCCTGTTAGCCATAACCCGACTATCACCATCACAAAAGCACTGATCAAGCCGCTAATCCACATTAGAGAGTACTCAGGATGCCGCTCAAAAGTCATAGCTTGATAAAACACCGTAGCCGTCATATAAGCGATACCTGTCGTCCAACACACCACAAACACTGTCCAACCTGTATTAGTTTCTCTATGGATCGCAGCAGTCGCCGCAACACAAGGCGCATACAATAAAATAAATAACAAATAAGCGAAAGCACCGACTTTGCCATCATAGCGTTGCTGCATAGCCGCAAAAGTATTCGTCTTAACCTTTTGTTCGTCTGCGGCAACAGCCACATCATCGACCGTGCCGATATTTAGACCGAGTGGATCTAATAAATTATCAGCAACGGCACTTAAGTTAGTAGGGACTGTCTGTAAAGCTGCTATTAATGCGTCGCCAATGTTAAAAGAGGCTTTATCGGCTGCTCCATTCTCTGGCGTTGATAATTGGCTATATAAGGCATCTAAGGTACCTACAACCGCCTCTTTAGCCAATACACCGGTAAAGACACCCACTGTTGCCGGCCAATTATCTTTTTCTATGCCCATAGGCTTAAATAGTGGCGTTAAGGATTTACCTATTTCACTTAATACCGATTGATTGCTGTTTTCTTGACCAAAACTGCCATCTGTACCCAAGGCATTCAGGAAATTTAATACCAAGACCATCGGCACTATGATTCTACCCGCGTTAATCAAAAACGATTTAAGCCTATCCCACGTTCTAGTCAATACTCCGCGCAAGGTCGGCATATGATAAGCCGGCAACTCCATAATAAACGGCGAGGTTTCACCTTTGAATAAGGTATGACGCATAATTAAACCCGTCAACACAGCTACCGCTATCCCCAACAAATACAAACCAAAAACGATATTCTGCCCACCGACAGGAAAAAATGCAGCGGCAAACAAGGCATAAACCGGCAATCTCGCTCCACAGGACATAAAAGGATTCATTAGATTAGTCAGGATTCGATCGCGCTGATTTTCTAAGGTTCGTGTCGCCATAATGGCAGGCACATTACAGCCAAAACCGACGATCATGGGCACAAAGGATTTACCTGGCAAACCTATCATGCGCATGAATCTATCCATGACAAAAGCAGCTCTGGACATATAGCCAGAATCTTCGAGTGCTGATAAAAACAAGAACAAGAAGCCGATAATGGGAATGAAGGTAGCCACCACTTGTATGCCGCCCCCTAAACCTTTGGTTATCAACACCACTAACCACTGAGGTATTTGATCATCGGCTAATACAGCACCTAAACCATCAATCAATAACGCACCAACGGCTTGTTCAAAGAAATCAACAAAGGCAGTGCCAATGTTGATAGTGAACATAAACATGGTGTACATCACTAACAGAAAAACTGGGATACCTAAAAACCGATTCAATACGATATTATCAATTTTTTCTGTAACATGCCGACTCACTTCATTGAGTTTACAAACTGCACCTTGCGTTATGTCATTAACAAAACCATAACGCGCATCGGCTGCCAAAATATCAATTTCATCATCAGTTTCTGTTTCTACTTGCTGCTGTAATTGACTAACAAAGGTTCTTAGCTCTTTTCCTGCGAGTTGCTTAGCCAGCGTATCATTTTCTAAGGTACGTAACGCTAACCAACGCAAATCACAACCATGATCATGGGCAATATCCGCTAAAGACAAAGATAGTTCTTCAATAGCGCGTTCTAACGGGGGTGCATACTTTATTGTTACGCTAGGTATCGGCATAGTGACAGCCGCACTATTAATCTGGGCCTTTAAAGCCGAAAGACCATCTTTGGTAGAGGCTGTAATGGGAATAACCGGACAGCCTAGTTGCTGTGCTAAATAGTCACAATCAATCTTAATGCCGCGACTTTTAACCTGATCCATCATATTCAGTACCAAGATCATCGGTACGCGCATTTCTATTAACTGCGAGCTTAAATACAGGTTACGTTCTATATTAGAGGCATCAATAATATTGATAATTAAATCAGCTTGCTTTGAGGCGATATAATCTCTGGCAACTTTTTCATCCAAAGACACTTGATCATCGGCAGCTTCTAAAGAATACGTCCCTGGTAAATCGACTAATTCAATCAGCTTACCGGCGTGTGTGTATTCACCAGTTTTCTTTTCAACGGTGACGCCCGGCCAATTACCGACATGCTGCTTAGAGCCAGTGAAAGCATTAAATAGCGTGGTCTTTCCGCAATTAGGATTACCGACCACACCTACCGTAAAATCAATATTCATTATTGCTTCTCTATCAAGACCACGGCCGCTTCATCTTTACGCAAGGTGAGTGAAAAGCCACGTAATTTAATTTCTACAGGATCACCTAAAGGCGCAAAACGGGTCACACTAAAGGTTGTACCCGGCGTTAAGCCCATAGCCAGCAAGCGCTTACGATAGGCTTTACCTTCTGGTTCAAAGCCTATTATTTTACCTAGATCGCCTACTTTAAGATTTTTTAAGCTTAACACTCTATCCTGCTCCGATGGGCATTAGTGACTGTCCTAGAAACAAGTCGCTAATAAGGAATGGTTCTCATTAACAAACAATATAGCACAGATTTAAATGCACTCAAACCTAGTCAAGTTAATTAGGATAATAGTGCTCTGAGCCATTCAGTGGCTCTAAAAAACAAATAATGCGGTCGCTATCGCGACGATGTGTTAATCGGGTATTCGCACCCGAAGGCGAGATACTTTCTTTTGCGCAGCCTTTAGAAAGTATCCAAAGAAAAGCCGGCTCGATTGCAGCTGGCTCCTACGCTCCTCGGTTTTGTCGGGGCAAACGAGATTAAAGCGGCTACCAGCTTAAGACGGGACAGTGTAAATATCTATCGTTCCCACGCTCTGCGCTCATCGTTTTACACAAATATTAAGTAACCGTCATCCCGGCAGGGATTGCCGGGATCCAGTTGCCATGGATGGCAATAAGTCGGATCACTATAATTCTCATGATAAGCACTCTACTATTTTATACGTACATCCATGTACTCTGGATCCCGGCAGTCCATGCCGGGATGACGAATTGTGTATTTTTCAGTCACTTATAAAGCTTGTATTGATCAGTCTTATTTTTATTTACCCACTCTAATTCACATAGGGCCAAATAGTTGTATATAACGATGAGTGCTCTGCGTGGGAACGATAAACTGAGGATTTTTCTACCGTTTTATCCCGTCTAAAGTTGGTAGCCAATAAAGCGACGTTACAGCGTAAAGTCAGCAACTAATAATCAGTTCAACGAACCTCTATCTAGGCATAATTTCTCCATGCGAAACGATCAATCATGAATAAATTGTGGTGATGACTGGCAATAACAGCCCGTTCAAATTAAAATGTCTTATTTGTTATTGATAATACTCGATAACCGCACTGCGACCTTCCATTCCAACGGACTTTTAATGACTGATTACAAACTAACGCACCTTAAAGAACTAGAAGCCGAAAGCATACACATCATTCGTGAAGTCGCGGCTGAATTTGAACGCCCAGTCATGCTTTATTCCGTCGGTAAAGATTCCGCAGTTATGCTGCATCTGACCATGAAAGCTTTTTTTCCTGGCAAACCACCTTTTCCCATGATGCATGTCGATACCACATGGAAGTTCAAGGAAATGATTGAGTTTCGTGACCAATTGGTCAAAAAACTAGGTTTAGATCTATTGATCCATATTAATCAAGATGGCGTTGATCAAGGCATTGGTCCATTTACACACGGCAGTAAAAAACACACGGATGTTATGAAGACCGAAGGCCTTAAACAAGCCTTAGATAAATATCAATTCGATGCAGCCTTTGGCGGTGCACGCCGTGATGAAGAAAAATCTCGTGCAAAAGAGCGCGTGTATTCATTTAGAGATAAGAATCATCGCTGGGATCCTAAAAACCAACGCCCCGAACTATGGAATATTTACAACGGCAAAATAGATAAAGGCGAAAGCATCCGTGTATTTCCTCTATCTAACTGGACTGAACTAGACATCTGGCAGTATATCCATTTAGAAAACATCCCTATCGTACCTTTATATTTTGCAAAAGTTCGTCCTGTTGTGGAACGTGACGGCATGTTAATTATGGTGGATGACGAGCGCATGCCCATAGGTCCTGATGAAAAAGTTGAAATGAAAAAAGTGCGCTTTCGCACCTTGGGTTGCTACCCCTTAACCGGTGCTGTCGAATCTAATGCCACCACCCTTCCCGAAATCATTCAGGAAATGTTATTAACCACCACCTCTGAACGTCAAGGACGACTCATAGATCACGACCAATCGGGCTCTATGGAACAGAAAAAGCGCGAGGGATACTTTTAAAGCAGACGAAAGGCAAAAGGTTAAGGTCTAAATGTCGCGTTTTGAAGATTTAGAGGTTTGGAGACGCTCGTCGAGACTTTGTGTTGAAGTTTACAAAGGTCTCGCTAATTGTAAAGATTACGGGTTTAAAGACCAGATAACTCGTTCCAGTTTATCTATACCTAGCAACATAGCGGAAGGTTTTGAAAGGGGTAGCGATAAAGATTCTAATAAATTCTTTTATTACGCAAAAGGCTCCGCTGGTGAATTACGAACTCAACTCTACATTGGCATCGAAATTGGATACATTACAAAAGAAACAGGCTTGCCATGGAAAAACGAAGTTGAACACATTTCAAAAATGCTGTCGGCACTAATAAAATCAAGGTCAACCTAATATTCTAGGTACATCTAAGCTTTTAATTTTAACTGACCTAAGCATTATAATTGGACGAGACTCAGGCGATGCATTTACAACAAACAAATTTAGCCAAAAACCTTATGCTCTTTATGAAGTTCTAGCCAATAAGAAAAAATAAGAACCCAGAAAAATTGAATTGAGCCTTTAGCCTTTCGTCCTTCACCCTTTATCTTGAACCTAACTTATGTCCCACCAATCCGATTTAATCAGTACCGATATAGATGCGTATTTAGCGCAACATGAAAACAAAGAATTATTACGCTTCTTAACCTGCGGCAATGTTGATGATGGCAAAAGTACCTTAATTGGTCGCTTGCTGCATGATTCCAAAATGATCTATGAAGATCAACTCGCCGCCGTGTTAGCCGATAGTGTTAAATCAGGCACCACAGGCGCCGGTAAAATTGATTTAGCTTTATTGGTTGATGGCTTACAAGCAGAGCGCGAACAAGGCATTACCATTGATGTCGCCTATCGTTATTTTTCTACCGCGACACGAAAATTTATTATTGCTGACACGCCCGGACACGAACAATACACACGTAACATGGCCACCGGTGCTTCCACCTGTGATTTGGCCATCATCTTAATTGATGCGCGTTACGGTGTACAAACCCAGACTAAACGCCATAGCTTTATCGCCTCTTTATTAGGTATACAACACATTATTGTTGCCATCAATAAAATGGATTTAATGAGTTATAGCGAAACGACTTTTAACGAGATCAAACAAACTTATTTAGACTTTACCAGCACCCTAGATTTACATGACATTTGTTTTATCCCCATGTCAGCATTAGATGGTGATAACGTCGTTAATGCCAGTGACAACATGCCTTGGTATACCGGTGAGACCTTAATGGCCGCGCTAAATAGCATAGAAATTGCCAACGACCATAATTTTACTGATGCTCGCTTCCCCGTGCAATATGTAAACCGCCCTAACCTTGATTTCCGGGGTTTTTGTGGCACGGTAGCCTCAGGTGTGTTTCGTAAAGGCGACCTGATCACTGCCCTGCCCTCAGGCAAAAGCAGCAAAATAAAATCTATTGTGACTTATGATGGTGACTTAGAGCAGGCTTTTCCACCGATGGCTGTCACCTTAACTTTAGAAGATGAGATTGATATCAGCCGTGGCGACATGCTTATAGGCACAGAACTACAAGCGCCCATCGTTGCTGATCAATTTATAGCCACTATCGTTTGGATGACCGAGCTAGCCTTAACGCCAGGCCGTCAATACATACTTAAATTAGCAACCCGCAGTGTCTCAGGCTCAGTGGCTTTGATACATCACCGCATTGATGTCAATACCTTAGAGCATCATGATGCACAAGCTTTGCAACTCAATGAAATCGGTTCTTGCACGGTTACTGTGAATGCACCGCTAGTCTTTGATGCTTATAAAACCAACAAAGGCACTGGCGCTTTCATTATTATTGACCGCCTAAGCAATGGTACGGTTGGTGCGGGCATGATTACCGGCGCTTGCGATGAACAAAATCGACTACCGGTCAGCCTTGAAGAACGCGCCGCTCGTTACAACCAAAAGCCAACCGCGATCGCCTTAAACGGTACTAGCAGTAAAGACAGTGCTTATTTATTAGAAAGAAAGTTATTTGATAATGGCCATGCCACTTCGGTATTAGAAACGCAAAACAGCGCATTAATTTTAGCTATTAAACATGCCGGCTTACTGTGCTTATGCGTTAATTACAGTGCTGATCTGGCTGATATTAGCTTTAATACCGACCTGCAATCGCTTGATGATATTTACAGCGCTTTGAAAGAAAAAAATATTATTTATTAAGTCATTTTATGAGGGCAGACGAAAAAAGGCGAAAGGCTAAGGGCTAAAGCTTAAACTAGGGGGATAGCCTTTCGCCTTTCGCCTGTACTAAGATAGTTGCAGTATTATTTAAAATATTCGATACTTCGGTTCGGCTGGGCTTTATCAACAGCCGACTTACCCATCTGACTCCACTACTAGAGGTTAACACGCGATGAGAAAATATTTTTTGTTAGGACTGGCATTGATCGGCTTTACCTTAAACCCACTAGCTGCATCTGCCGCTACCGACAACCATTATCCAGCCGCTGATTTTCAACCCTCTATCATTTATCAAGCTCCCGGCATAGCCACTAAAGAGACTACTCAAGAGGCCAATGATCCTAAATATCCTGCATCAAATTTCACACCTAGTGTAATCTTTATCGACAAACAAGCGGCCAACCAAAGCGAAGAGGTATTTGATCCCAAATATCCGGCTGCAAACTTTAAACCTAGGGTTATTTACCCTTAATGGCTAAGGTTAGCTAAAGCCTTACACTAACTTTCATAATGAACTCTCTTTAGATAATGCGACGGCTAACACTACCCACAGGATTGTAAACACTTATGACTATTTCCACTCAAGCACTGTCTAAATTGCAATATTCGATAGAGCAAACCTTAGTAAAAATAAGCGCCAGCCAAACGTATCAAGCATTACAGGCTATGACGCCGGCTAAACGCTGGACGACCTTAGGGGTTTATTTTTTAGCATCCCAACTTATCATCTTTGGCTTGTTATATGCTCTATTTGGCAAAGTCGTGGTAATAGGCTTTTTTGCTAGCATTATTGCCGGCTTAGCTACAGGTATCGGAGCTTTACCCGCGCTATTTTTTAAAGACATCTCGAAGAATCTGTTCAACAGTCTCTTAGGTGCGGCTGCCGGTGTGATGTTGGCGGCTACTGCTTTTTCCTTGTTGGTGCCAGGTATTGCTTACGGCAACGTCATCTGGCCTAGCCATGGTATTTATATTGTTGCTATAGGCATGTTAATAGGGGCAGCATTCTTACATTTTGCTGACCGTCAATTACCTCATGTACATTTTGATGCCTTAGCCGATGAGCAACTCAACTCATTAAAAAAAGTCTGGTTGTTTATTATCGCCATCACTATTCATAACTTTCCTGAAGGGCTTTCAGTCGGTGTTAGTTTTGGAGCGGGCGATCTAAATAATGGCTTAGTGTTGGCTATTGCTATCGCCTTACAAAATATTCCAGAAGGTTTAGCCGTTGCCCTACCCTTGGTAGGCTTAGGCTATAACAAATGGAAAGCTGTGGGTATCGCCACCTTAACGGGCTTAGTTGAGCCTATCGGTGGTTTGCTGGGCGTTACTATGGTCAGCTTGTTTCAATCGGTGCTGCCGCTGGCAATGGGCTTTGCCGCCGGCGCGATGCTGTTTGTCATCAGTGAAGAAATTATTCCAGAAACTCACGCCAACGGCCGCTCACGCTATGCCACTTTTGCTTTATTAGGCGGCTTCATCATCATGATGATCTTAGATAATATGTTGGGTTAGCTCTATCGGAGTGCGAAAGCTAATATAAGGCGGGCAAAGGGCTCAGGACGAAAGATTAAGCCTAACATCTGTTTCCCCAGTCTAGTAAAACAGCTGAAGCTGTTTTACTCCAGAAGTCCTTAAGCTTTCGCCTTTCGCCTTTGAACAGAAAATCTACCCAACTATAAAATCACGATGACCTTACCCGAACTACTCAACGTATTTAACACCGTCAATATTGCTAATGCCTATCAATCTGGCTTACAGCAACTACAAGCCTTATTAAACGTTGCTTCACTGTCTGAGCTTTCAGCGACCACAACGACCAGTTTTGCCTTAATTTTTGCTGCTGAATTAGGTGATAAGAGCCAATTGGTCTGCATGATATTAGCTTCTCGCTATCGAGCTTGGCCGGTTTTTTTGGGAGCTTTGACGGCCTTTGTCTTACTTAATACTTTAGCCGTGGTCTTTGGTGCATTGTTGGCGCATACCTTACCTGAACCATTGATCGCAGGCATCGTAGCACTTTTGTTTGCTGTTTTTGGCATACATTCATTGCGCATTAAAGCCGAAGATGAAAATGAACTATTACCCGAAAAAAACGGCAGCCATTTATTTTTAACCACCTTTTTACTGATTACCGTGGCTGAGTTCGGTGATAAAACCCAATTAGCCGTAGTCGCCTTAAGTAGCTCGGTTGCACCATTAGCTGTATGGTTAGGTTCAACGGCGGCACTGGCCAGCACTTCGGCCTTAGGCATCATTGCAGGACGTAGTCTGTTAAAAAAGATTCCTTTAGTGCTACTACATAGAATCAGCGGAACATTATTTTTAATCTTAGCCGCTATTGCAGCATACCGAAGTGCTCAGGCCTTTATTTAATCAGCAACATCATTTAGAAGTCTTGGTGAGATAAAAAAAATGATCTGATCAGTGTACTTGAGCAACTCCTGTTACCTGATCCGATTGCTTAAATAAATGAAATTTAATATTGGCCAATAAACCTTAGTTATAGTTACTGCTGAGGTGGCGCAGGTGGCAATCCTGGTGGCTGTGGTGGAATATTCGCACTAGATGCTGGAGATTGCGTAAATATAGGGGCAGAGGACGACGGATGAAAGGCATCTGGTGGTGGCGGCACAGTAGCGGCAGGCGCTATTTGAGATTGAGATGGCGCAAGCTGTCCAAATATAGGGACTTGATGTCCTTTAGCATACATACATTGAATAAAAGCCGCATCGTAACGCTGCTGATTAATCTCCATAGAGCTACTAGCGGTACTAGTGCCTACTAAGCCCCCCGCCAACAAACCAGTTCCGGCCCCGATAGCAGCACCTTTACCACCACCAACCGCAGCGCCAAATGCAGCTCCTAAGGCAGTGCCAGCTGCAGCGCTGGCAACACCACTATCCATACCCGCTTGATTTGGGTTGGTTCCACCAACTTGAGCTAATGCAAATTGTTGGCAGATCGCGTTATCATTACTGAACCTGTCAAATGACAGGCCTGATCCTGGCAATACCATCACACCCGGACCAGAGGGCATATTAGCACAACCCGTTATTGCCAACACTAGGGTACTGGAAACCACAAGGATAAAACGTGACATAGAGGTACTCCTTTGAAATGGATTAATGAGTCGGTATGAGATCAATTTATTGACAAGCACTAGGGCATTACCACATAAGCGTAGTAACCTACTTTTTTGACAATAATACCAGCAATTAATAGGAGCTTGTACTGGAGTTTGTTAAATAGCCGGTTCCCCGTGCTGGCTATAAATGATAAATGGATAGTGTTAGTTTCCCTAGTGTTTACCATTATGTCCGCGATGTCTAAACTTGAAACCCTTGTCGAAGACTAAGAGATGAAGTAGTCAATACTTCCTTATGCTTGGAGTGCATTAATATAAAGCTCAATGAGATAAATAATTTGAGCCTATTGTGTAAAAGAGGTGATCATTTTACTTTAAAATCAGCTACTTTCTCTATTTAAGCAACATTATCAGTAGACTTTAAGAATATTTGCTAAATTTAGTCATGCGACATGACAGAAATTATGATTGAATCGCCGGAACGGCAGGCTGAAGATAAAAAGTTTCTACGGTTTATTATGAGCTGCGACTTAACTAACAACAAAAAGCCTTCCAAGACTGTTGGCCTAGGAAGGCTTTATGATGCCTGAACTCTTAATCCCATGAAAGTTGACCGTCGCGAGCACGCTTACGGTTAACTTTAAGATTACTAACTATGGTGGTTACTGCAAACAGCGCTGATGAAATAATAAATTCGCCTGAGATAAAGCCTACCAAGGCGATAATAACTAATATTGCTATAGCAATATCTTTGCTGATGTCATTCATAAGGAATTCCTCTATAAGTTTACGTTAATGGTTTTTCTTTACTGCGAGTAAACTATATCGAAGTCTCTTATTGTTGACAATAGGGCTGTAGATTTATAGATTGTTTCCTATCTTTATACAATTAATTAATAAGTTGCTTAAACAAATTAAGATAAATTTATCAAACTTAAACGCCTTTCTTTATACGGCACTAAATCAAAGTACTAGTCCTATGTAAACCTAGCAACTATAAGCCTACTACATAAAAGCGCATATCCACTAAGCTCAACATTATTAAGCAAACATCATATTATTCTACAATGCAAAATCCTTATAAATAGCATAAACTGTCAACTATTTTGAATTAGTGACAGGTCACTAACTCTTAATGAGCTCGCACTATAATGTATTCATCTTGCTTACACAACCGACTGTAATAACTGGAGTTACTCATATGTTAAAGCCAACTTTTCCTAGCATTGCCCTACTTTTTTTCGTCTGCTGTCTAAGTGCACCCACTTTTGCTGAAGATGATGCCAGCTTACATCAAGTATTTCAGGCCGCAAAAGCTGGCAATTTTAAAGAAGCTCAGTCGATGATGGACAATGTACTGAAAAATCACCCCAATAGCGCTAAGGCACACTTTGTCGAAGCCGAGTTGCTGGCTAAACAGGGTTTGAATAGCAATGCCAGTGCTGAGCTTAGCAAAGCTGAACAACTAGAGCCTGCGTTAACGTTCGCTAAACCAGAAGCACTACAAAGTCTAAGAAGTCGTATCGCAGCTGGTGTAGCTGGCAACACACAACAAGCTATTGTTCATCAATCAACTCCAACGATAGCCATGCCTAATAACTGGTTAATGCCTGTGCTTTTATTCGTAGGTCTAGGCGTCTTGATCTTATTTATCATGGCATTGTTTCGTCGTAATACACAATCGCTACTTTCTAACAACTATGCTGGCCATGCACCTAATCCAAACTATGGCCCTGCTGGCAATCCTGGTATGGGGTCGGCGGGTATGGGCTCAAATATGGCTCAACCCGCTGCTGGCGGCATGGGTTCTGGTTTAATGGGTAGTTTAGCCACAGGAGCAGCACTAGGCGCTGGCGTAGTCGCCGGTGAAGCCTTAATGCATCACTTTGTTGATGGTGATCACAAAAACCCTGCCAGCCAAAATCAACAGCCTGAGCACTCACCCTGGAGCTCGCCAGACAATTCCGCTAGTCACACTAGCAGCAGCAATGATTATGATATGGGCGGCAATGATTTTGGTGTTCAAGATTCCTCATCTTGGGATGATGACAGCAGCAGCGGTAGCGATGATGATAGTTGGTAATAACGGCTACCCACTTAAGATGGGACAGCTTAGCTTAATCGCTCACTTCTAAGTGCAAACAAAGGGCGAAGGGCGAAAGGTTAAGCCTAATATCTGTCACGCCTTATGTTACTAGACTCCCAGACTTAATCTTTCGCCTTGAGCCTTTCGTCTGGCTGAAACTGTCCCGCTTCAAGTTGGTAGCCTACAAACCCGTAGCCTTAATCAGCTTAAAAGACCTATCTACCACTATCGCTGCAGATAGGTCTGCGCCACAATCTAATGCCAAACTATGCCAATCTGCTGCCCTACCACAGATTTCAGGTACACTTAAAAATGTTGTAGGGCAAAGAGGATTGATGACACACGCATTAAGCCCTAAAGCGACACCGCGTCCCGTGGCTTTTACAAAAGCCTCTTTTTGCGTCCAAAAATCATAAAAAGCCTGAACTTGAGCTGTTTCAGGCAGTTGATTCCAATAGACTTGCTCTTCTTTAGCAAAGCATTTATCCACCAAACCAGCAAGATTAGTTCGCCGCTTACACACTTCAATATCAACGCCTAATTGAGCTTGTTTGGTCAAAGCAAACAACACATGCTCGCCGGTATGCGACAAATTAAAGCTTAATTCAGGATAATATTCTAAATACGGCTTACCGTACTCAGTCCTGCTTATTTGTAATTGTTCTGGCGACTCATTCAGGCATTGCCCTAGCAAGATTCTTAATCGGCCATGTATTTCTACATAACGATGTTGGAGAGAAGGTTGTTTGATACGTGATGCCTGAGCATGCTCTAGCTCATCAAGCAAATTCCAATAACGTTGATCATATTGGCTATCAGTGCTGACCTTAGCCTGATAAACAGTGACTTCAATACTGTCCGACAATCGCCTTACCCTCACCGCGCTTATCACTAGCCGCAGCCAAGGCTTTAGTCGCCTTGCTTAGTTGTACCGCTTGCATATCGCCATAAGCTAAAGGTACTGGCTTTAATTGATGACCCATTGCCATAAGTCCTGTTAACTCTGCATCAGACAAAGCGGATTGTTCATACTCAATGACATCAGGCATAAACTGATGATGAAAACGTGGCACTTGCACCCAGGATTCTGGGCCATTGCCTTTTGCAACATCCAAAAGCGCTAATAACACCATAGAGATAATACGACTGCCGCCTGGCGTGCCTAATACTGCGACCTGATATGCATCTTCGAGAAAGGTCGGCGTCATACTCGACAACATACGCTTGCCAGGCGCTATGGCATTAGCACTACCCCCAATCAAACCATAGACATTCATTGCACCGGGCAAACTGGCAAAATCATCCATTTCATCATTCAAGAGCACGCCTGTGCCTTTGGCGACAAAAGTGGAACCAAAGGAATAATTAATACTGAGTGTTGCGGCCACTCGATTACCTTCTTCATCCATAATAGAAAAATGTGTGGTGTTAGTGCCTTCAGGCTGTGCTTTTATTTCACCTGACAACATCTCACTGGGCATGGCCTTATCGATGCGTAGGCTACTACGTAAACCGGCGGCATAATCTTCATTCAATAAGCGTTTAACGGGAATATCTATAAAGTCAGCATCACCTAAATATAAGGAACGATCGTGATAAGCACGGCGTAGTGCCTCAGCAATCAAATGTTTGCGAGTCAACTCATCGCTGTGTTGCAAATCATAGCCAGATAATACATTTAAAGCCTCTATCAAGACGATGCCGCCTGAAGAAGAAGGTGCTGCACTGGTGATTGTTATACCTTGATAAACACCTTTAACCGGCGCTCTTTCTAGCACTTGATAAGCGGCAAGATCCGCTTTAGTCCAGATGCCTCCGGCTTGTTGCACAGCATTAACTAAGTTATCGGCGGTAGCGCCACTATAAAAACCCTCCCGACCAGAGTCTGCCAAGCGCTCTAAAGTTTGCGCTAGATCGAGCTGCCTAAGTATGGAATAAAGTGCTGGAAGTTTGCCATCAGCGAGAAATATCGCTGCACTGTCAGGATACGTTTTAAGTACGTCTGCTCTGAGCTTTAAAATTTTTAAATAACGTTCGCTAATAGCAAAGCCCGTTTTTGCATAACGTATGGCGGGGGCCAAGCTATCGGCCAAAGGCAGTTGTCCATAATGTTCAGCAATATGAACTAAAGCGGCAGGTAATCCAGGAATCGCTGTCGCCAAGGCACCATCGATCGCTAATTTGGGTATCACCCGCCCATTTTTATCTAAAAACATGTCCTTATGAGCGGCTAATGGGGCTTTTTCACGACCATCAATCATGGTTTCAAAGCCATCTTTTTGCCGATGTAATAACCAATAACCGCCTCCTCCCAAACCAGAACCAAAAGGCTCTAGCACGGCCAAAGCAGCGCTCACCGCTACCGCCGCATCGAAAACATTCCCACCTTTGGCTAAGACTTCAAAGCCTGCAGCAGTCGCTAAAGGATGCGCACTGGCTATCGCGGCCTTATGGGAATCCGCATAAAGTGGCGACCCACTAATTACAGTGATTATCAGCAGGATCGTATACGATTTCTTTAACATACTATTTATCAAAGGTAGAGTTATGTCCTAGTGCTTGAGCGTTTACGATGAGAGTGTCAGCAGTGACTTGACATTGTTATTGGCTTAGATATTCTTGTACTTGTTCAATAAATAGCTGAGGCTGCTGTACATGTAGCCAATGTCCAGCATGATCTATCACACTCAGTTTAGCTTCTGGAAATAAGGACTTAATGTCCTTCTCTGTTACAAAACTAGACTCTGAACCTGCCAGAAATAAACATGCTTGTGAGTAGGGCTTTACCGATTGAGTATCAGGGAAGCCAATAATAGCCGGCGCATTTTTCAGAAAGATATCTAGATCAATCCGCCAATGATAACAACTATCTTTAAGAACGATGTTTTGTAACAAGAACTGCCGATAACTTAACTCTGGAATGTCCTCAGCTAACAATAACTCAGCCTGTTTACGATTATTGATGTCAGCTAAGGGTAAGGCCTTTAAGGCGGCTATCAACTTATTAAAACAATGGCTATAACTCACCGGCGCAATATCGGCCACTATTAACTTATTGACCCGTTCAGGATGATTGAGCGCAAAGCACATGGCCACTTTACCACCCATACTGTGCCCCAACAAACTTGCCGTTTTTAAGCTGTGCTCATCCATAAACCGCACTACATCAGCCGTCATGCTGACATAATCCATTATCTCATTATGTGGCGAACTGCCATGATTACGCATATCTAAGACATAAACATGATAATCAATGCCTAGCTTTTCTGCTACTTGCCGCCAATTACGGGAAGAGGCAAAAAAACCATGCAAGATGAGTAAGGGAGCATGACTAGGATCGCCTAGCTCTTCAAACGCTAAAGCGACAGTTTCCATTACAGAAAAGCAGCAAACAGCAGTCCCATTATGCCACCCAAAACCCCACCCCAAACGACTAACCAGCCTAGGTGTTCATGAATAATCGCTTCAACCATTTCTTTAACCAATTGTGGCGTTAGCTCATTCAATCGTTTATCAATAACCGTTTCAATTTTATCAACGATATCTATACCAATTTTATTGGCGTCTAAGCCTTCCTTAAGTGCCAACTTAAAACGATCAGACTCAATCATATCAACTAATGTGACTTTCATCTTTTCAGTAAAAGGTTCTTTTAAGGGCACTAGCGCTTCTTCTCCACCCATCATCATCAACATGCCGCCGAAGGAGGAGTTCATGATGGAAAACACTAGGCTTTCATAAATCTTGTCATAATCAACCGCATTTAAGAAAGGCTGCAAATTTAAAACTTTGCTACCTTGCTGCTCTTCGGTTTCAATAAACTGCTGAATATTAGTGGCTGTAAAAAACTGCTCCATCATCAGTTTCTTAATCGAATGCTTAAACTCTTCAAAACGCTCTGGAATAACTCCAGAACCATAACAATACGGTACTTTTTCAAATAACATGTGTATCGCTAACCAATTGGTAATCGCACCCGAGAGCGCGAAAAAACCTATCGATTTAATAAGTTCCGATAAAACCGGACTAATAAAGCCCAATATAATGATCGCAAAGGCAGTAAGATTGGTAATAACAGATTTATTCAAGGATTGGCTCATGGTTTTTTATTCAAAATATCAAGGGTAGTGCTAACAGGTATGATTGCTAAGACTTAGGGTCTTTGGTTTGGCTTGTTCTTACAATAAAGTCAAATAGTCACGCATCGTGTATAAGCAACTACCTACTGTTTTAGCAATAAACTAAAAAAAGATGCTTTAGGATTTATCTATCAACAAATTCTTAGGTAATTGAGATTTTATGCTTTTCTAATTCATTTAAAGTCGAGTTCGCCAAATAGGAATTAGCGATATCCAACCAAATAACATTATTACTATTATTCAATAATGCCTCATGCTTACAATCAATACTATAAATATTAATTGTACCATTAAAAAAACTTATCCAGTCTTGCATGTTACGATTTTTAGTATGCACCATAACTGTATTTTCAATACCTTTTTGAGGATGCTCAGGTCGGTAATGTTTAGCTGCAGCTATATAAACTTGGTATACATAGTTAACGTGAAATCGATGGGGTATTTTTCCTAAATAAATACTGAATTTTAATGCTAGTAACATCATTCTGTATTTAGCATGATATATACATATTTTGGTAAATAACATATACCCTTCATTTTTTAATTTAAGCTGTAACTTTTCAAAAAAAGTTACCTTTTCCTTTGTAATATATCGCTCATCATTTTCATCGAATACTATTGACGTTGGATCCAATAAAAAAAGCAACCCCACTTTTTTCCCTTGACTACATAGCTGAGATGCTATCTCATACATAATCATACCTCCAATAGAATATCCAAATAAATAATAAGGTCCATCAGGATTAATTTGTAATATTTCTTTCAAATAAAAACGTGCTATGTCGGGAATAGTCGTATATTTTGCTGTGATACCATCCAGTGATTGATGATTTAACAAATAAAATGAATGATTAGAATTCAAGTGCTTAAGTATCGTTGACGCATCCGATTCTAAACTCATAGCCCAAAAGAGAGGCGGTAAGGTAGAGTCTCTTTGAAAGGCAGTAACGATTGGATCAAGTTTTTGATCTTTTACATGAATATCCAACTTCAAGTTAACTGCTAGTTGGCTAATCGTAGGGAATCGGAATACCCAACTCATTGGTATTGATTTACCAATGTTGGCCTCTATTTTTGTACATAGCACTAATATCAACAATGAGTGACCACCCAATTCGAAGAAGTTATCATGGACACCAATCTTGTCAATAGCCAGTACTTCCCGCCAAATAGCGACTAGCATTTCTTCAA
>CAMDNJ010000039.1 GCA_945902915.1 Crenothrix polyspora | reverse complement strand
GGTTGATAAGCTTTTTGTAGTTGTCTGGGCAGCCAAGGTTCTTCGTGAGAGACTTCTTTGAGCAAATAAGAGGCTAATACAGGGATTACCGTGAGTGATAAGATCAGCGAACCACTGAGCGCAAAGACAATGGTTAACGCGACTGGGGTAAATAACTTGCCTTCTAAGCCTTGTAGCGTTAGTAAGGGTAAGAACACGATAATAATAATTAATATGCCAGAAGTCACAGGGCCTGCTACTTCACAGCTTGCTCTATAAATAACATGTAAGCGCGGTAAGCGTTGGGCTTTTTCGACGTTTGCTAAATGGGTAATGACATTTTCAACCACCACGACAGCGGCATCGACCAGCATACCAATGGCAATGGCCAAGCCGCCCAAGCTCATTAAGTTGGCTGACATGTCCATGGTTTTCATTAAGATAAAGGTAAATAAGGCCGCTAGTGGCAGCGCTAAAGCCACGACTAAGGCGGCACGTAAATTACCTAGAAATAAAATCAATAAGATGATGACCAAGGCAACCGCTTCTAATAAAGCATGTAACACCGTGCTGACGGCTTTGTCGACCAAGTCACCTCGATTATAGAAGACTTGGGTAGTGACGCCTTTAGGAAAGCTAGGGCTGATTTGTGCCAGTTTCTGCTCTATACCGGTGATGGTTTTTCTGGCATTAGCGCCGCGTAAACTGAGTACCAATCCGGTTACCGCTTCTCCTTCACCATTTTTACTGACGGCACCATAGCGTGTTAAGGCACCGATATTAACCTCGGCAACATCAGCAACGGTAATAGGAATGCCATTTTTATTATCGACGACTAAGGTGCTGACATCGGCCAAGGTTTTGATACGACCTTCTGCACGCACGATCAGCGCTTCTTCACCATCACTCATTCGACCTGCACCGTCATTACGGTTATTGTTTTGCAAGGTCGCCATGAGTTTTTCTATGCTGATGCCTCTGGCGGTCAGCCTAGTATTATCGGGTGTGACTTCAAAGCTTCTGACTAAGCCCCCCAGGGAATTGACATCAGCGACACCTGAAACGGTGCGTAGAGCCGGACGTATGACCCAATCGAGTAAATCCCGACGTTCCATGAGACTTAAATCACCGCCCTCTATAGTAAACATGAACATTTCACCCAAGGGTGTGGTCATCGGCGCTATGCCGCCTTGTACGCCAGCAGGCAAGTTAGTCCATAAGGTATTGAGGCGTTCGGCAATTTGCTGGCGTGCCCAGAAAATATCGGTACCTTCAGTAAAATCAACGGTAATATCGGTCAAAGCATACTTGGCAATAGAGCGTAGCATGGTTTGATGGGGAATACCCAACAGCTCAATTTCTATGGGGGCAGTAATGCGCGCTTCGACTTCTTCTGGCGTCATGCCCGGCGCTTTAACAATAATTTTTACCTGAGTCGGCGACACTTCAGGAAAGGCATCAATAGGAATATTTTTAAACGCGTAGTAACCAGCACCTGACAGCAGCAGCACTGCAATCATCATCAGTAAGCGCTGGCTGAGCGCAAAACGAATTAGACCCGCCATTATTCTGCTCCTAAGCCCAGCCAGTTGGCTTTGAGTGCCACGGCACCTTTAATAGCAATACTTTCCTCTCCGCTTAGGTTACCGCTAATGATGGATTCATCACCTTGTTTGCCGATGACCGTAATGGGGCTGATGCTAAAGCCGTCTTGAGTACGGATAAAAATATAGGCGAGGCCATCGTTTTGGGCAATAGCGGTATTGGGTACTTTAAAAACCGCATGATCGCTGGCTTGAATAATTTGGGTATTAATCGATTGCCCTGCGCGCACTGAGGCATGCTGAGTAATAAGGTCTTTAGAATCTTTAATGGTCGCTCGTGCCAGCAAGGTTTGATTTTCTGGATTAACGCTTTGCCCCAAGAGAGTGATTTCTGCGCTAATGGCACTGTTCTCAATTTGAACGTGGTCGCCGACTTTAATTTGGCCTATATGTTCATGCGGAATATTAATTTCTAACCAAAGTTCGTCCAGATTAGCGATACGGTATAGCGGTGCCAAGATATCCATGCGCTCACCCGCTACGGCCATACGATCCATAATCACTCCAGTAATAGGCGCGTGCACATTCAGTTGGCTGCTTAATTGACGGGTCTTAGTCAGTCTATTAATTTCCTCGCTAGTCATGCCGGCAATTTCTAATAATTGCTTATGCTCATTCACTTCAGAGACAAAGGTATTATGCAGGCTGTTGGTTTCCTGCCAGCGTCGATCAGCAATAACGCCCTCTGCAACCATCTTTTGATCACGCTGATAACTAAGCGAACTTAATTGCATTTCGCTGATTGCTTTCAGATAAAGACGTTGCATTGATAGAAAGTCTGGACTGTTTAGCTGAGCTATTATTTGGCCTTTTTTAACAGTATCGCCTAAAGCGGCATTGAGCTTAGTAATCAGTCCGGCTTGTGAGGCACTGACTATGTACTCATGCTCGGGTGGAATAACTACTTTGGCTGGCGCTGTTAATAAGGGTATTTGTTTGGCCTGTGTGAGCTTGCCTAGAATAATACCTAAATTAGTCACATACTCTTGGCTGATAGAGATCGTGTTTTTTGCGGCAACGACAGACGGAAGGTAAGTTACGCTGCTTAAGAACAGACATAACACAGCGGATGCTTTGACTCTTGATGGTGGTATCTTGCACTTAGATCGGTTCATGGCATCATCCCTACGGCTTGGTTATATAGCGCTTTATCGCGCTGTAACATGACAGCGCGTTCTTTAGCATAAAGTATGGCTAGGTCGGTTCTTGACTTAATTTTTAATAAATCTAATAAATGAATTTCACCCACCGAAAAGGCCAGATGAGTCATAGTTAACAGCTCTTCGGAAACCGCTTTTTGTTCATTAGCGGTATCGAGTTCAACACGATTAACTTCCAGATTATGTTCAGCTTCGTGATGGGCTAGCTCTAAACTACGGTTCATCTGGGCGCGATCAGCGATGAGCTTATTGAGTTCGATATTAATCGCTGCAATCTGTGGTTGTGCATGAACACTGCCACCAAAAGGCACGATGACACCTACATTAAAAAACTCGGCTTTATTACTGCGGGCATCATTGCTTTCGTCACTTAATAAGCCGGCAATCGCATGGCTTTGGCCAGAGCCTATGGCTTTAAGGGCATTAAGTTCGGCTTGTTTGTGTTCAATCTGATGATTAATAGCCGCTAAGATCGGATGATTTTGTCCGAACTCTTTTATAGCGACTAAGGCTTCTTCATAATGTAACGGTATTTTGTTGACTTGGGTAATGGAGGTGTAGCGTTTACGGCTATGCATGAGCTCCGCTTCAGCCACCGTAAACGTTGAGCGTTTTAGCAATAATTCAGATTTTGCCAATAATTCATCGGCACGGGGTAAGTCACCTAATTCAACCCGGCGCTTTATGCTGCTTAATAAGCGCTCATAAATATCTAGCTCCGCTTGCGCTTGTTCATAGCGAATTTTGGCAAGATCCATATCCCATAAAGCGCCCCTAACTAAGCCGGCAACCCGTAATTTAATAGCCGCCGCTTGAGCAACTGCACTGGTTTCTGCTTGGCTGGCCAGTTGATGTTGGGCATCGCGTTGACCTAAATTCCAAAGGGGTATTTGTAGTCCTACTGTGCCGTAGTTCAGCTTAAAAGAACTGATAGACTGATAACCTAAGGAAGCTTGTGTTGCTCCTGCCGTCCAGCTTTTACTGCGCTCATCTAAGGCTGAAGCTTCTTCTTCTAAGGCAGATAGCCACGTCGTATCAGGATATTTTTCTAGGGTTAGCTCTATGAGCTTAGCCAAGTTTAGCGTGGCATCAATAACAATAGGATCATGATGATCAACGGCATGAGCTGTTTCTGATTTTAGCCAATCTGAGGCCAAAGCCTGAGCCGGCAAGGGTAAGGTCAATAATAATAGTGCAGCTAGAAAAAACACTGGCACTAGCGGGAGATAGGGCGCAGGTTTTCTGAACACATCTAAGAAAAACATAATAAGCTCAATGCGGATATCACCGCGTGATAGTATAAAACGCGCGTTGGCGTTTGTTTATGAAGACACCTAAGGCATCTTGAGAGGGGAGGTGGTTTTATACGCGAGGTGGGGCTCGAGATGGGGGTGGTGACGCCAACAACCTAGTAAGTAAAGGTTGCGCTAGTCCTGAATCATAGCTTTTTAATGGCAAGACCACCCTAGATAAGCGCGGTATCTGCATAGGCAGATAATAGCTGTTATCCGTGTCTGCTTGTGTGGTACTTAGCTTTTGTTTAAGACCTAAGCCGACAGCAACCATAACGCCATCGATGCAAGTATGAAGAGCGGGAGCTTTACTATAAGCAATCGATTCATGGTGGAGACTATAGTGTTCCAGTCCCGGTACATGAAAGCCCTGATTGGTCGGGGCGACACTGACATGTGCATGAACTAACGGAGCAAATAATTGCAGTATCGTTAGAGCAATAATCAAAAATTTACGTAGTGTTGGAAACATGCGGCCTATGTTATATTAATGACACTCGTAAAAATCCAGCTAACTGATAGCTATCATACTTTAAAACCAGCGCTTAGTCTTAAGTGCTAAGTCGATAAATGATAATCGATTATAAACTAAAATAATGACAACTTATTTAACAGAGGTGATTTCATGAACAAATATAGCGCTTTGGTTGCTTTCTTGGTTATCGGCGTTTGCTTAGTGTTATCGGGCATGACCGATGCTGAAGCAAAACGTTTTGGTGGCGGCAGTTCTTTCGGCAGCAGACCCTCTCACAATGCACCGTTTCAACGTTCAGCTCTGCCACCCAGTCGTACTGCCAGTCAACAACAAGCAACAGCTCAAAATCAGACGGCGAGACAAGGCATGTCTCAACGAGGCGGAATGATGGGCATGCTAGGCGGTTTAGCTTTGGGTGGATTATTAGGCGCGTTGTTCTTTGGCGGCGCCTTTGAGAATATTAATTTTATGGATATTCTGGTTTTAGCCGGCATCGCTTATCTGCTGTATAAATTATTTGCCGCCAAAGCCGGTGCTGCGCAACAGCAGTCTTACCAGCGCAATGCTTATGATGCTCAATCACAATCAATGCCGTCTAATCAGACGGGAATAAATACCGATCTGTTATTTAAAAAGCAGACGGACTCCTCTGTCAGCCAGAATGCACAACAAAGTAAGGCCCCCGCAGGCTTTGATAGTAGCGCTTTCTTGGCCGGTGCGAAAATGGCTTATAGTGCTTTGCAAAAAGCTTGGGATGCTAAAGATTTAGCCGAAATCAGAGGCTTAACCACGGACAAGGTGTTTGCTGAAATTCAAGCTCAACTTAAAGCAACGACTACTGATAATGTCACGGACTTATTAAAGTTAGACGCTGAATTATTAGAAGTAAGAGAAATAGGCAATGAGCTGGAAGCTACGGTGTTATTTGATGCCATTATGCGTGAAGACCTCAATGGCTCTACTGAACAGATTAAAGAAATCTGGCATTTTGTTAAACCTAAAGCGAGTGTACAGCCTAAATGGTGGTTAGACGGTATCCAGCAGTTGGAAGATTGAGTCTTAAGGCTTAAAGAATCAGCCTTGCTGTTTGGCAAAGCTAGGGTATTAGATGCACCTCATAAAGGATCAGCGATGCCGATAAAATATGCCTTACTGTTTTCTATACTAGCGGTTTTTTTTATTGCACTATTGCAAGTCAATCTGTTTCATATCGCTTTTGCCAAATTAGGCTTAACGCCTGAAGAATCTTTAGTGTTACTGATAGGATCCTTAGTGGGTAGCGGCATTAATGTACCCTTTTTGCAATTGCGTAACCCAGCACAGGACATACCTGTTAAATGGGTGATACAAAAAGTCATTTGGGGTATAGCTCCAGCTAAGCTCAGCGATAAAATTATTATTGCGGTTAATATTGGTGGCTGCTTAATCCCCTTAGGCTTAAGTTTCTATTTCATGTCATTGCAACTGATAGCCCCTATAAAAATTATCATAGGAGTGTTTGCGATTACCCTGTTGAGTTATAAATCTAGTGAATTAATTCCGGGTTTTGGTGTTGGTATGCCCATCTTTTTAGCGCCTTTAAGTGCTGCTTTAATAGCTTTAGTGATTGATCCTGAACACGCCGCTCAATTAGCCTACATGAGTGGCGTCTTGGGTGTCTTAATAGGTGCCGATCTACTACGCATTAAAAACATTGCTCAGCTGGGAACCTCTATCGCAGTCATTGGAGGAGCCGGTACTTTCGACGGTATTTTTTTAACCGGTCTTATTGCCGCTTTATTAGCTTAAAAAACTTAATTAATAAGTTAAATAGGGCTTTTAAAAATCATCTGGTCGTAACTTCTATTTTGACTATTATTTTCAGCTTGGCAGTTAGGACAGATATGTTGCCCATTTGAGTTAGAAAGCCAGCCATATCTAATGGCATCATCAAAGTCTGCTTCTAGGCATGAGCATAAAACAGATAGTCTTCAACCGATGCGAGAGTGTCTCGGATACCATGACGGAATACTATCGATAGTATTCTTCGTAAGTTACATCGGTCGCAAGAAATAATAGTTCGTAAGGTCATAAGATGTCGACATGACGGATCAATACATTATTTAGATGTCGTATTGCGTCATAGACGTTTCAAAATACGGCGCAATACGGTTTACAGGTCCCGAAGCGTGACGGGGTTTGCAACCCCGTCACACACGTTTCAAAAGCCATTAAAACATCCAAACGTTTCTGGCGGGGTTGCAAACCCCGACCGGCAGGGAGCATGACGGATCAATACATTATTTAGATGTCGTATTGCGTCATAGACGTATTCAAAATACGGCGCAATACGGTTTACAGGTTACGCGTTGGGTTACAAGCCTAGTCACGCGTGGCCAACCCGACTCACTTTGCTAGGTAAAATCCATGACCTTGTACAAAAAACCTCGCTGATACGCTACACGATATGCAGATACTTTACGTAACTTGCCAATACGTTACGTGATAAGCCAATAATCCAGGTAATATGCGGATACGCTACGGTATCTGCATATCGCTTAGCGAATAAAGTGATAGCGTAGGTGATACACAGATTACTTATAG
The DNA here is from genome assembly GCA_945902915.1 of Crenothrix polyspora. Taxonomy (GTDB): domain Bacteria; phylum Pseudomonadota; class Gammaproteobacteria; order Methylococcales; family Methylomonadaceae; genus Methylobacter_C. The sequence goes on along the minus strand of CAMDNJ010000039.1, from coordinate 14,513 downwards.
AATATTCAGATAGGCTGCTCAATAAGCATAGCTCCTATCGAATACGCCTATAGCATAAAAAAGTTGCGTGTTACTTTTGAATTTAGTGGATTATTTACGCGAAACGCCATTTTCTTGCGCTTTTCGCATCTTTAAGATCTAATTTTCGCTTTGCTTAAGGTACTCACCAAAATCACAAGGTTTTCGCGATTTGCGTAAGCTAGCTGCACTTTAATTTAGCTATCAGCAAAATCCATCGCCTACCCGCTTATTTCATGACCTATCTAAGGACAGCTTAGTTTGCTTAAATATGTTCTAAGGCACAGGTTTATGGCGTTTGCCAACTATTTTTTTTGCGTCACTTAAGCATATGCGCTGTCGAACGGGCCTTATTCATACTAGGTATGGGCTTTCTATAGGTTATTTTTAGAAATACCATCGGCATAATTACTTTTATCTCTACCTTGCCAATAAGCCAAGGCCAAGTCATGTGCTTGTTGCTGACTATCAGCTTTGCCTAAGAGCTTAAGCGCTACCGCTGCTGTGCCGATGATAGAACTTTCGGCAAACTCGTCTGCAACTTGGCCTTGCCAGATTAACGCGAGTTGCTTAGGATTTAGTTCTTCATCTTTGATATGGCGACGGGCAAATAAAGCCGGCCAGTTTTCGTCTAATAGTTCACCGTGGTGTACGCTTTGCACTAAACAGTCCATATCAGGATTACGCTCGGTTTCGCCTCCCTCACCTTTTAATACGGCAGCATGGGGCTGTTGTAATAAAGCCGCCGCTTGCTGATGCACAGGCCTATAACTAGGATGGAAAATCCCTTGAATGCTGTAGTCGGCATTAAAGGGATTTAATAAGCGCACTAAGGTATGCACCGGCGAACGCAAACCTAACAACGGACGCAGCTCTATAATGTCATGTAAGATCGGGCAAAAATGTTCTAGTGATAAATAACTAAAATGCTGTTCTTGCAACTGCTGTTTCGTTTGCTCTATCGACGTGGAATAATGCAGCCCAAGGTATTTTAAGACATCTTGGGTATACACTCGATCAGCACTAGGGCCTGTGGCTCCGTGCATAAAGACTTTGATGCCATGGTCTGCTAATAACAGCGCTGATAATAAAAACCAAGGTAAATGCCGGCGCTTTCCGGCATAAGATGACCAATCTAAATCGACTAGTGCCTTGTCAGCAGAAAGATCACAGGCGGCTCTCGCTGCTAACACAAAGCCCGCTAGCTCTTCTGGGGTTTCTTCTTTAATGCGCATCAGCATTAAAAACGCACCTAATTGTACGGGCAGCACTTGGCCGGCTAAAATCATGCTCATGGCACGATAGGCTTCATCTTGCGTCAGCGGTCTGGAACCTTTTTTACCTTTGCCTAAGATGCGGATAAACTCTGCAAAAGCATGCTCGGTTTGTCCTGTTTGCTCATGATGGGTAAAAGTCATAAGGTAAATCTGATGTAATGATCGATTAACAAAGCTGCAAACAGCACGGTGATATAGATTATCGAGTAAACAAAGGTTTTCATCGCGGTTTTATTATCTTTATTACGCATCATCAGTAAGGCGTAATAAATAAAACCAAAATCTAGCAATAAGGCTGAGACTCCGTAAATCAAGCCACTCATGCCGGTTAGATAAGGTAATAAGGTCACTAACAGTAATAAAATGGTATAAAGCAAGATTTGTAAACGCGTAAATTCCACGCCATGAGTCACCGGCAACATGGGAATATTCACTTTGGCGTATTCATCACGCCTAGCAATAGCCAAGGCCCAAAAATGCGGCGGCGTCCACACGAACACTATCAAGGCCAGTAATAAGCCATCAGCGCTGACTTCTCCAGTCATAGCGCACCAACCTAGTAAAGGTGGCGTGGCACCGAATAAGCCGCCGATGACTATATTCTGTGGCGTGGCTCTTTTAAGATAGAGCGTGTAGATGATGGCGTAGCCAAATAAGGATAAGAAGGTCAGTATCGCAGTTAAGGTGTTCACCAAAAACACCAAGATCAACATGGCACTCACACCTAATATCAAGGCAAAGCTCAGTACATTGGTCGCGTTTAAGTTACCCATAGGTAAGGGGCGCTTTTCGGTGCGGGCCATTTGCGCATCGGCTTTTCTATCAATAAAATGATTAATCGCCGCTGCTGACGAGGCTGCCAGCCCAATACCAAGCAATCCATAAATAAAAGCCTGCATTTCTGGCATGCCTGGTACCGCTAATAACATACCGACCACAGCGGTAAAAAGCATTTCTGCAACCACATTGGGTTTACAGAGTGTGAGGTAGTTCTTCCATGAAAGCACAGAGGATTTGCTAGGCATTATTTAATAAGTTCCAACTTTTAATTTATTGTATAGAATACCGTGAACTATGGCTTATTGAAATAGACCAACGCGCTTACTATCAAGAAAGAGGTTTTATGAATCATCGCTTACTATGCACCGCTTTACTCTGTTTACCCGCACTTAGCTCTCAGGCCGAAACAAAAGTAGCTGAACACATCTTGGCTAATGGCTTAAAAATTCTAGTCAAAGAAGATCATAGGTCACCGATAGCCGTGACTCAGGTCTGGTATAAAGTAGGCTCTAGTTACGAGCCCGGTGGCATTACCGGTGTCTCGCACATGTTAGAACACATGATGTTTAAAGGCACTGATAAACATGCCGCTGGCGAATTTTCACGCATCATTGCTGAAAACGGTGGTGATGAAAACGCCTTTACCGGACAAGATTACACAGCGTACTTTCAAACCATGGAAGCTTCTAGACTGGCCGTCAGCTTTGAACTGGAAGCCGATAGAATGCGTAATCTGCATTTACTGCCCGAAGAATTAAAAAAAGAACTGCAAGTGGTTACTGAAGAACGCAGAATGCGAACTGATGATAATCCTCAAGCTAAAATGCAAGAGCAGTTTATGTCGGTGGCTTATTCAAATAGTGGTTACAAGCATCCCATCATTGGTTGGCCGTCTGATATTGCTAATTACACGGTTGAAGACTTACAAGCGTGGTATCAACGTTGGTATGCACCTAATAATGCCACTCTAGTGGTCGTGGGTGATGTGCAAGCTGCTGCGGTTTTTGAGCTAGCCGAACACTATTTTGGTGAATTAAAGACCAGTGACATTAAAGCCTTAAAACCGCAGACTGAAATCGAACAGTTAGGCGTACGTAAGATAACGGTAAAAGTACCAGCAAAACTGCCATCGGTCGTCATGGCTTATAAAGTACCGGTATTAAAAACCGCGGCTATTGAAGAAGAAGTCTATGCCTTGGAAGTGCTGGCCGGTGTCTTAGATGGCGGCAACAGCGCACGTTTATCATCTAGCCTGGTACGTGGCAAACAAATAGCGGTTGCTGCCGGTGCAGGCTATGAAATGGGTACGCGCATGTCAGGCTTGTTTGAACTAGAAGCAACGCCTGCCGAAGGTAAAAGCGTAGCCGACTTAGAAGTCGCCCTAAAGGCAGAAGTTAAAAAACTACAACAAAACTTAATTAGCCCTGATGAATTGCAACGCATTAAAGCTCAAGTGTTAGCCAGCGATATCTACCAACGCGATTCCAATTTTTATCAGGCCATGCAAATAGGTACGCTTGAAACCGTGGGCTTAGGTTGGAAAAAAATGGATGAATACGTGCCTAAAATTAATCAAGTAACGGCAGAGCAAGTGCAAAAAGTAGCGCAAAAATATCTCATTGAAGATCATTTAAGTATTGCTTACCTAGAACCACAAATCATTACTACCAGCACAGCAAAAAAGGAAGCTCACTAATGCGTATTCGTCTTTTAAAATCAGCCGGTTTAGATACTCACATAGCCTTTCTATTAGCTGTTGTGTTGCTGACGATCAGCCAAACCGCCAGTGCTGCCGCGAAAATCGAACACTGGCAAACTAAGCAAGGCAGCCCCGTTTATTATGTACACACTGAAGGCCTACCGATGGTCGATATACAGTTGGTATTTGATGCGGGTAGTGCGCGTGATAAGGAAAAATTCGGCTTAGCCTCACTCACTGCTGGGCTTTTAGACACCGGTGCAGGCTCTTGGAATGCCGATGAGATCGCCCAACGCTTTGAAAGCGTTGGCGCAAAGTTTAGCGCCGGTAGTTCTATCGATATGGCCACGGTATCGTTACGAACCTTGACCGATAAACCGCTATTCGATAAAGCTTTGCATACGATGCAAGTCATCTTGGCCAAACCCACTTTTAAAGAAGCTGACTTTAAGCGCGAAAAAAACCTGACCTTGGCGGGTTTAAAGCAACAAGAAGAATCACCAGGCGCATTGGCCAGCATTGCTTTTTACAACACTCTGTATGGCAATCATCCATATGCTCATCCTGATTCCGGCGTGATTAAAACAGTGACTGCGCTTAAGAGCGCTGATCTACGCCATTTTTATCAACAATATTATGTGGCCGCAAATGCCATGATCGTAATTGTTGGTGACTTAACTAAGGAACAAGCAGAGCTTGCCGCCGAGACTGTGCTTTCTGGCTTGCCTGTTGGGGAAAAACCAGAACCGCTACCTGAAGTGACCATGCCGATTACTGCGAACCTACAGCATACGCAGTTTCCGTCCACACAAACTCATGTTTTAGTGGGCTTGCCAGGCACTTACCGTAAGGATCCTGATTATTTTGATCTTTATGTAGGCAATCATATTCTGGGTGGTAGTGGCTTAGTCTCTAAGCTGTTTAATGACATCCGAGAAAAACGCGGCTTGGTTTATGGTGTCTCCAGTGCATTCGTGCCCATGAAAAAACCAGGGCCATTTCTAATCAGTTTACAAACGCGCAATGATCAAAGCACCGAAGCGCTACAAGTGCTGAATAAAACCTTAGCAGATTATATTGCGCAAGGCCCTAGCGAAGCAGAGTTAATTGCCGCCAAAAAGAATATTACCGGCGGTTTTGCCATGCGTTTTGATACCAACAAAAAACTGGCTAGCTATGTCGCTATGATCGGCTTTTATGATATGCCCTTAGATTACTTGGATACTTTTCAAGCCAAAGTAGACGCCGTGACTGTTGCCTCCATCGCCGACGCACTTAAACGCCACGTTAATCTCTCCTTATTACAAACCATTACCGTCGGTAAGTCAGAATAGATGTCCAATAAACTTAGAATCATCGGCGGCGACTGGCGTAGTCGCTGCATCAGCTTTATCGATACGCCAGGTTTAAGACCCACGCCAGCCAGAGTTCGCGAAACTGTATTTAATTGGCTACGCAACGACATCATCGGCAGCCGTTGTCTGGATTTATATGCTGGCAGCGGTGCCTTAGGTTTTGAAGCAGCCTCTAGAGAAGCTAAGTCTGTCGTTCAAGTCGAAAACAACAGTTTGGCCTGCAAAGCTCTAAAAGACAATGCCAGCACCTTAGCCGCTACCCAGATAAAAATGGTACAAGCCGATGTATTGCAGTATCTATCCGGCGCAGCACAAGAGTTTGATGTGGTGTTTATTGATCCACCTTTCGCCATGGACTTAGTCGTGCAGACCTGTCTATTACTCGAAACAAAAGACTGGCTAAGCAAGCATGCAAAAATCTATGTAGAAACAGAAAGCACGCTTACCCTAACTGGTATGCCAGAAAACTGGCGACTCTTGAAAAGTAAAGTGGCGGGAGAAGTGGGTTATCACTTGTTTGAGCGGATGGGGTAGAAGTATTGCTGCAGATTTGGACTGCATGATTTTCCGCGAATGCCACTACTTAATGTAGAAACGATGACCGAAAAACCAACATCAGCGTGTTATTTAACCTTTGATATGTCGGGCACGAAAAACAGCACCCGACTTTCTTGACAACCAGCGCTCTAAAACTTATCCGCTTGAGCCTTGGCTTCTATGCTACCCTTGCTATCACCTACTAACTCTCTTGCTCTTGCTACTAATAACCAGCTGTGTTTTTTAAGAGTTGCATCATTCGTTGCCAGCAGTAAAGCCTTTTTGGCTAAATCTTCCGCCAGCTTTGGTTTAGACTGTTTTAACCTAAGTATTGCCAATTTATAATACAAGGTAGCATTACGTGGCTCTATTCTAATGGCACGTTCAATGGTGGTCGTAGCCGCCTCAATATCACCGGACTTACTACTCTGATTAGCAGCTGATGCTAAAGCATTAACAGCAGGTGACAAAGGTGCAAAAGCATCTAAGGGTGAAAATTTAGCCTGCTGCATAGGAGAGACTGCAGGAGATTCTATTGGCTCTTGCTTCAATGTCGGAATAACTTGGTCTTCTACTGGGCGTTCTGCCTGATTTTCTGATGGTGACACATTAGTGGCTGGCTCAGATAATGCCGGCTCTTGCTTCGAAGAAGCTGCGACCTGTTCTTGCTGCATCGGCGCTAAAGGTTCTATTGGGATATCTACTGGGGCTGCGATCTGCTCAGGCTCAGCTAGCGGTTTAGTGGTAAGCACCTCAGGAATTTCTTGTTTTACAGGCGGCTGAGCAACTGTTTGATCTATCTGCTTAGTAAGCTTAGGCTTTCCTTTTGTCTTAGACTTGGCTTTGACTACTTTCGGTGGTGGTTTACTATAAACGGCGACACCGCTGCCATAAACAGGCGCTGGCGGCTGAGTAGAAGCACATCCACCCAAAAGAACACACAAAGAGCCTATTAACAAAAATCGTTTTAACATGTCATCCCATTATTGGTTAAATAAAACAGTCTATTTAGGGCTCTGTTAGAAAGGTTAAGTACACCTTGCATTAAATTTGTAAATGCCATTACAATATAATATACTGTTTCAAATGGATTAAGTGTAATTTCGCATATAAAATTATATTAAAAGTGTAAATAAATCCACCTTTTCTTATAAAATTCTTTACACAATGCAAATTTTTACAAGAGTATTCTATTTCGACCGGATTTTTTTATTTTAATTGTTCACTATCAATTGTAAAAGATTTTCTTTTTAAAAAGTGACTATTTCTACTCTTCTGTAGCATACCCTATTCAGATGAATGTTTTATGATAAATATGCCATTTATATGGTGTAGTAGTTGTAAGATTAGATTTCAACCTTTAATTAAACCCCCGAATAAAGAGAATCAAGCAGTTTGAATTTTAGGAAAATATTAAAGCTTTATGGTTGAAGCCCAACCGCTAGATCTCTGAACGAGGCAAGCGCAGCTTCAAGGTGCTCAATGATTTCCTGCTGTAAAACATCAGGAGGTGGCAGATCATCCAGATTGTCGAGCGTGTCATCCTTAAGCCAAAAAATATCCAGACTGGCTTTATCACGGCTTATTAATTCGCTATAGCTGAAGTATTTGAAGCGGTCGCTTTCCTTACGTTCATGCCGATTTTCAGGATTATAGCTGTCGATAAAATCGCGTAAATCGTCCAACTTCAAGGTTTTTGTTTTCAGCGTGAAATGCTTATTAGTGCGTAGATCGTATATCCACACACCTTTAGTATGCACCTGACCGTCTTTGGGTTTAGCGTCGAAAAACAGCACATTCGCCTTAACGCCTTGGGCATAAAAGATACCGGTGGGCAGGCGCAACAAGGTGTGTACGTCGCAGTTCTCTAGCAATTTTTTGCGAATTTTCTCGCCCGCTCCACCTTCAAATAAAACATTGTCTGGCAATACTACAGCGGCTTGGCCGGTGTCTTTCAGGATGGTGACGATGTGTTGCAGAAAGTTAAGCTGTTTATTAGAGGTGGTTTCCCAAAAATCCTGGCGCTCGTAAGTTAGCGCATTTTTGTCTTCCTCGCCTTCCTCATTGGTAATGGTCATGCTGCTTTTCTTACCGAAGGGCGGATTCGCTAATACGTAATCAAAGCGTTTACCCGGATCACTAATCAGCGCATCGGCACGCTCCACAGAAGGCTCGCCATCGAGTTCGCCGATATTATGCAAAAACAAGTTCATCAAGCACATGCGTCGGGTATTGGGTACGATCTCATTGCCGTGAAACGTTTGGTGCCGCAGAAATTCTTTTTGCTTTTTATCCAGTCCCACCCGACCAGCGCCGCTTTCAGGGTTAGTATGGCTTAACCAATTGTAAGCACCCAGAAAAAATCCGCCGGTGCCGCAAGCAGGATCGGCAATAGATTTCATCGGCTCGGGGCGCACACACTCGACCATCGCCTGAATCAGTGCGCGAGGCGTAAAGTATTGGCCGGCACCGCTCTTGGTATCTTCAGCATTCTTTTGCAGCAAGCCTTCGTACAAATCGCCCTTGGTATCGGCATCCATACCCACCCAGCTTTCCGCATCAATCAACTGCACCAGCCTCGATAGCTTGGCCGGGTCTTGAATCTTGTTTTGCGCCTTGAAGAAGATGGCGCCCAACATGCCCGGCCCAGTGCCTAGCTTGTGTAGTGTCGCTAGATAATGCGCTTCCAGTGGTTCACCCACCTTACTACGCAAACTAGCCCAGTCGTAACCTTCGGGAATATGGGTGTCGCGGTTGTAAGGTTCTTGCGCGTACTCATGTGCCATCTTTAAAAACAGCAAATAGGTGAGTTGCTCCAGATAATCGCCATAGCCCACGCCGTCATCGCGCAGGGTGTGGCAGAAATTCCAGACTTTTTGGATCAGGTTAGAGGTATTCATTATTTAATTCGATTATTTAGACTATGAAATGATTGGTTGTTTCGGCAAGCTTGATCTTATCATCGCGATCAAATGCTCGTTTCCTTGCCTAAAATGATGTACGAGCATCTCAATAACTTTGTGCTTAAGAAAGCCTATTCCAGGGTCTTTATGCTTGCTTTTATAAGCAGCAAACGCTTCCAGATTTGTTAGTAAGTTTTCATTATCAATGTGTTCATTTATTTGAGAAACTGAAAACCAATCCGGAATTTCGCCTAGCCAATCGAAGTAGCATGGATTAAGGGCATTTTCAGTAAGTCGAATACGAATGGAAAATACATCTTCCCATGTTTGTGTTTCTTCAATATCTGGAACAAGATCAATTTGCCATTCAGGAATTCGATCAGCACCTACAATTATTGAGTTCAATAGATTAATGTCAGCGCAATCAATTCCGTATGGATTAAAAGCTTTCCGACGGTTGCCATTGTTGTGCAAAATATCTATTTGGCCTTTATAACGCTGATTACATTTGCTACACATAGGCACTAAATTATGGAAATTAGCTGCAGATAAAGGATAAATACTTCTCGCCAAATAGTGGTCTAGGTTTTCACGACGAAGCTTTGGTGAATCAAACGGCTCAATGCCACAGAATGGGCATGTTTTAATTTTTAAACTGTCATAAATTACTAAGTAATGTTGGTCTCTAACTTCAGTATTAGTCAATAATGAGAAACCTTCATCACACACGGCTTTAGCAACCTCAATTATAGATTTAAGTTCATCTGCAATAATAGGAATAACCTCAGAGCCATTTAACAATCCTGCAATTAAGTTTTGTTGGAAAAATAAGCGAATAAAATTAGCTCTATCGACATTTGTTAGTTTTGCTGCTTCAGCTTCAAACTGCTTTATTAGCGTTGGAAGTGTTCTTTTAGAACTTAATGAGTTTTGATGTTGTGTTGGTAGTATTTCTGGCCACGCCGGTATAGTTTTTCCATTATCGAGTGCATCACAGATAGTTTTAAATACAGAAAAAATACAATCATGAATCCAATTATCGGCAGTAGCTTCGATTGGGTAAGTAACAAACATCTCTTAATTATCCTTGTCTAATTGACTCAATTTTGCAGCAAGCCGCATCCTAGCGGTGGAGTCTCCAAGCTCAGAAATTGCCGTTTCGATTTCAGCTACGGTACCGCTTTCTAAAAGTTGTTCCACCCAATCTCTGGATAACGCAGAGATTGGAGGGCTAATATTGAAACATTCCGCGAGAATTGCATCGAATTTACTTCCGTATGTTTGAATTTGTGGTCTTCTTATTTCAATTTTTGAAGAATTTATTTCTTTATTGAAAATCAAAACATTTTCGCGTTGCATGTCAGAAGGAACAAATGGCGAATGAGTTGTAATCAAGCACTCTTGTTGTGCTACAGCAGATATTTCTGAACGCACCCCTTGGGTTGTTGGTAATTGTTTTAGTGTTTTAATGAACTCTACCCGCCAACGTGGATTGAAATGACTTTCTGGTTCATCCAATAAAAAAAGCACGTTCGGAAACGAAACCATCGCTGCCGTTCCAAGGAGTTGAGCCAATTGATGCTCGCCATCTGAAAGTGAAACATAGTCGACTTCCTGCCCGCTTTTATTGGAAATAAATATTACTCGTTCAAAACGAAAAACCTTTTGCTCGTCAAATGGCTCAGGCAATCGTAATGCAAATCGTCGCTCTTTAACGCTTTTCTGAAACTGATCTCTTGCTTTTCTAGGTATGATTAAATCGTTCAACATAGCGAGTTTATGAAAACAGCCATAGAGTTCGAGAGCACCAGACCAATAATACCCAAAAGCCTCGTAAGTTGCAGCGGTCACAAAGTAATCAAAAACCCATGATTTCTGTTTTTCGTCAAAGGAATAGCTAGTGGCACAACACTTCAGATATTTAATATATTTTTCTAACTCGTCTGTAAGCTTGACACCCTCTCGACCCCGTGCCTCTGTATGATTTAATTGAACAACACAACGAAACGAACGAAGACTCTTTAAATTTGGCTCTGATAAAAGCTTCGTTTTTACAGAGTCTGGGTTCAATAATAGATTTGCTACTAAAACTTCCAGATTTGTGCCGTAATCTATAAGCAATAACCTAGGATCTGGAATTTGATCGGATTTTTTTGTGTCGTCCAAAGCATTTGTTCTAACTTCTTTAGCATAACCAGCTCGGCTGGAGAAGAAAGGCAAACTTAATGTTTCATTATCCCCGGAGGTATAACCAACTACTTTAGATGGCAATAAACTCGAAACAGCTTCTGATGACTCAACTAGCGTCCAGTCACCATCATGAAAAACCTCAACAATAATATTCGGTTTTCGTTTGTTAATTGAGTGCCGATAAATACGAACCCGTTTAGTAGTTTTAGGATCTGCTTCTTCATTAATTAAATATTCGATTTCAAACTCAAGGCCGTCATTGGGTGTACCTCGTTCTTCACTGGGTAGATATTTGTGGAATATCGCCTGAAATATCTCGGCAATAACTTGCAGTAACTGAGACTTACCTGAGCCATTTGGCCCAATCAAACACAGTGGGTCAAATATCTCCGCATCAACGTGTTCGCTCCTGAAAGGAATGATCAGTCCATCGAGTAGCCCGCCACAGGTATCGGCTTTGTAAATTCTAAGGTTCAACAATTTCATGACTTCACTCTTTTGAATTGCAAAGAACTGGTTTCTCGATCAAAACCTTGTTCGATAATTGGCTTGTCCTCAGCCAATAGCTGAAATAGTGAATCTTTTAATGTCTCATAATCTTCAGGCAGACTATTACTCAACTCGGAAAAATTGAATGTGCTTGCATCGGGTTTACTTTCGATCCAATCACGGACGTTATCAAGGTCTGACTTTTTCATGCCTGTACTCTTTCGGGGATTCTTAACTTTGGGTTGTTTTTTTTTGTTGTTCTCGCTCAGCGCGTATCCGCTCCAGCAACACGCTAGCCGGTTCGTCGTTGGGATCTTGCAGTACCAGTTGGCCAGAGAAGGCGGCTTTCAGGATGTTTTTGCGTTGGGCGGCAGATTGTTTGAGGGAGTATTTTATCGCAGCTTCTTGATCTTCAATTTGAGACAGTGATGTGCTGACCAACCCAACGATTACATGCAACTCATTAAGCGATGGTAGCGGAAAAGGGATTTTCTCGACAATCGACTTATTCAGAGCAGGTTGATTGTTTCCACTACTGCCTCTGCGTGTCTCCTCGTAGCGTGACCATAACCAGTAATAAACGTATTCAGGCGGAATATCAGTTTCTGTAACCCAAATTGCAGCGCAGTTTTGATTGTTCGCAGCTTCAATACCCAAGATGGCTACTTGTCCGCGTGTTTTACCCTCTCCAATCATGCCTAGAAGTACGCTACCGATCGGATTTATTTGTGTACTGCTATTGTTCAATCCTGATCTACTGATCAGTTCTTTCGTGTTGGTAATTTCAACAAAGCGAACTTCTCCTGAGCTGACCCAAGGGATTTCTCCATTCCAATATTCTGGTTCCTTTCTACTTGGTGTTGCCCCAACGCCAACATAAAAGCATTGACCAATAGAACTCCACACCCACCCCTTCGGCAATTCCGGCAAATCGCTGATATCGGGTTTGACAGGCTCAGGGTATTTGTTTTCCCAGTCTTTGGGCGGGGCTTTACCTTGTTCCTTAAATTTGGCTAATTGCTTGGCTTCCCAGCGAGCGCGACGCTCTATCAGAATGCGCTCAAGCAATTGCGTGCCGGTTTCTTTGGGTTGGTTTGTTGTACGCCACTCGGTAGTCAGCGCACCTTCCACCGCAGCTTTCAGCAACGATTGCCGATACTGCACCAACTTCTTCTGTGCGGCCTTGAGTTCGGCCACCCCGGCGTCGAGATCGGACAGCAGTTCTTCGAGTTTTTCGACTATGCGGGTTTGTTCTGAACGTGGCGGTAACGGTAACTCGATGTCCCCTATCGTTTTTGATGAGAGATGTTTTACTGTAATCGCAGAAGTATGTTGATTAATGGCTGACAAATAACTCGGCAATAAATAAGCCAAGAGTTTTTGCGAATACAAAGTTTCAATAGATGTAATTTTACATACCCTTTGATTAAGCAATGCATGCCCGGAAGCCCAGTAAGCAGAGTTAAAGTCACCATCCATACCTATTAAAAGATCGCCTCTGTTTACTAGAAATGATTCGTCATAAGTGCCTCTGTAATAAGTTGAGGTCATACCCGATTGAATGTCTCGGATTCGAATCAATGGGACTCCTTCAGTATTACTGAACATCTCGGAGTCAAAGGGTGCACCGTTTAAAATAGTCGCAATTTCACTAAGTAGTGTTCGTTCCCATGAAGGGTGCTTTGCAAGTAATCCCGTTTTATCGCAAGCGATAACTTCTTTTACTGTTGTGGTAAAGGCCATTTTCTTAGTAGCTGTTAGGCTACCAACTCCTTATTCATCTCTGTCATCAATTCATCCAGTTGTTTGCCAAACACCGACCATACCTTCTGCAAGCCGCCTTTATCGGCAAATTCGGCATAGTCGAAATCATCACGACTGATGCTGCAACTGCTGGCAATGTGGTCTTTAATCATCCGCAGCCATTCGGTTTGTTCGGCACTAAACGCCGTGGTGCGCTGAGCATTGTGGCGGAAGATCCATTCTTGAAAGCGTTTATCGACTTGTTCACTAAAGGGTTTGAGTTCGGCATCCAAGCCTATGGCGAAGCGCAGCAGTGCGATTAAATCGGTCAATTGGCGTTTACTGTTCGCTCCTTTCACTTGGCTGGATTGCACGCGGGCATAGGCGCTCCACAGCCGTTCGGTGGTCAGCATTAGTGGCGGGCGGCTTAAAGCATCGTGCAGTTCATCGATCATTTCAAAGGTGAGCGCTCGGCGTTGGTAAGGTTGTTGGTAAAAGAAACTTAAGGCTTCGATTTCTTGCTTGTGCTGGTTGATGTAATCGGTAAAGGTCTGAATAGTTTTTTGTGCCTGCGCTTCGGCTTGCTCGCTGTAGCCGGAAAAGGTGACTTGATCGAGATTAAGGTGGTCAATCAATTGTTCACGTTCGCGGCGAGCGGATTCGATTTGCTCGCGCAGTTCCGGTTTGTCGAACGGCTCGCAGGCTGCGGCAACGCGCTGGGCACGGGCGGCGCTGATTTCATCTTCGGTAAGCGAGTCTTCGGTTCGGGTAATGCCTTGGGCTTTTGCTGTCGCTAGTGCGGCTTCGATGATTTTGTCGGGATTAATTGCGCTAATCAGCCGCTTGGCAAGTTCGCTGACGGGAATACCGCCGGACACTTTTTCGATGCGGGTCTGAGCTTTGTCGTCCAATTGTTTGGACAAGCGCACCAAGCGATTGGCAAGGCTCAATACGGTGTCGTCGTCGCGGTGGCCGATAGCGATGCCTTGCAGTAAATCCTTGAGGGCGACGCCGGGGTTTTTCTCCAGCGGGCGGGATTCAGTTTTAAGCGATTTCTCCACGCCAACGGCATCGATCAGCACGAAGCGAGTTTTGGCGCTGTCGGCGCTATTGCTGACGCGTTTTAAGTCGTCAAAGCCTAAGCTACGCACGCCGCGCCCCTTCATTTGTTCATAGTAGCCTTTGCTGCGCACATCACGCATGAACAGCAATACTTCCAGCGGCTTAACATCGGTGCCAGTGGCGATCATGTCAACGGTGACGGCAATCCGAGGGTTGTAGTCATTGCGGAAACTACTGAGTATGCTATCTGGGTCTTCTTTGGCTTTATAAGTGACCTTTTTACAGAAGGCGTTACCCTGACCGTAAACCTCGCGCAAGATATTGATAATGTCGTCAGCATGGCTGTCGGTCTTGGCGAAGATCAGTGTTTTGGGCGTTTCCTTGCGGCTGGGAAAGATTTGGGTTTCCACCGCTGTTTTCATAGTCTAGATGACTTTCCGAATCTGGCTAAGGTTGACGA
>CAMDNJ010000038.1 GCA_945902915.1 Crenothrix polyspora | reverse complement strand
TAAGTAATCCACCAGATAGAGGTTTAGGGTGGGCGGTGGTCTATAATAATGATGATAATCAATATATTGTTAAGTTAATGCCATTTAAGTCATAAAGGCATGTCTTTGTATAGGTTATGGTATAAAGAGGCGTAGAGAGCCTCTAATTGGCTTTAAATGTATAAAACACCCATCATTGGTTGATGCTGATGGTGGGCAATCTATTTTGCATTGGTGGAATATGAAAGATCCGTTTGTAGATTATGACTTCTTAGAGCAGGAATATGATCTAACTGCTTTACTGGATAATCTGCCAGATACCTGTAAAGGACTGCAGTTCTGGGCTGATCTTAAACGCCTATGCCCTGATGCCCTGCTTAATACTTTGATGGTTGGTGCAAGGGCAAGAGGGGGGATACCTCCAGTTGTATGATTTTTTTCTATGCCGTTAAGCCTCTCTAGAAAATTTAGCTAAAACTGAAATTGCGTTTTAAGTATAAATATTGTTTTGCAATAATCGTGCCAACTATTAGGAAATGCTTACCAATAACTTAGTGAATTTGTGGAATTTGAAATGATAGCTATAAGTAGTAATACCTATATGGTGATAAAAAAAACCAACGGTTAGAAATATACTGTTTTCGAGGTAATAAAATAGAGGTACTTTAATTATTTGGGGGTATTTATGGGGGTATCTTTTTATTTTAAATGCCAACAATGCAGCAATATAAGTACCTGTAGGCCAACGTTCGGTTGTCCCCGCCAAGATTCAAAGAATTACATTAAACCCGCAAGTCACATGACTCAGCGGGTTTTTTATTGTCCAATGAAATGCAACCAAATACAATAAGTACCAGCAGCAGTTGCTGGTAAATCATTCAAGGGTTTTTAATTTGCCAGCGTGGGGCTACACATGACTAAAACACTGAATAAACTCGCACCTTTGACCATAAAGAGCATGATTTAAAATACCGCTAAAAATGATATGTAAAAAAAGCCTCTGATGGATTTATTTTATTACAGAGCTCAGTTGTTCTTTGTGCTAGCGGTTGGGTTTTAGAATTGCTAGTAAAAAAATACGTTATCTACCGGTTTTTATCCAGAAGTAACTCTGGCGTATGCTAGAGAAAAAGAACGGAGCTTATGAATTTAAGTGACATTAACAGCTTCAAATTACAGAGCATTATTATTTAACTTTTTATATAAAGCTTATGAGACAAATTAAAATTAATTTAGCACCAATAATCTTCAATAAACTAATACTAGCTGTAATTTTAACGGGAGGCTTCTTGATGCCACTTTCAGCTAGTGCAGAACTATCAATTAGTGGGTATGGTGGAAAATCATTTATAGATAATAGTGATTTAAATTTAAAACAGGGACAGACAAATTTAAATTTTAAAGATGTAAGTTGGGAAGATAATTCATTTAAATCGCCTGTATTTTATGGGGCACGAGTTGGATATTGGTTAAAAGATACGCCAAATATTGGTTTTTCTGTTGATTTTAGTCATTTAAAAAATTACTTGATTGATAGTAAATCTGTAGCAGTTAGCGGAGTTCAAAATAATGTACCGTTAAATGGTAATCAAGTCATTAACACAACAGCCCTTAAAGAATTTAATATGTCGCATGGTTTAAATACCTTAACGTTTAACGGGCAATATCGATGGTTTCCAACTGGGCAGCGTGATGGAACATTGCTGGGTCGTTTACAGCCTTATACTGGCTTAGGTGCAGGCTTTAGTATTCCTCATGTTGAAGCTACCGTTTACAATTTAAAAACGTATGAATATCAGTTTGGAGCTGGTCCTGTTTTTAATGTTATGTTTGGTCTAAATTATGATATTTACAGTTTCATTTCTGGCTTTGCGGAATACAAATTAACTTATGCTAGCGTAGAAGATAATTTAAAAGGTGGTGGTGTTATAAGTACTGAAACTGTTAACCATCAATTGATTTTTGGTTTATCCAGTCACTTCGATATTTGATAACAATAAATGGGTAATCGTAGCCCCCTGCATCAGACTAGTTGTCTTAGAGGAGGATGCCAAAAATATAAATCTAGATGATGAGCTGCGTGATTTTTTATGGCACAGATGACTTAGAGATAGAAGCCAATCATGGTAATGGCAGTTTTAGCTTGCTCAATATCCAACTTTCACCAGGCTATCAAGACAATACGCCGCTACTGGTAGTTGGTAGTGCCGCACGCTGGTGATATCGGACTATTAACAGCCTATGATTTTTATTAGAAAATATAACGCTTCATTCTTTAAAGAGCCAGTCGACAATTCACTATTATTTCATATACGTTATTCAAAGCTAGTTGACAGATACTGTACTCCAGTTGACAATAATCAACTTATAGTGGTATCAAGCAGTAACACCTAACTAAAGCTAAGTCATAAGTTATTTTAATTTAGACATGAGCCCTTATGGTAAAGGCCGATGATGATTCAATGCTTTAATCCCATGATAAAAACTATCTACATTCGATGCCCATATCCATGTTGGGATGACGACTTTGGCGTTTTCAGTGGCTGATGAGATGTTTTTTCTATTCACTATGTTTCATATAGAATTTTAAAATTTTATGCTTAAGCTAACCTTATTACTGATAGCAATTCTAAGCGATTTTTTTGCAATGTCATTAACCGTTCATGCTGAAAATAAGCCGCAATCGCTGCTTGATATTTATAATTTGGCCTTAGCGCATGATGCTACCTTAGCGTCGGCATTGCTGGCTAATCAAGCGACACAAGAAATTATTGAGCAAGGTAAAGCGCTGTATCGCCCCGTGGTTAATTTTAATGCGGGCACGGCTATTACTCATACCGATATTGCTTTTAATACTGCACGTGTTCCCTTTCCCGGTGGCGGGCAATCGTTTTCAGGCTATCAATATGGCGTTGAAGCGCATCAACCGATTTATCGTCAACAAAATTTAGTCGAATTAGAACAAGCGAAAACTCAAGTGAGTTTGGCGGATAAACAACTTTATTTAACTCAGCAAACCTTGATTTTACGCACGGCCTTGGCGTATTTTGATGTGTTACTGACGCAAGATAAAAGCGACTTATTAACAGCACAAAAGGCTGCGATTCAAAGTCAGCTAGAGCAAGCTAAAGCCAACTTTGAGGCCGGTACCAATACCAGTACTGATGTAAATGAAGCGCAAGCTCGTTACGATTTGGTGGTAGCGCAAGAGCTTGCTGCTATTAACGATCATCAAATAGCCCAACAATCCGTTCAGGTTATTACCGGTGAAATCCCGATGTCTTTAGCGCCAGTGAATACAGCGATGAGAACCCATGCCTTAGAACAGAGCCTAGATAAATGGCTAGAGGTTGCTGCGGCAAATGATTTAAACATACAAATTCATCAAGATAGCGTTAAATTAGCTGAGCAAGCCATAGAGCATGCCAATGCCGGCCATTTGCCTACTATAGATGCCGTTGCCAGTGTATCTGAAAGTTATGCTAGCGGCAGTTATTACGGATTTGGTAGTGATCTTAAGAGCGGTAGCGTGGGTTTGCAATTACAAGTGCCTCTCTATCAAGGTGGCGGCACGTCTTCGCGAGTCCGGCAAGCGCTGTTAAGTAAACAAAAGGCCGTCAATGACGTGGAAATTGCTAGAAGACAAACTAGCCAAGACACGCAACGTGCTTATTTAAACTTGAATACCAGTGTTGCTCAGGTCAAAGCTTATGAGCAAGCTTTAGTCAGTAGTCAAAATCAGTTAGATTCTACCCAAGTGAGTTATGATGTTGGCTTACGCACCAGTGTCGATGTACTCAACGCGCAACAACAATTATTTAGTGCTAAGCGTGATTTATTGCAAGCACGCACGAGTTATTTAGTGAATATCATCCGTTTGAAAGCCGCTTCAGGCGTGGTTGCAGAAAATGATTTAGTCGATATTAATCAGCAACTCGTTCAATAACCCAGCGTTAACTAGACTCACCAAAATCCTCTACTAAAAACTTTATGACAAAAATAATCTTTGGATGCTTATTAATAGTGCTACTGACTGACTGTAGCAAGTCGCAACCCCCAAAAGCATCGCCACGCCCAGCCTTGGTGACTGTAGTCGGTGAAAAAACCTCCGTACAGGGCATGATTTTGGTTGGTGAGGTTCGTCCTCGTTATGAGTCTAGTCAAGGCTTTAGAGTGAATGGCAAAATCATTAAGCGTAATGTAGACGTCGGTGCCTTGGTTAAAAAAGGGCAGGTCTTAGCTTATTTAGATCCACTTGATAATCACTTAAGCGTTACCGCAGCGCTGGCCGCTGTGAGTGCGGCAGAGGCCGATAAAAACTTAGCGATGGCCGAGTTAACTCGTCAGCGCCAGTTGTTTGCTAAAAAATTTATCTCGGCTTCGGCTCTGGATATAAAAGAAGCCCAATATGTAACTACCCGTGCGAGACTTGCTCAAGCTAAGGCGCAAGCGCAGGTTGCTGAAAATCAGATGCAATACGTTAATCTAAGCTCAGATCGTGACGGCGTTGTCACCATGATTTATGCTGAACCCGGACAAGTAATACAGGCCGGTGAAGTTATCGTAAAGATTGCCGATACGCAAGCCATTGATGTTTCGGTTGCGTCCCCAGAATCGCGCATGTCCGAAATTAACTTGAATGCTCAGGTCATGGTGAGGTTATGGGCCAATCAGACGGAGACTTATACGGGTGTGGTTAGGGAGATTTCGCCAATCGCAGATGCGGCAACGCGTGCGTTTAATGTACGTATTACTCTTAACCATGCCGATCAAGCCATTAAACTGGGTATGACCGCAGGCGTCCACTTTAACGTTACCGATCCCTTAGCCACTGCGGGCTATCTCATACCCAGTCGTGCACTCACCCAAATCAATAATAAATCAGTGGTCTGGGTGATTGATGAGCAAAATAAAGCCCAGCCACGTGAGGTTATAGCGGGGCCCTTTACAGAAGAGGGCGTGTTAATAAAAGAAGGTTTAAAAGTCGGAGAGAAAGTAGCCATAGCGGGTGTGCATACCTTGATTAAAGATCAACTGGTTAAACCCGTTATTGAGATGGCGCCATGAGTAAAGAAGTAATGGCCAGTCCGCGCTTTAATATGTCAGATTGGGCCTTAAAACATCAGGTCTTAGTGTTGTATTTGATGTTAGTGCTAACCATTGCCGGATTGATTTCTTATACTAAATTAGGTCAATCTGAAGACCCGCCCTTTACCTTTAAGCTCATGCTAGTTCATGCGACTTGGCCAGGCGCAAGTGCTGAGGAAGTCGAGCAGCAAGTCACAGACAAACTAGAAAAGAAACTTCAGGAAGTGCCACATTTAGATTATTCCAGTAGTTTTTCAAGACCTGGCGAGTCGATGATATTCCTAGTTGCCAAAGATGATACTTTATCCAAAGATATACCTGAAGTGTGGTATCAGGTTCGTAAAAAAATAGGTGATATTCGGCATACCTTGCCACAAGCCATTGAAAGCTTAACGTTTAATGATGAGTTTAGTGATGTTTACGGCAGTATGTATGCTTTAACGGGTGATGGCTTTGATTATGCTGCTTTAAAAAAACAGGCTGAACTCATCAGAACAGAGTTATTGAAAATTGATGATGTCGCAAAAGTCGAGTTTTTTGGTGAGCAAGAACAGCGCCTTTTTATTGAGTTATCAAATGCCAAGTTAGTTAGTTTGGGTCTGAGTGCTAATGCTCTGATGGCTGTTTTGCAAGCACAAAATGCGGTAGTACCTAGCGGCACGTTTGAATCTTTAGATGAGCGCATCCGTATTGCCGTATCAGGTCGTTACAATACGGTAGACGATTTAAATCAATTACGTCTACGCGCTAATAATCAAGATTTTCGCCTAGGTGATGTCGCCCATATTTATCGGGGTTATGAAGATCCACCTAAAAGCCGTATTCGCTATCAAGGTAAAGACAGTTTGCTCTTAGGTATCAGCATGAAAGATGGCGGAGATATTATTAGTTTGGGTCACCAGCTAGATAAGGTCATGGCAAAAATCTTACCCGAACTCACAGTGGGGTTAGCGTTAAATCCAGTGACCTTACAGCCTAAAATTGTCGCTCATTCGGTTAATGATTTTGTAAAGTCACTGATAGAAGCGTTGGTCATCGTACTCAGTGTTAGTTTGCTGTCCTTAGGTTGGCGTAGTGGTATGGTGGTGGCTATTAGCATTCCTGTGGTATTAGCCAGTACCTTTTTGGTGATGTATTTGAATGGCATAGGTTTGCACAAAATATCACTAGGTGCTTTGATTTTGGCTTTAGGCTTATTAGTTGATGATGCCATTATCGCCGTAGAAATGATGTCCTCTAAAATGGAGCAAGGTTGGAGTCGAGTAAAAGCCGCTTCATTTGCTTATAGTTCCACCGCCATGCCCATGCTAACCGGCACTTTAGTGACCGTGGCTGGTTTTTTGCCGATTGCCACGGCAAGTTCTGCTACCGGTGAATATACGCGGTCTATTTTTCAAGTATCGGCTATCGCCCTAATTATTTCTTGGTTTGCTGCGGTGTTATTAGTGCCTTTTTTGGGTTATCACTTACTACCAAATTACGCTGAAGTGCCAGTCCCTTCAAAAATGAGTCTTTGGTTAAGGACACGTTTTAATCTTACGGAAAAGAAAGTCAGCGAGGATCATCACGACATTTATAACACACCGTTTTACCGAAGTTTACGAACGCTGATTACTCATTGTGTTCGCTACCGAAAAACAGTGCTAGCTATTACTTTGGCGGTGTTTGTGATGTCTATTATGGGCTTTGGTAAAGTACAGCAGCAGTTTTTTCCTGATTCGACAAGGCTAGAATTAGTCGTTGATTTACGTATGACCGAAGGCGCTTCGTATGCGGCTACCGATGCACAAGCCAAAAAGTTAGAGCTATGGTTACAAAACTGGTCGGAACAACACGAAGGTGTTGATAATTTTGTTGCTTACATAGGCACGGGTGCGCCCCGCTTTTATTTACCTTTAGATATACAATTACCGCATCGAGGTTTTAGTCAGTTTGTTATTCTGAGCAAAACCTTAGCGGCTAGGGAAGCCTTGCGTGTAGATTTGCTAGCTTTGTTTGAGAGCGACTTCCCTGAGTTACGCGCTTCGGTGCTGCGCTTAGAAAATGGTCCACCTGTGGGTTTTCCGGTGCAATTTCGTATTTCTGGTGCCAATATTACCCAAATACGTGACATTGCAAGGCAAGTTGCTGGAATCATGCGTACTCATGCCAATTTACTCAATGTGCAACTTAATTGGGAAGAGCCTAGTAAAGTGGTTCATGTAGAGGTTGATCAAGCTAAAGCACGTCTGCTAGGGGTGAGTGCAGTCGATGTCGCTACTATCATCAATGCCGCATCACGCGAATTGTTTGTGACTGAATTTAGGGAAGGTAATGAGCGCATCAGCATAGTCGCCCGAGGTCCAGAAATGGAGCGCCGGCAATTATCACATTTACCTGACTTAATGATTAACACGCCCTCAGGTTCTGTGCCATTGGCACAACTAGCCACCCTCAGTTCAGATTTTGAAGAAGGTGTGATCTGGCGACGTGATCGTCAACGGTCGGTTATTGTAAGAGCTAATTTACAGGGTGATTTGCAAGCTGCCGTGGTCTCGCAGCAAATAGATCAGCAATTAGACGCTATTAAAGCGAGTTTGCCTTCAGGTATCAGCATAGAAACAGGCGGTGCGGTCGAAGAATCCGCTAAGGGCGGCGCATCGGTCGCGGCTGGTTTCCCGCTGTTTTTAATTGCTGTGTTGACCATTCTAATGGTGCAACTACAAAGTTTCTCTCGGGTGTTTTTAGTGATCTTAACCGCGCCCTTAGGGTTGATTGGCGTCACTATCGCTTTATTATTATTTGATAAACCCTTTGGTTTTGTCGCTATGCTCGGCACCATTGCTTTGTCGGGCATGATTATGCGTAATTCGGTTATTTTGGTCGATCAAATAGAACAAGATAGAGCTACGGGCGTTGACGCGTGGCAAGCTATCGTTGAATCGACTCTTCGGCGCTTTAGACCCATTACGCTCACGGCGGCTGCTGCTATTTTAGCAATGATACCGCTAACCAGTAGCGTCTTTTTTGGACCGATGGCCGTGGCTATTATGGGTGGTTTAGCGGTGGCAACAGTACTCACTATTTTGTTTTTGCCAGCACTATATGCTGCTTGGTTTAGGGTGAAGATCTAGGGTTTTATCGTGCCACGCTCTGGCTCACTACCCAAAGTTAAATAATCTGTGGGCGTGGAGTAAAACAGCTTTAGCTGTTTTAAAACGCAAGAACTGAAGCCCAGTACTGTAGGTTTTAAATTGCTCTCGCTTAACTGTGAGTAGTGACTCAGAGCCTACAGTGTAGCCGATATTTATTGCGAGTTAACTTGATGCGAAAAGTCTTATTCAGGCCTGGCTAGGCTTCGTCAAAGCATGGCCCGTGTGTTGCGTATGTGGACGTGTTATGAATGAGTGCTTGAGTATAAAGACTTTATGTGGGCACAGGATGCGATTTTTTTTATCGGCATCCTATGTCCAGAGTTTGAAAACTAAACGTTATAAGGGTTGTACAGGAATGACTGAAGCGGTGCGCAGCACTTCATTTTTTTCATTGAAATAAACCAAAGTCGGTTTATGCAGCTCAGCTTCTTTCGAATCTAAAGTTGCGTAGGCGCAAACAATAATGAGATCGCCAGCGCAGGCTAACCTAGCTGCAGCACCATTAACCGAAAAAATGCCAGAATCTTCTGCAGCACGGATCGCATACGTTGTAAAACGCGCGCCATTGTTAATATTATAAATCTGTATTTGTTCGTATTCTTTGATACCTGATAAGTCAAGGATAGTGCCATCAATGGCGCAAGAACCTTCATAGCCCAATTCTGAACGAGTCACGGTAGCTCGGTGTAGCTTAGCTTTAAGCATGGTAATGTTCATAAAAAATACTATCAATACGTTTGAAAGCCGGACATTATCTATTAATATTGATGCTCGATCAACTTTTAAGCCGCTTGTGTGCTGTAGAAATTACAGTACATTCAGTCAGATAAGGATTCATTCTTGAATAATAAAGCGAAATTATTGCAAGGTGAGCGAAGCGCCGACTGATGTTTTTCAATCTATATTATGTGCTGAGCTGTTCTGTAGCAATTTTTCTATTTTTATTTCTGATCCAGTCGCTCCATGAGCCTGCATAAATTTTTGAGCCTTTTAATCCTGCATATTCCATCGCTAACAAATTGTGACAGGCGGTAACACCTGAGCCGCAATAATGAACGGCCTGTGTCGGTGAGCTAGCACCTAACAGTGAATTATATTGCTTTGCCAATAATTCAGGAGATAAGAATAAACCCTGTGTATCAAGATTTAAGGTAAATGATCGATTTAAGGCTAGGGGAATATGTCCTGCAACGGGGTCTATCGGTTCTTGTTCGCCGCGATAACGTTCTGGACTACGGGCGTCAATCAGGCAGATGTCTTTTTTAGCGAGATGGTTTTGGACTTGAGTAGCATTAAGCCAGTTAGAACAGTTTAAATAAGGTCTGAATACACTAATACTTGGGTTGGGTAAGGTGGTTGTGAGTGTATAACCTCGTTTTTGCCAATGTTGTATGCCACCATTGAGTACGGCGACCTTACCATGCCCTAAACAGCGTAATAACCACCATAAGCGTCCTGCAAAAGCACCACCTGCATCATCATAAACGACGACTTGGGTCTGATGATTAATGCCCCATGCACCCAATTTATTGGCTAGTAAGTTAAAGTCAGGTAGGGGGTGTCTACCAGTTAATTCAGTGGGGTTGGCTGACAGGTCTTTGTTTAAATCGGCATAGCGAGCATTAGGAATATGGCCGTGGCGATAAGCGTAGTGTCCGGCATCGTAATTCGCTAAGGAGAAGCGGCAGTCGATAATGATCCAATTAGGGTTATTGATATTTTGACGGAGTAAGTCGGAGGAAATGATTGTGGTGTAAGTCATAGCGATGATGTCTCTAATAATATTTTGCCTATATGTAGGCTGCTTTCCATTAGTTCGTGGGCTTTACTGGCTTCGTTGAGAGCAAAGCGAGTATGAATAATAGGTTTGATGGTGCCGTTAGCGAGTAATGGCCAGACATGTTGTTGTAGCTTTTTAGCAATATTAGCTTTAAATACATCGTCTCTAGCTCTTAAGGTCGAGCCATTTATAGTGAGGCGTTTTAGCATAATAGGCAGTAAATTGATCTCTGCTTTTGCCCCGTTTTGGAGGGCAATTTGTACCAGTCTTGCGTCATTTGCCATACATTTTAGATTGCGGGGAAAATAATCAGCGCCGATCATGTCGAGTATGACATTAACACCTTGGTTGCTAGTTAAGCGGTTTATTTCTAACACAAAATCTTGTTCTTTATAGTTAATGGCGGCATCTGCACCGAGTTCTAAGCAGCGTTCACATTTTGCTTTAGAACCTGCTGTTATGATGACCTTAGCACCGAAGGCTTTGGCTAATTGTATGGCAGTCGTGCCTATGCCACTGCTGCCACCATGTACTAAAAGGGTTTCACCCTCTTGCAGTTGGGCGCGATCAAATACGTTACTCCAGACTGTGAAAAAAGTCTCGGGTAAGGCTGCTGCATCTACTAAAGATAATCCTGTTGGAATGGGTAAACAATGTGACGTAGACGCTAAACAATATTCGGCATAGCCACCACCGTTGACTAGAGCGCAAACAGCATCACCCATTTTGAATGGCGATACAGAGGAATCGAGTGCTACGATAGTGCCAGAAATTTCTAAGCCCGGAATGTCTGAGGCGCCCAGAGGTGCAGGATATAAGCCTTTACGTTGCATGACATCTGGGCGATTAACACCGGCAGCCGTCACTTTGATGAGAACTTGATTGATTCCTGGTTTGGGGATAGCGCTTTCTGTTACTTTTAAAGACCCAGCGACTATTTCAATAGCGAGCATAGTGTTGGGTAGTTGCATAAGTCGGGTTCTATAAATAGTAGGATGCGGTTATTATAGGCTGGGATTATTTCTATAAACAATAGGTAAGGTAAAGCAGATGATTCGTGCAGGTATTGTGGGCGGAACAGGTTATACAGGTGTTGAATTATTGCGAATTTTAGCTTTGCATACTGAGGTTGAGGTGGCGGTAGTGACCTCACGTGCAGATACGGGTGTGCGAGTGGATGTTGTATATCCTAGTTTGCGCGGCTATTGCGATGTGCTGTTTTGTGCGCCTGAGCTCGAAGCTTTAAGACAATGTGATGTGGTATTTTTCGCTACGCCCAATGGCACTGCCATGTTAATGGCTGAACAATTGCTGGCACTCGGTATCAAGGTCATTGATTTATCTGCGGACTTTAGATTTAAAGATGCAAAGGAATGGAGTCATTGGTATGGAATGGAACATGCTTGCCCTGACTTATTGGCTGAGGCAGTTTATGGTTTGCCAGAAGTTAATCGTAAAGCGATAAGGCAAGCAAATTTAGTGGCTTGCCCAGGCTGTTATCCGACGGCAGTGCAATTAGGTTTTTTGCCGTTGTTGGAAAATAATTTGATTAATGTCGATCATTTAATTGCGGATGTTAAGTCTGGTGTGAGTGGCGCAGGTCGTAAAGCTGAATTGTCCTCTTTGATGAGTGAAACAGGTGAAAGCTTTAAAGCCTATGCAGTCAGTGGCCATAGACATTTGCCGGAGATTCGTCAAGAGTTAACCTTGGCAGCTAAACAACCGGTGGGTTTAACCTTTGTGCCTCATTTAACGCCGATGATACGAGGCATTCATGCCACGCTGTATGGACAACTTTCTGGTGCAACGCTCGCTGATATTCAAAGCTTATATGAGCAACGCTATAATAATGAGCCTTTTGTTGAAGTTTTAGCTCGAGGCTCGCATCCTGATACGCGTAATGTTCGAGGTAGTAACCAGTGTCATATTTCCATACATCAGCCGCAAGGCGCACAAACCATCGTGGTTTTGTCGGTGATTGATAATTTGGTTAAAGGTGCGGCCGGTCAAGCAGTACAAAATATGAATATGATATTTGGCTTGAAAGAAAACATGGGCTTAAGGGTTATTGCTCTGTATCCATGATTCTTGACTATAACACTGGGTATAGTCATAATTGAATCACTTTTAAATTTATAATGTATTCAATTATGGCTAATCCAATTATTTTTACAGATAGTGCTGCTACTAAAGTCAGCGAACTGATTATCGAAGAAGGTAACGATAATTTAAAATTGCGCGTTTATGTGTCCGGAGGTGGTTGTTCTGGTTTTCAATATGGCTTTACTTTTGATGAAGAAGTTAATGAAGATGATACGCGTGTAGAAAACGGCGGAGTTACAGTCTTGATAGATTCTATGAGTATCCAATATTTAGCCGGCGCTGAAGTGGATTATAAAGAAGACGTGTCTGGGGCGCAGTTTGTTATTCGCAATCCTAATGCTACAACGACTTGTGGTTGTGGGTCTTCTTTCTCGGCTTGATGATAAAAAAGGCTAAAGGCCTATTTAGCATAATGTTAGCTAAGCTCCTATATTTTAATTAAAGAGTATATTCATTACGTTGTATTTTACAAAAGATATAAGCTATATAGGTCTCGATGGGCTGGGTTCTTGCTGAAAATTAACCAAGATCATTACAATTTCATTAAGAACCTTGTAGAATATCGGCTTTTATATTGTTTGAAAAATACAAGTCAGTCATTTTATGTGTTTTTAAAACAAGTGATTATGCGTAATCATTCAGTCCCCCTCTTTGAAAAAGAGGGGTTAGGGGAGATTTTATTAGATAAATCCCCCTCAATCCCCCTTTTTCAAAGGGGGAGGTGAATAGTTACGATTATGCTTGAATTATAAAACCAAATCTAATCGATTTAAATCGATAATTATCATGTTTATTGAGGTATTAGCGTGGAGCTAAGTGGTGCACAAATCCTGGTTCAGAGTCTTATAGACGAGGGAGTAGAATATATTTTTGGTTATCCTGGTGGGGCTGTATTGCACTTATATGATGCGCTCTATCAGCAAGAAGATATTAAACATATTTTAGTCCGCCATGAACAAGGAGCCACTCACGCTGCTGACGGTTATGCACGGTCCACTGGAAAACCAGGTGTGGTTTTAGTAACGTCTGGCCCAGGCGCAACTAATGCCGTCACTGGCATTGCCACGGCTTATATGGATTCTATTCCGATGGTTATTATTTCTGGTCAAGTTTCATTGCCTGTTATTGGTAGTGATGCTTTTCAAGAAGTTGATATGATCGGCATTACTCGTCCTTGCGTAAAGCATAATTATTTGGTCAAAGACGTTACTAAATTAGCTGAGACTATTAA
This sequence comes from Crenothrix polyspora, assembly GCA_945902915.1. Lineage (GTDB taxonomy): Bacteria > Pseudomonadota > Gammaproteobacteria > Methylococcales > Methylomonadaceae > Methylobacter_C. Next base: position 8,431 of record CAMDNJ010000038.1, on the reverse strand, counting down.
AAAAGCATTTTATGTGGCAACCACAGGTAGGCCTGGTCCAGTTGTTATTGATGTACCTAAGGATATTACGGCGCCTCATATTAAAGTTCCCTATAAATACCCTAAGAAAGTATCTATACGCTCTTACAATCCGGTTGTGACGCCGAATAAAGGCCAAATTAAGAAAGCCGTTGAGTTACTGCTCAGCGCACAAAAGCCTATTATTTATTCAGGCGGTGGCGTGATTTTAGGCGAGGCTAGCAAAGAGTTAATAGAGTTTACTCGCGCCCTAGGCTATCCAATTACCAATACTTTAATGGGCTTAGGGGCTTATCCTGCGACCGATAAACAAAATATTGGCATGTTGGGTATGCACGGCACTTATGAAGCCAACATGGCTATGCATGAAAGTGACGTCATTATTGCCATTGGCTCACGTTTTGATGATCGAGTTACAGGCAAGCTAGATTTGTTTTGCCCTTATGCCAAGATTATTCATATTGATATTGATCCCGCGTCTATTTCAAAAACAGTGAGAGTTGATATTCCAATCGTTGGTCAGGTAAAGCCCGTTTTGGAAGCGATGCTGGAGTTGATCAAAGACAGCTCAACTAAACCCAATAAAAAAGCCTTGCAGCTTTGGTGGCAGCAAATCGCACAATGGCAAGCACTTGACTGCCTGCAATTTGATCGTGAAAGTCCTTTAATAAAGCCACAATATGTTATTGAGCAGTTATATGATGTGACTAAAGGTGATGCTTATGTGACTTCAGATGTAGGTCAACATCAGATGTGGGCAGCGCAATATTATCCTTTCGATAAACCGCGTCGTTGGATTAATTCTGGTGGCTTAGGAACCATGGGCTTTGGTCTGCCAGCGGCCATCGGTGTTAAATTAGCGCATCCTGATGCTGATGTTGCCTGTGTTACCGGTGAAGCCAGTATTCAAATGTGTATACAAGAATTATCGACAGCCTTGCAATACAAAACGCCTATTAAAATCATTACCCTGAATAATCGTTATATGGGCATGGTTAGGCAGTGGCAGGAGTTTTCTTACGAATGCCGATATTCGCATTCTTATATGGACACTATTCCTGACTTTGTTAAATTAGCTGAAGCCTATGGACACGTCGGCATACGTATAGATAAGCCTGAAGAAGTTAGACCTGCTTTAGAGTCGGCCTTTAATATGAAGGATCGTACCGTATTTTTAGACATTATGACGGACAGAACAGAGAATGTTTTTCCCATGATTGAAGCGGGTAAAGGACATCATGATATGAAATTACGTGTTGCTCCAGGAGCTACAACAGATAGAGAGCTAGCATGAAGAAACATATTATTTCAATTCTAATTGAAAATGAATCAGGTGCTTTATCACGGGTGGCCGGTTTGTTTTCGGCACGTGGTTATAATATTGAATCATTGACTGTTGCCGCAACTGAAAACCCTAGTTTATCTAGAATGACTTTAGTGACTCGAGGTAATGAAGAAGTTATAGAGCAAATTACCAAGCAGTTGAATAAATTGATTGATGTCGTTAAATTAATTGATTTGGCAGAATCTTTTCATATTGAACGTGAACTCATGTTGGTTAAAATAAAAGCCACAGGAGATTTGCGTGATGAAATCAGAAGTATGGCAGATATTTTTCGTGGCAAAATCGTTGATGTGACACCGACTACTTATATTGTTGAAATGACAGGTCCTTCAGAAAAGTTGGATGCTTTTGTTGCTGCTATAGATTCGAATAGCATTATTGAAGTAGTGCGCTCAGGGCCAACTGGCATTTCCAGAGGCGAAAAAGGCTTGCACTTATAAGCCTTAAGGTAACTCGCAAAAAATAAAATACCCCATAGGATGTGCAAAACAACGTGAAGCGCATCGCTTTATAGGCATGATGCGCTTCACTATCGTTCAGCACATCCTATGAAAATGGGGGGTTTATTATTGCGTCTTACCTAAATTTTTATACCATTTATTTTTTATCTCTTATTTACACCTAGACAACAGGAAAAATCATGCAAGTTTATTACGACAAAGACGCTGACCTCTCTATTATCAAAGCTAAGAAAGTCGCTATTATTGGTTATGGTTCACAAGGACATGCCCATGCCCTTAACTTAAAAGAATCTGGCGTTGATGTTGTTGTTGGCTTACGCGCAGGATCACCTTCCGTTGCTAAAGCCGAAGCCCATGGTCTAGTGGTTCAAGATGTAGCAAAAGCAGTTGCCAGTGCTGATGTTGTGATGATTTTGACTCCTGATGAGTTTCAATCAGCATTGTACAAAGATGAAATTGAACCTAACATTAAAAAAGGCGCTGCTTTAGCTTTCGCCCATGGTTTTGCTATTTTATTCAACCAAGTTGTGCCTAGAGCCGACTTAGATGTCATCATGATTGCGCCAAAAGCGCCAGGTCATACTGTGCGTTCTGAATTTGTTCGCGGCGGTGGCGTTCCTGATTTAATCGCTGTTCACCAAGATGCCTCAGGCACAGCTAAAGCGCTATGTTTAGCTTATGCCTCTGCTATCGGTGGCGGTCGTTCAGGCATTATCGAAACGACTTTCCGTGACGAGTGTGAAACCGATTTATTCGGCGAACAAGCTGTTTTATGTGGCGGTGCGGTTGAGCTGGTAAAAATGGGCTTTGAAACCTTGGTTGAAGCAGGTTATGCACCAGAAATGGCCTATTTTGAATGCTTACATGAATTGAAATTGATTGTAGATTTAATGTTTGAAGGCGGAATCGCTAACATGAATTACTCTATCTCTAACAATGCTGAGTATGGCGAATATGTCACTGGCCCCAAAGTGATCAACGAAGAAAGTCGCTATGCGATGCGTGAAGCCTTACAAAACATCCAAAACGGTGAATACGCTAAAAAGTTTATCCTTGAAGGTTTAACTAACTATCCAGAAATGACTGCAAGAAGACGCTTGAATGCAGAGCATCCTATTGAAGTGGTTGGTGCAAAATTGCGTAGCATGATGCCTTGGATACAAGCTAATCAAATTGTTGATAAATCTAAAAACTAAGACTCATGCAATTATTAGCGATAAGTTAATCACTTGGGGATAGCTAAGATAAATCTAATTAGATATTATTTTGTGTTCCGGAGAAAAGCCTACTGGATGTCAGTAGGCTTTTTTTTTAATAATATATTGTGTTGTTATTTGAGCTTTAGGTGCTTTGTTTGGCTTAGGAATGAGCATGAAATAATAGGCTACCCACTTAACATGGGACAAAACGATTGCGTAGATGTTGCGGTAGGTTGGGCTAACAGCTCTATCGTTAACCCAACATTGATGCCGAGAATAAGTTGGGTTGCGAAAAGCATGCAGCCCAACCTACACCGCCACTTGTCCCGTCTTAAGATGGTAGCCAAATAATATCATTTCCTCGCAAGAACGATAACATTGTGATGATCGTAGGGGCGTATTGCATACGCCCTATAAAATAAGCCCATTTTCGATAAATGGGCGTTTGCAATACGCCCCTACGGAGTGTTTAGCGTGTTGAACATCACTGCTTTCTGCTTTTATATAAATAAAGACAATGACGATAAGTGTATTGTCGATTAAAATGAACAAGTTTTATTTGGACTACCCTCAGTTATCTCCTAATTTCTAGTTTTAATTAGCGTCTATGTGCTTTTAATTTAATAAAATATTCCACAGAAAGTGGCGTGAGCAATAATCCCTTAGCTTACGGATAGGTTGTTTCAGAGGATAGTTCGGCACTATTTTGGTGCCGTTAAATTTTAGTAATCCCCCGCTAGAGGCGAGGATTTAAACTAGCAAGGAATCACGATGACAAAATACATATTTATTACTGGTGGTGTTGTTTCATCACTAGGAAAAGGCATTGCTGCATCGTCGCTTGCCGCTATACTTGAGGCTCGCGGTCTCAAGGTAACCATGACTAAGCTCGATCCTTATATTAACCTTGATCCAGGTACTATGAGTCCTTTTCAGCATGGTGAAGTGTTTGTTACTGAAGATGGTGCAGAGACTGACCTTGACTTAGGTCATTATGAGCGTTTTTTAAAAACGACAATGGCCAAAAAGAATAATTTTACGGCAGGTCAAGTTTATGACAGCGTCTTACGCAGAGAACGCAAAGGTGAGTATTTGGGCGCTACTGTCCAGGTAATTCCTCATATCACTGATGAAATAAAGCGTAGAGTTTATCTTAGCTCAGAAGGCATGGATGTGACCTTGATTGAGGTGGGTGGTACTGTAGGTGATATTGAATCATTACCCTTTCTTGAAGCTATACGACAAATGCGTTTTGAGTTAGGTAGCGAGAGATCGCTGTTTATTCATTTAACCTTAGTGCCTTATATTCGTTCAGCGGGTGAAATTAAAACTAAGCCAACTCAGCATTCTGTTAAAGAATTGCGCTCCATAGGTATACAGCCAGACATTCTAATTTGTCGTTCAGAGCGTCCAATTCCGGTTGCTGAGCGCCGTAAAATAGCTTTATTTACCAATGTTGAGGAAAAAGCGGTTATTTCGGCAGTCGATGCGGATTCTATTTATCGCATACCGCTGATGCTGCATGAGCAAGGCTTGGATGATATTGTTGTTAATAAACTAAGGCTAGATGTGCCACCTGCAGATTTAACTGAATGGAAATTAGTCGTTGAGGCGCTGACAAGTCCAATTAAAGAAGTCACTATTGCCATAGTGGGTAAATATGTTGATCATTCAGACGCTTATAAATCATTGAATGAAGCCTTAATTCATGCTGGAATTCATACCCGCACGAAAGTTCATCTTAATTATATTGATTCAGAAATTATCGAAGATGAAGGCGTTGCAAGACTTAAAAATGTTGATGCGATTTTAGTGCCGGGTGGTTTTGGCGAGCGCGGTATCGAGGGAAAAATTGCGACGGCACGTTTCGCTAGAGAAAATAAAATCCCTTATTTAGGTATTTGTTTAGGCATGCAAGTCGCCGTCATTGAATTTGCACGCGATGTAGCTGGATTGGAAGGTGCGCATAGCACCGAGTTTTTACCTAAATCTCCACATCCAGTCATAGGTTTGATTACTGAATGGATGGCTGAAAGTGGTCAACTTGAAACGCGTGATGAAAATTCTGATTTAGGTGGCTCTATGCGTTTAGGTGCTCAGCAATGCTGTTTACATACAGATTCTTTGGCTTTTTCTATGTATCAAAAAGATGTTATTACTGAACGACATCGTCATCGCTATGAGTTTAATAGCCAATACATTGAAAAGCTGGAAAAAGCAGGCATGACTTTTTCGGGTAAGTCTATAGATGGGAGGTTGGTTGAAGTGATTGAATTAGCTGATCATCCTTGGTTTTTAGCGTGTCAGTTTCATCCTGAGTTTACTTCGACACCACGTAAAGGCCATCCATTGTTTTCTGGTTTTGTTGCTGCGGCAACCAAACATAAAAAAACAAACTAATCATCTTTAATTCGATAGTTATAATGTTGTCTGTTAAAAATGATGACAATATTTTCTAGTCGATGAATAAAATATTGCGCCAGAGTTTGTACTGGTAAATTTAATACTGTTAAAAAAGAGAATCTTAATGAAATTATGTGGCTTTGAAGTTGGTTTGGTTCAGCCGTTTTTTTTAATTGCTGGGCCTTGTGTTATTGAAAGCGAGCAATTAGCACTAGATACCGCCGGCTATCTTAAAGAATTAACAACAGCACTCAATATTCCGTTTATATACAAATCGTCGTTTGATAAAGCTAATCGCTCATCTCATGAAAGTTTTAGAGGTTTGGGTGTAGAAAAGGGCTTAGAAATACTGCAAAAAGTTAAGCAACAAATCGGAGTCCCTGTTTTAACTGATGTGCATGAAGATACGCCCTTAGCAGAAGTGGCTAGTGTGGTTGATGTCATGCAAACACCGGCTTTTTTATGCAGACAAACTAACTTTATTCAACAGGTCGCCTCGCAAGGCATCCCTGTTAATATCAAAAAAGGCCAGTTTTTAGCGCCTTGGGATATGGTTCATGTCACTAATAAAGCCAAAGCCACGGGCAATCAACAGATCATGGTCTGCGAGCGCGGTGTTTCTTTCGGCTATAACAACTTAGTTTCCGATATGCGCTCGCTAGCGGTGATGCGAGATACTGATTGCCCCGTAGTATTTGATGCCACTCATTCAGTACAATTACCCGGTGGACAAGGGACTAGTTCTGGTGGGCAACGTGAATTTGTGCCTGTGTTAGCAAGAGCAGCCGTCGCTGTGGGTATTGCCGGTTTATTTATGGAAACGCATCCTAATCCTGCGGAAGCAAAAAGCGATGGCCCGAATTCCTGGCCGTTGCACCGTATGCAAGAATTATTAGAAGTTTTAATAACCATCGACAGGGCTGTAAAAGCACAAGCCCTGATAGAAACCACACTATAGGAAAGAAAATGGCTGCAATTATAGATATTCGTGCGAGAGAAGTTTTAGATTCACGCGGTAACCCAACTTTGGAAGCCGATGTAGTATTGGCATCTGGTGTTGTTGGTAGTGCTATGGTGCCATCTGGCGCTTCAACGGGTGAACGCGAAGCTATCGAGTTACGTGATGGTGATAAATCACGTTATTTAGGTAAGGGCGTATTGAATGCTATTAATAATGTTAAAACTGAAATTCGCGATGTCGTTATTGGTTTAGATGTTAATGATCAAGAAGCTTTGGACAAAGCCATGATCGCCTTAGATGGTACTGATACTAAAGCTCGTTTAGGTGCAAATGCCATATTGGCCGTTTCTATGGCAGCAGCGCATGCCGCCTCAAAAGAAGCTGGTCAGCCGTTATATCGCCATTTGAACAAGTCTGGTGAATTTATTTTGCCAGTACCGATGATGAATATCATTAACGGTGGTTCACATGCTGACAATAGCGTTGATCTACAAGAATTTATGATCTTACCGGTAGGCGCGCCCTCTTTCCGTGAAGCGATTCGTTATGGTGCTGAAGTCTTTCATAGTTTAAGCAAAGTATTAAAAGCCAAAGGCTTAGCGACTACGGTTGGTGATGAAGGCGGCTTTGCGCCTAATCTTTCTTCAAATGAAGAAGCCATTAGCGTTATCTTACAAGCGATAGAACTAGCCGGCTATAAACCAGGTGTTGATATTTACTTAGGTTTGGATGCAGCAGCTTCCGAATATTATCATGATGGCATATATGATTTAGCCTCAGAAAACAAAACTTACAGCTCAGCTCAAATGGCTGATTTCTTTGTAGATTGGGTTGATCGTTATCCAATTATCAGCATTGAAGATGGTTTTGACGAAAATGATTGGGATGGCTGGAAGTTAATTACAGAAAAATTGGGTAACCGTATTCAATTAGTCGGTGATGATTTATTTGTAACGAATCCTAAAATTTTACAAAAAGGTATAGAAAGAGATATCGCTAACTCAATCTTAATTAAAGTAAACCAAATCGGTACTTTGACTGAAACGTTTGCTGCGATTGATATGGCACATAAAGCTTCTTATACAGCCGTTATGTCACATCGTTCAGGTGAAACTGAAGATGTGACGATTGCTGATTTAGCCGTAGCCACAGGTACAGGCCAAATTAAAACGGGTTCTTTAAGTCGTTCTGATCGTGTTGCTAAATACAATCGTTTGATGAAAATAGAAGAAGAATTAGGTGCTTTGGCTAAATACGCAGGTCGTAGCGCATTTAGAATGCTTTAGGAAACTTGGGCGCGAGTTGGTAATAATTCGCGCCCCTTACTACAACGCTTTCATATTTATGAAAATTTTTCTTGCAGTCATCATTGTGCTGATAGTACTTCTTCAATGCCGCTTATGGTTTGTGAATGGTGGCATCGAGCAGATTCAGCAAGATCAGCTGAGGCTAGTCGAGCTTAAAAAGCAAGTAGAAGAAAAACGAGAGCGAAATGCAGCTCTGTATGCTGAAGTAGAGGATTTGCGTAAAGGTCAAGAATCATTGGAAGAACGCGCCAGAAAAGAATTGGGAATGATTCGAGACGGTGAAACATTTTTTCAGGTTCTTGAGTAAGTAAAAGCTAAAAGCTAAAAGCTAAAGGCTAAAGGCTAAAGGCGCAAGGCTAAAAGGTTATTTACTTTTAGCCTTGCGCCTTTGCTTTTTATGGATACTTAGGTGTAGCTCTCATCGATATACACAAGTATTCTGTGTGTTTGGAGTAAAACAGCTTTAGCTGTTTTAAAAGCTGAGCTGAAGCTCAATACTCCACACAAACTGTTTTTACTTAACTGTGGGCAGTGACCAGTAAGCTGGATAAGCAGCGGGCATCCGAACATATTTTGGTGGATGCGCGCTGCTTATCCACCCTTATATCTTGATTCTTATCTCTTAAAAGATCAGAATCCCCGATTGATCATCGGGCGGATGGTGAAGAAGACGTATCCACCCTTAGGCTTAAAGCTTGCTTCGTAGATTGAACTCTTCACCATCCACACCAGCTATT
>CAMDNJ010000037.1 GCA_945902915.1 Crenothrix polyspora | reverse complement strand
TCGACAATTTCACCTATGCAGGTTAATGATTTTTTAAATACCAAATTAACAGCTAAAAATGTCAGCAGCGTCAATAGTAAAATTGAAGCAAAAAACGCTACACTTTCTTGCCAGACTTCAGTAATTTCATCTAAAGGTTGGGCCTGAATAACTAAGGTTAACAATTCACCCTGCTTAGTTTTTATTTGATGCTCAACTTTAGGATACTCACCTTGAACTAAGTCGATAAACCAAGCAGGCGGCATATCCTTAGGGTTACTAGGCAGCTTATCGCCAGCAAACTGAAGTAAATGGCCATTAGGTTTTTGAAGTTGAATACTCAGATGGCGAGTTTGTTGTAAAGTACTGAAGTGCGATAAATCGTCTAGTTGTTGAAATACCGGAGTGCTAGAGACACCTAAAGTAATTAACTGTAATGCTAAATGTATTGAAGCATCGACTTCTTTAGCAATGGACTGCCGAGCTTGCCAAATGACCATGGTCCCGCCTAGTATCAATATGCACAGAGAAGATATTAAAATGCGATAAATAATTTGCTGGCGTAGGCTCATGGGGAGACGTATAAAAAATAGCTATTATGAACCATTAACTTCAAAGCAGAACATAGGAAAAAATCTTTTTTACAACATCAACACAGATGCAAGAATTATCATGATAACTAAATGTCCTTGCTTTGATTTTAGCTATGGCATTTCATTTATCGCCTAAATTCTTCAGAACTTAGAATCGTAAGTATTGACTTTATTTATTTTATTGTAGCCTACAGTGATAAAATGGCGATGTTAACTTAATTAATACAAAGACCATTCTTGATCATCAGCAAAATATTAGCTGCATGCATCAATAGTGTAGTTTGATAATCGAAAAACCACCCTCACCTTCATACCCTTATATTTATGACAAAAATCCCTACCGTCGGCTTTATCAGTTTAGGTTGCCCTAAAGCGCTAGTAGATAGCGAAAGAATATTAACTCAACTTCGTACTGAGGGTTATGACATATCACCCACCTATAAAAATGCCGACTTGGTAATTGTTAATACCTGCGGCTTTATTGATGCTGCTGTTGCTGAATCACTGGACAGTATCGGTGAGGCCTTAGCAGAAAATGGCAAGGTCATCGTAACGGGCTGCTTAGGTGCTAGAGAAGATGAAATCAGAGCGCGCCATCCTCAGGTATTAAAAGTCACTGGCGCCCATGCTTTAGAAGAAGTCATTAATTCAGTACATGAGCATTTACCACCGCGTCACGACCCTTTTACTAGTCTTGTGCCACCGCAAGGTATTAAATTAACGCCCGATCATTATGCCTATTTGAAAATATCCGAAGGCTGCAATCATCGCTGTACTTTTTGCATTATCCCCTCCATGCGCGGTGATTTAGTCAGTAGACCCATCGATGATGTCATGCGTGAAGCCGAACGCCTTGCTAAGGCTGGCGTAAAAGAATTGTTGGTGGTATCACAAGATACCAGTGCATATGGCTTAGACTTAAAGTATCAAAGTCGAGACTGGAAAGGCCGCTCAGTAAAAACACGCTTTTATGATTTAGCTGAAGCATTGGGCGATTTAGGTATTTGGGTACGTATGCATTATGTCTACCCTTATCCTCATGTAGATGAGGTTATTTCTTTAATGGCCGAAGGAAAAATATTACCTTACCTAGATATCCCCTTTCAACACGCTAATAGCCGCATTCTTAAATTAATGAAGCGCCCTGCCGCTAGCCAAAACAATTTGGAGCGTATCAAAGCATGGCGAGCAACCTGCCCTGACATTACGTTACGCAGTACCTTTATTGTGGGCTTCCCGGGTGAAACCGAACAGGAATTTGAGCAATTGCTAGATTTTATGTCCGAAGCACAACTTGATAGAGTTGGCTGCTTTGCTTACTCTCCGGTAAAGGGCGCTGTGGCTAATGATTTACCCGATTTAATTCCAGAAGAAGTTAAACAAGAGCGCTTGTCACGATTCATGGCACATCAAGCTGAAATCAGTGCCGCACGCTTACAAAAACGAGTAGGACGCATTGAAACCGTATTAATTGATGAGGTCGTAGAAGAAGGCGCTGTCGCTAGAAGTAAAGCCGATGCACCAGAAATTGATGGCCAAGTTTTTATTGATGGCGCGACACATCTTAAAGTCGGTGATTTTGTTGATGTTGAACTAGAAGAGGCCGATGACTATGATTTATGGGGACGTTTAATTTAGTAGTTTAAAAGATATATTCATTATATTTTAATAATAAAAAACCCAGCGCTAAGGCTGGGTTTTTAGGTCTTACAAAATTCTTAGTTTTATAGTGAAATAGAACTAGAAACTTTTTGTTTTGATCCATCTGGATCATCCATACAGCCAGATAAACCAACAATCATAAGAGCTAGAGCTAAAAGTGCAAATATCTTTTTCATATTTATATCCTCCAAAGGGGTTTAAATTATTTTTATGTGCGCCAATTTAAAAGCACAGGCATTTTATATCATGACTACATCGATGATGCAATACTAAAAATTGCTTTAATCTTATCTGCTAATATCAACTACAAAGAATTGATATTCTCTGGTAAGTCGAAAGAAATAACATTCGCCCTCCAATTTACGCTACCAATAGTCACCCAAGGCGCCGAAAAGTTCTTATGTAACTGATCAGGAACCCAATAAAACGGTGCCTCGATTTTTTTAAGCTGTATATGAAACACCGTATCATTTAAATTCAAATTTGTTTTATGACCCCAGAACGCCGTCACCTTCATAATAAATTTTTGTAGACGCACATTATTAATGGTCGGAGTAACAGCAATATTAGCCCACATAGACTGCACACGCCCCCAATTTGGAGATAGCAATCGCCCTTGCTCATTAACAAATGGCAACCATTGTTCAATGCCATTTTTATCAGTATAGGTAATCGCCAAAATATGGTCGTAGCCGGCAAAATGATCATGTAGATATAGCGCATGCGGAGTAATGCCTAAAAAGGTCAAGGACACCATAATAAGTGCATTACTAGCCTCAGCAATTGAGGCACTAATGGGATGACTCTTAAGCCCTAAATCTAGTCGATAAAGAAGCCCATAATGTATAGTGCTATTAAGTTGCAATACAAGAATAGCAATGAGTATTCGAGACAACTTTCTGGAAAAAGCTTTAGGCTTTTTAATAGCAAAACATTCGAAAACACGGTGATACCACGTATTATCTTGCAGTTTATGACTTATTAAGCAGTCTGTAGAGCAAGTAATTCGATTACGTGAATCAGCAATAGCGCGATATTTTTTTACAGCAAGCAGATGAATACCTGGTAAGCTTAAAAATAGCCCTACTGGATACAGATAAAGCATTTTCCGTAAGATTTGACTATAAGTATCAACACCCGAATAAATACGACCATTAACATCTAAGGCGTATAAATCCAATAACAAGCTCTCAGGTGGTATGGCCGCCATAGCAGGATAATGACTCGCATAGGTTTGAGCACTCTTAAAATCTATGCAATGGAAAATATCGAAATGATTAAGTATGAGTACAGTACGATTACATAGCGGGCATTGCTGATCAAAAAACACCGTTAACGCCGGCTCTTTAGCTGTTATTAACTGGGCTAATGCTCGCCACCAACTAAAAGGAACCAGTAGTACATAAAATATCAGCATCCCCATGCCAAAAGGATAAATATTTAAAGATAGGGTGATCCCTAAATGTAATCCTAAGCCAACTATTAAATAAAGACTACGTAAATGGCGCTTCGAAAAAAAGAACATGAAGCTAAATTGAAAAACCAGAATGGTATAGCCTATGATTTTTTCAAGTATCTCATTATTGAGTAGCAAGGACATATCAATGGCTGACACATAATAAGGCTGCGTTGATGGCAGCCAAGACCCCAAACCATTTCGCCAGTGCTCGGCAAATAACTTATGGACGGATGAGTCAAAGTACAAAAAACCTAGGCAAATAACAACAGGTAGATAGTAAGCAAGACTAGAAACTAAAGGCTGAGCATAACTACTGTAATGCTTAAACGGTGCGCTTAGTTTATATCTAAGATTATCAATTGAAAATGCGCGGTCTCCCGGCATAAAGAGCAGAAAAAACCCAGCTCCGATCATGAATGAATCAAAACCACCATCAAAGTCTCGCTGCATAGTCGTAAAATTAACGAAAATTATCCAGAAAATATAATTACTGATAATAGCGAATTGATAACGATAGCCAACAACAATAAAACTGGCAATAATTCCCCAAAGAAATAGAAAAAAGGGGATCATAGGAAATTCGATATCTATATAAGGTATAGGATCGAAAATTAGATGATTAAAATACAGCAGGAAGATAATTTCCTGCAAAGCGACTAAGCCATATAAAAACCTAAACAGACCAATACCGATTGCAGGTACTTGTTTAGATTGTAGCTCTATAATTTTGCTAATTATAATCTTATACATTTCATTATAAAAAATGCGTAAATTATAATGCTTTTATTAAATTAATACTGGAAAATTACATAAAAATAAGGCCACTAACCATTTTTTAAGAATGGAGAGTAGCCTACGGTATAACCGAAACGGTTAGATATTCTTATTTTTCGTCGTCTGGATGTGCAGCAAACACCCATTTCAATAACCCATACACTAGGGCGATAACTACAACAGCTCCAACCATGCCAGTTGGTGTTTTTAATGTTTCAGTTAAATCTAAGATAAAACCCATGTATGTATCTCCTACAAATATTTTTATGAGAAACTGCTAAATTCATAGCAAGCGAAGGCTGCATAATACTTTAGGTAAAATTAAAGTCAAGGCTTATTCTTGACTGCGACTAAAACATCAAAATAATCTAGCTATTCACAACTTTTGTTGTTAATGCTCGAGAACTGATGTGGTATAGTTTCAATTCTGTTTTTTGAAGTCAAAAGTTAGGGGCATAATAATAATGAAAAAATACGTTAAAATATTACCTTTGGTTGCGCTTTTTTTTGCGTTCTCAGCAAATGCTGAGGTTGCTTTACAAAGCAACTCTGAAATATTGGGGAAATGGAAGTTATACGCTGAAGCCATAAAACTAGATGGCGAGAAAAAAGCGGTAACTATTGAATGGGAATTTAAAGCAGATGGCACTTTACTGACAACGGCTACTGATTCTGTAGGCAGAACCAAAGAAATGAAAATAACGATTAAATATTTAATCGAAGACGGCGACATCAAAAAACAGAAAACTCCAGGCCAAGAAAAGTATGAGTCCTGTAAAGTCGTTGAGAAAGATAATGTAAATATGACCTTAAAATGTCCGTTTACTTACTTTTTCTTAACAAAACTATAACAATAATTTACAAAAGGGGTATGTATTATGATTAGCGGTATGATAATGGTTTTTATTGCAATCTGGCTGTATCAGTCAGCCATGAAAGCAAAAGTAGACAATGCAATAATGTGGGTTGGCGGTGGTGCGATTTTATTTTTCTTCTTAGTGTTTTTATTCCAATACATTAATATTAATCTCTTGGAGTCATTCAGGGCTAGCGAAGGCGGCAGTGCTTATGAAGCCATAAATGGTGCTGACAGAAAAAATCAAGGTGATTTCACTGGCTTTTCTGGCATACTAAAATCGCTTTATCAAGAATTTTCTCCTTCTGTATTCAGCTTTGCCATCATCGCTTTTTTACGTCTTAAATTTATTACCAAAGAAAGCTTATCAGCCACCAATTTATTCGGTGGCCTTAAAGAGATGTTTCAAAAAATAAAACACAGCTTTAAATCGCCAGAATAAAAATTTGTTGAAAAAAAACTCAAGCATGGCTTGAGTTTTTTTTAACTACAGTTAAATGGAAAAATCAGTTATCTTATTGAATTTAGATAATAAGTTAGTTATACAATAACGGACACCAACAATATAACTGCACCAACAAACACTAAAGTAACGACTAACCCTACAATAATATAATTTGAAAAGGACCCATACTCAAAGTCTCTTTTTCTATTCGCTTCACTTTGTACTCCGATAAAAGCAGAAAGAACACTCTTAAATACTTGAGTCATTGTTGGTTTTGACATGCTCATCTCCTAAATATAGCGATAAAAATAATAATGCCAGCCTGCTCTTTAAGCAATAATTATATTCTGGCTAGCAAACACCCCACGGCATAAGATGAATAAAACAGACCTATTTAAACAACAACTGTCCCAAAGAATTTTATTTCTTGATGGCGCCATGGGCACCATGATCCAGAGTTATAAGCTGGATGAAAAAGATTATCGTGGCGCACGCTTTGCTCAGTGGGACACAGACCTTAAAGGCAATAACGACTTATTATCATTAACCCAACCAGACATCATTAAAGCTATTCATAGCGCTTATTTTGAAGCTGGTTCAGACATCGTTGAAACCAATACCTTTAATGCGACCTGTATTGCTATGGCCGATTATCGAATGGAGTCGTTAGCTTACGAAATCAATCTTGAATCTGCTCGCGTAGCCAAGGAAGCCGCTACTGAATACACAGAAAAAACACCGCATAAACCTCGCTTTGTTGCCGGCGTACTTGGCCCGACCAATCGCACGGCCTCTATGTCGCCTGATGTTAATGACCCAGGTTTCCGTAACATTTCTTTTGATCAACTCGTTGATGCTTATACTGAAGCGACGCGCGGACTCATAGACGGTGGCGCTGACATCATACTCATAGAAACTATTTTTGATACCTTAAATGCCAAAGCGGCCATTTTTGCTGTCGAAACTTACTTTGAGCTTATCGGTTACAAATTGCCGGTGATGATTTCGGGTACTATTACTGACGCTTCTGGCAGAACTTTGTCTGGCCAAACCGTTGCCGCTTTTTGGAATTCATTAAAGCATGTAAACCCCATTTCATTTGGTTTTAATTGCGCATTAGGCGCTAAAGAATTACGTCAATATATTGCCGAATTATCGAGCATTTCAGATGCTCACGTCTCTGCCCATCCTAATGCGGGCTTACCCAATGAGTTTGGCGAGTATGATGAATCGCCCGAAGCCATGGCTAAAGAACTGGCTGACTGGGCTAACAATGGTTATTTAAACATTATTGGTGGTTGTTGCGGCACATCACCCGCTCATATAAAAGCCATCGTCGAAGCTGTTCAGCACTACCCACCCAGAACACCTGCAATCATAGAAAAGAAATGTCGCTTAGCCGGACTTGAACCTATGTCCATAGGCCCAGAGTCGCTATTTGTTAATGTCGGCGAACGTACCAATGTAACAGGCTCTGCTGCCTTTAAACGCCTCGTGATTGAAGGCCACTTTGAAGCGGCACTGGATGTTGCCAAGCAGCAAGTTGAAAATGGCGCTCAAATTATCGACATCAATATGGATGAAGGTATGTTGGAATCCAAAGAAGCCATGGTGCGCTTTTTAATGCTGATCGCAGCTGAGCCCGATATCGCCAAAGTACCGATTATGCTGGACTCATCTAAGTGGGATATCTTAGAAGCAGGTCTAAAATGTATTCAAGGCAAAGGTGTAGTCAACTCTATTTCCTTAAAGGAAGGTGAGGCCGCTTTTATTAAGCATGCAACCCTAGTACGTCGCTATGGCGCCGCCGTTATTGTGATGGCTTTTGATGAAGAGGGCCAAGCCGACACTCAGTCTCGTAAGATTGAGATCTGTCAACGCGCTTACAAAATACTCACCGAACAAGTTAATTTCCCACCTGAAGACATCATTTTCGATCCTAATATTTTCGCGGTTGCTACTGGCATCGATGAACATAATAATTATGGCTTAGACTTTATTTTAGCCACCCGAGAAATCAAACGCACCCTACCCTATGCACTAATTTCTGGCGGCGTATCGAATGTATCTTTTTCAT
Source organism: Crenothrix polyspora (assembly GCA_945902915.1). Taxonomy (GTDB): domain Bacteria; phylum Pseudomonadota; class Gammaproteobacteria; order Methylococcales; family Methylomonadaceae; genus Methylobacter_C. Next base: position 14,038 of record CAMDNJ010000037.1, on the reverse strand, counting down.
TTCGCGGCAATAATCCGGTTAGAGAAGCCATACATGCAGTATTTTTATATCATGCCATTCAAGCAGGCATGTCTATGGGTATCGTTAATGCCGGCCAGCTCGCTATTTATGCCGACATCCCCGATGATTTACGTGATGCCGTAGAAGCCGTAGTACTAAATACTCATGACGGCAGCGGCACAGAAAAACTACTGGAGCTGGCTGAAAAATATCGTGGTGACGGTAGCAGTAGCGAAGTCAAAAAAGAAGACTTAGAATGGCGCGACTGGCCTGTTAGTAAACGTTTAGAACACGCCCTAGTTAAAGGCATTACCGATTATATCGACGAAGACACTGAACAAGCTAGACTTGAAGCACAAAGACCACTGCACGTCATCGAAGGCGCCTTAATGGATGGTATGAATGTAGTCGGTGATTTATTTGGCGCGGGTAAAATGTTTTTACCCCAAGTGGTTAAATCAGCACGCGTTATGAAAAAAGCCGTCGCCTATTTAATGCCCTTTATGGAAGCCGATAAAGCCGGTGGCGAACGCCAAACTAACGGCAAAATCTTAATGGCGACCGTTAAAGGTGATGTACATGACATCGGCAAAAATATTGTCGGCGTGGTCTTGCAATGCAATAACTATGACGTCATTGATTTAGGCGTCATGGTCTCTGCTGAAAAGATTTTACAAACCGCACGCTTAGAAAATGTAGATATTATCGGCTTAAGTGGCTTAATCACGCCTTCACTCGATGAAATGGTACATGTCGCTAAAGAAATGCAGCGCCAAGGCTTTACCATTCCGTTAATGATTGGTGGCGCCACAACCTCACGCGCACATACTGCGGTCAAAATCGAACCCCATTACCAAGGTGCTACCGTTTATGTAACTGACGCCTCGCGTGGTGTCGGTGTAGCCAGTAATTTATTAAGCGCCGATTTAAAAGATAATTTTATACAAAGCATACACGCGGAATATGAAGACGTTAGAGAGCGTCATAAAGGTCGAGAAGCTAAAACTAAACAACACTCGCTAGAAGACGCTAGACGCAATAAATTTGCCAGTAACTCACAATTAAAGCCTGTTAAACCGTCATTCCTTGGCATCAAGGTGCTAGAGCACTTTCCTTTAGAAACTTTAGTAGAGTACATCGACTGGACACCGTTTTTTCAAACGTGGGAAATGGCCGGCAGCTATCCAAAAATACTGGACGATATTATTGTCGGTGTAGAAGCCAGAAAACTATTTGCTGATGCACAAGCCATGTTGCAACAAATTATCAGTGAAGAATGGTTAAATGCCAGAGCGGTTGTTGGCTTTTTCCCTGCCAACAGTGACGGTGATGATGTCATCGTATACAGCGATGAAACCAGACTACAGCGACTTAAAACATTACATCACTTACGCCAACAAAACATTAAAGCGCCAGGACGCCCCAATTACTGCCTATCTGACTTTGTTGCACCCAAAGATTCTGGCATAGCAGATTATATCGGTGCTTTTGCGGTTACTACCGGCATAGGTATTGAACAAAAATTACAACAATTTGCCGATGATCATGACGATTACAGCGCCATCATGCTTAAAGCTTTAGCTGATAGATTGGCAGAGGCCTTCGCAGAATATCTGCATCAAGTCGTTAGAAAAGACTATTGGGGCTATGCCGAAGATGAAGCACTAGATTCTGGCCAATTAATTAATGAAGCCTATAAAGGTATACGTCCTGCACCCGGCTACCCTGCCTGCCCAGACCATACTGAGAAAGGTAAATTATTTGAACTGCTCAGTGTCACTGTAAACACCAGCATAGAGCTCACAGAAAGCTATGCCATGTACCCAGCCTCAGCTGTCAGCGGCTGGTATTTCTCTCACCCTGAGTCGCAATATTTTAATGTTGGTAAAATAGATAAAGATCAATTATATGACTATGCTCAACGTAAAGGCTTAGAGGTCGCCGTAGCTGAACGCTGGTTAGCCGCACATTTACACCACTAATTTAAAAAACTGGCTACCCACTTAAGACGGGACAAGTAGCTGTGTAGGTTGGGCTGCATGCTTTTCGCAACCCAACTTATTCTCGGCATCAATGTTGGGTTAACAATAGAGCCGTTAGCCCAACCTACTGCAACATCTACACAAGCGCTTTGTCCCGCCTTAAGTTGGCAGCCAAAAAACTAGAGTGGAACAGCTTCAGCTGTTTTACTCCAGTGCTTACCATAATTAATATGACGAAACGGAATATAATTAATGCAACGAGTATTGCTACTAGGCACCTCTGGTTGCCATCTATGTGAACTAGCCGAGCAAATCATTAATGACAGCTTAAGCAGTAACCAGGCATGGTTGATTGATATAATTGATATTGCCGAACAAGAACAATGGCAAGCGCAATTCGCCCTACTCATCCCCGTTTTGTATCATCCAGAAAGCCAGAAACAACTAGGCTGGCCGTTTGATTTGCAGCAAGTGAATGTATTTTTTAATGAATTAAGCCCTAGACAAATAGTGGGCAAAGAAGAATGACATAGATAAAGCCTTTATAGGCCTCTAGTATTGATGATTTATGGATGACCATAAACTTGTACAAACAACTGCTGAAAATAAACGTAGGTCGGGTTAGCGTTAGCGTAACCCGACAGCCGTTCTTATACTAACTTAGCTCTTAGACGCTCTTTTACGTTCGTTTTCAGTTAATAACTTCTTACGTAGACGGATAGATTTTGGAGTAACCTCTACCAATTCATCTTCTGCAATAAATTCTAAAGCTTGTTCTAAAGTCATTTTTTGAATACGCGCCAATACCAAACTTTCATCAGTACCAGAAGCACGAACGTTGGTTAATTGTTTAGGCTTACATGGGTTAACACATAAATCGTTACTACGAGAATGCAAACCTACCAACATACCTTCATAGATTTCATCGCCATTAACCAGCAATAATTCGCCACGCTCTTGTAAAGGATGCAATGAATAAGTCACTGCTTTACCGGCTACCATTGAAATCATAACGCCACGTTGACGATTACCGACTTCACCGGCTTTCATTGGGCCATAATGATCAAATACATGATAAAGCAAACCAGAACCTGAAGTGGCTGTCATAAATTCAGTTTGAAAACCAATCAGTCCACGTGAAGGCATCATATACTCTAAACGAATACGACCTTTACCATCTGGAACCATATTGGTTAAATCGCCTTTACGCTCACCCAGTTTTTCCATAATACTACCTTGGTGTTCTTCTTCTACCTCGATAGTAACCATTTCAAACGGCTCGCATTTTTTACCATCAATTTCCTTGATGATAACTTCTGGACGCGACACACCCATTTCAAAACCTTCACGGCGCATGTTCTCGATTAATACCGATAAATGCAATTCACCACGACCTGATACTTTAAATTTATCTGGGTCAACTGTATCTTCAACCTTTAAGGCGACGTTATGTTGTAATTCTTTATCTAATCGATCACGAATTTGTCTAGTAGTAACAAACTTACCTTCTTTACCTGCAAACGGTGAGTTATTAACTTGAAAGGTCATCGTTACGGTAGGCTCATCAACCGATAAAGGCGTCATAGCTTCTACGTTATCAGGATGACAAAGCGTGTCAGAAATTTCCAGCTTTTCAATACCAGCAAAAGCAATAATATCTCCGGCGCGAGCGTCAGCGACTTCAACGCGCTCTAAGCCATGAAAGCCATAGATTTGCAGCATACGGCCTTTACGCTCAACACCTTCACGACTAATAATCGTAATCGGTTGATTAGGTTTAATACTACCGCGTTGAATACGACCAATACCAATAACACCGACATAAGTATTGTAATCAAGACTAGACACTTGCATTTGGAAAGGACCATCCATATCAACAGGTGGTGGACTTACCTTTGCTATGATAGTTTCAAATAAAGGAGTCATATCGCCACCGGTAATGGTGTGCTCTAAACCAGCATAGCCATTAATGGCGGAGGCATAAACGATAGGAAAATCCAATTGCTCATCGGTAGCGCCTAAACGATCAAATAAATCAAACGTTTGATCAACAACCCAATCAGGACGTGCGCCTGGACGGTCAATTTTATTAATAACAACAATCGGTTTTAAACCTAAAGCAAAGGCTTTTTGAGTTACGAAACGAGTTTGTGGCATAGGACCATCAACCGCATCAACCAGTAACAATACCGAATCAACCATCGATAATACGCGCTCTACTTCACCACCAAAATCAGCATGGCCTGGAGTGTCAACGATATTAATATGATAGCCGTTCCAATCTAAGGCCGTGTTTTTTGCCAAAATAGTAATTCCACGCTCTTTTTCAATATCGTTGGAATCCATCATGCGTTCGGTTACTTTGGTATGTGAAGCAAAAGTACCCGATTGTTGTAATAACTTATCAACCAATGTCGTCTTACCATGGTCAACGTGGGCAATAATGGCGATATTTCTTAATTTTTCGATCACTTTTTGTGTACTCTAAGGGGTTTATAAATAAGTATAAGGCGCTAAAAGCGCCCTTTAAAACATATAAGAAGTCTATGACATCCTACGTAGATAATTTATAGCTAATTAACCTTGTCTCCAAGGCAAGCCATCATAACGCCAGCCCGCTAAATGACCACGATGCTGTTGTTGATCTAAAGGGCCTTCAAAGCCATCGACAATATTAACCAAATGCGTAAATCCAGATGCTTGTAGAGCCATAGCCGCTTCTAAAGAACGCTGTCCACTACGACATAACAATAAAACAGGGGCAGTTTTGTCGAGTTGATGCTTTTCAACTTCAGCTACAAAATCTGTATTAAGCTGCCAATCAGGCGCTTCTTTCCAAGCGATATGTATAGCGCCTGGCGGATGCCCTACAAAAACATGCTCCATTTTTGTACGCACATCAATTAAGACCGCACTGCTATTTTCTTGCCATAAATTCCACGTTTGCTGTGGATTTAAATTCTCAATCATACTGTAAACTCATATGCTATATTTCTGACCGATAAATTGAGCTTCATTTCTTAGCCCCTGCAAGGTATCGCCAATCAAAGCATGGTCTCTATAGAATACTAGCTTTAACTTAGCAAACAACCTGCATAACTCAAGCTCAGCCAACAAATAATCTGGATTATTTGGACCTACTCGATTAGTTTTTTCTCGATTAAAGGTCTGATAAAAAAGCAAACCATTAGGTTTTATTGCGCCTATTATCGCATCACTTAGAGTACGGTCAAGAAATCGACTGACAACGATGACATCAAAGCAACATTTAGCGAAGCTTTCGACCCGTATATTTTCTTGGCAAGCATTGATATTTAGCCCTTGCGTAGCCGCACTGAGCTTTAATTTATCAATAGCGACATTTGAAATATCCCAGGCAGTCACCGCCAGCCCTTGCTGTGCTAAATAGAGTGAATTTGCACCCAAACCACAGGCCAAATCTAAAGCGGTTCCGGTGCTGGGTAACAAAAAATGATTTTCCGTCAACACCTTTGCTGCGGAATAATCAGCAACATCGGCATGATTATAAAGCAAATTCCATTTATTTATTAACGTATTCACTATTCCGAGCCCGGCATAGTCACTCGACCTTGTAACCACACTTGCAAGAAATCCATAAAACTTTTAACTTTAGCCGATAAATACTTTCTATGAGGATAAACGGCATGGATATCTAAAGGCGGCAGTGGATAGCCTTCTAAGACGACTTGCAGCGTGCCATTTTCTATATCCTTACCCACAATATAAGTCGGTAACATCACTAAACCTAAACCGTTAAGTGCAGCAATACGAATCGGATGCGCTGCATTCGCTTGCATTCTTCCTGACACCAAAACTGTTTTATATCCCGAACCACTTTTAAATTGCCATTTATTGCGAGGAGATACCGCCCAATTAATTAAACAACTGTGATCTTGTAAGTCTTCTGGCGTCTGGGGCACACCTTCTCGTTGCAAATATTCTGGTGAAGCACAGATCACTAACGATGAACTGGCTAATCGACGCGCCACCATACTGGTATCATCTAAATCGCCCAACACAATAGCAAGATCAATTCCTTCATCAATTAAATCCCCCGGACTGCCTTGCACAACCATTTCTATGGTTAAATCATGATATATCTTTAAAAATTCGGCAACTGCACGCGCAATATGAGTCGCCCCTATCGCAGGCGGCGCACTTATTTTTAATAACCCCCTAGGCTCAGTTTGCAAATGGGTAACGGCAGACTCCATTTCATCAACATCTAGTAACACTTGCTGACAGCGCTCCAAATAAGAGATACCCACATCCGTTAAACTTAAACTACGCGTTGTCCGATTAATTAAGCGTGTACCCAAACTACCTTCCAGTTGCATAATATGTTTGGTGGCCATTGCTCTGGAAATCCCTAATTCACGAGCCCCTCCGGCAAAGCTACCGGCTTTAGCGACACGAACAAAAACGGTCATACTGGTTAATTTATCCACGGTGTCCTCATAGTTATAAATTGGATTAGCGATGGTCAAATTTACAACGCGTTATCGGGTTAAGGTATCGCTAACCCGACCATGTTGATTTTGTGTAAGTGTAAGCAATTAAAGTATAAAAACAAAGCTGACTTCTTTGAACTAAATCCACCTAAACCTAACAAACTATTGACAGCGGCAATTATATCCTAAAGAGAAACAATCCATTCATTAATCTACGTATTGTACTTAATTAATATCCCCCTATAATACAAACCATGAACTACAGCAACACAATGTAACAACAAATTCTGGAAGATGTTTAACCTTAACTGGATTTATCTCATGAACATTATAAATAAACACATGGTCATTGGATTACTATTTGTTGCGGGCACTTGGAGCTTTATCTCCGGTCAATTTATTATTTCTACCGTATTATTTGCCGGTGCCGCTATTTTTAGCAACGTCGTAATGCGTACAAACCTGAACAGCTAAATGCTACAAAGTTAACTACCTCCTGGTGTTATACCTCCAAGCAGTTTCTCCTCATAATTGTTCTGCTTGAACTCTAACCTCCCTATACCTAAGTGTATTTGGAGGTTTTTTTTGCCTAAAATTTTTATTTTCTTAATTTATAGCTGAGTTCGCAACCACAAAGCATCATTAATGCCACGCTATTCTGGTGATTTAGGGCGACTGTTTTTAGGTAAAGAAAATTAGTGGCGTCTAATTTGCAGGCGTTAATAAATATTCTTCTTATATGGATAAAGAGCAATCTGATAGATAAATACATGAACAACGTAAAAATATTAAGTAAAGTAACTCCTCATTGTCTAAACAAATGAAACCTTCAGTTCCTTTGAGCGACATGACCCGAACAAGTCCCATTCTATTTATTTCTTGTACACTAAACTTACACCACAAAAATATTTACACTCAAAAATAATGCTTTACCCTATATCATATACACACCAAATTATTAACCAATATCTATAGAATAAACCATGCACCGACTAAGAAACCATATTCGTGATATTCATGATTTTCCAAAACCAGGCATTATTTTTAAAGACATAACCCCTTTAGTAAAAAATCCCGCTGCTTTAAGATTGGCGGTACATCAATTAATACAGCCTTTTTTAGGCAGAGATATAAACGCTGTTGCAGGAATGGAGGCAAGGGGGTTTATTTTTGGCTCACTCATCGCATGGGAACTAGGCTTACCATTCATCCCCTTGAGAAAGCCAGGAAAACTGCCTTACGAGGTACAAAGTGTAGAATACGACCTTGAATATGGCTCAGCCTCTTTAGAGGCTCATAATGATGCCTTTTGCGCAAATGATCGTGTTTTGTTAATTGATGATTTATTAGCTACGGGAGGCACAGCAAAAGCAAGTTGCGAATTGGTTGAAAAATTGGGAGCGACTGTTGAAGCCTGTGCTTTTGTAGTTGAATTGGATTTCTTACATGGCCGCAAAAAACTCGGTAATTATGAGGTTCATAGTGTATTGCACTATTGATAATGACTGTTTTGATTATAGCTATGGATCAACGACCCTGAATAATGATTTATAGATTTATGGTCAGCTGAGTAGCAAGCACATTAAGTTGTTACTCAAACGCCAACATAAAATAACAATACACTTATTGTTTTAATGGCGATGAAAGATCTAAATTATGCTTAATTGTTGAATTATTCTGGTCATTTGCCTTGCCTTTATTACCATCCTCTTTAGTATCAGCATTTAATTCATCCAAATCATCACCAAAATCCATGGAAGAATCGGATTTACCATCGCTTGCTAAACTCTTGCGCCATTGCAAGAAAGATTCACGAGTAAATACATAAGGATCTAACGAGGCCTCATCAATAAACTTAAGCGAACCTTCGGCCGTAGCACGGGTATTTAATAAAGAAACTAGCTGTATAGGCACGCCTAAGTAAGTCGATGGATTTGCAGCCACATCAAAAGCGGCACCAGGAACACCTCGCATCGTTGATGGCCCTATAATAGGTAGCACCAAATAAGACCCAGACGGAACCCCCCAAACAGCTAATGTTTGGTCAAAATCTTCAATATTTATATCTAGCCCTGTATCTGTGGCTACATCAACTAAACCACCTAAACCTAATGTGGTATTAAGCAATAAACGCTGACTATCACGAGCACCTTGGATAAACTTACCCTGCAGAGCGTCATTAACAATAACATTTATATTTTTAAGATTACTAAAGAAATTATAAACACCAGTACGCGCAAACTGCGGCGTGATCATGATGTAGACTTTTGAAACTGGAGCTGCAAGATAATCGTCTAATTTATCATTAAAGTTATACATTGCTCTATTAACATTCTCATAAGGATCATCCTTATTAGCTAAGTTCTCAGCACTACCTGTACTTGCACAACCAGCTAAAGTAAAAGCCATTATAAAAATTACGCTGGATACTTTTAATGGGGTACTTATAGACGATATAACGTTAATGCTACTCTTAATTGACATACGCTCTAGCTTATAATTTCGAATAACTATCTATTTTTTCGTTTATTTTGGTCATTAAGACATCAAAACCTTCGCGTTGTAATATAGTGGTATATTCGGATCTTTTCAAGGCTAAATCACTTACGCCGTTAGCGATGATATTTATAATGCGCCAGCTATTACCTTTTTCTTTGAGCATATAATCAAATTTAACAGCTTTATCGTTAGGTATAACAAGACGACTATGGACAACTACACCGCCTCTTGTCGTATCTTCTTCAGAATCAAATTCAAAAGATTCCCCCGAATAATCTTTAAAGTTATGCGCATAAGATGAAATACTTAAACGTATAAAAATATCAGTCAACTTTTGCTGTTGATCTTCAGATAGCTTTTCCCATTCCTTACCGACAACGATACGAGCAATCTTAGTTAAATCATGGCTATTAGATATAGGCTCAGATAACTTCTCATATCTACCGGCATAACCCAATTTCTTGCCATCTTTCATAACGGCAATCAACTCCGACTGAAATTTCTCAACGACTTGCTTTGCAGTTAAGCCTACATCATCTTGTGCATAAACGACCGATGTTGTCAGCATAGAAAGTATAAATACAACAACCAGCTTTATATTTTTTAAATTCACATTCCTATCCTTATAACAAACCTGCCCATTCCTTTAACAATGGGCAAACAAAATACCCGCCTTCTATATAATTTCTAATTGAAACTTAGCATCGAGTTAACAAAATAGAATATTTTATGCTCATGACAGCTAGAAATTACACTTCATAATCTTTACACAAGTATTTATCCGCTAAGACACTAGACTATGAACTATTGAATTAGCGAATAAAATCCTAGGCGGCATTATCAATCACTCTACTCTGATAGGAATACCAGCAAGCGTAGATAGAGGTGCTTCAACATACTGAGGTGTTGGCTCAGGAACCATTTCACCTTCAGTTTTAGGGCCTCTAATAGAGGTCCATAACGCCTTTAAAGGATGCTTTAACATGTCTTCAACAGCTGTCGCCTCATAGCCACAATGAGCCATGCAGCTTGCGCACTTAGAATTATTAACGTTGCCATATTTTTCCCAAGGCGTGGTATCCAGCAATTCTTGAAAACTATCGACATAACCTTCATCCGCTAATAAATAGCAAGGTTTTTGCCAACCGAATACATTTCTGGTTGGATTACCCCAAGGCGTACATTCATAATTTTGATTGCCTGCCAAATAATCAAGATACAGTGATGAATGGTTTAATTTCCATTTGCGGTTCTTACCAATTCTAAAAATGCCTCGAAACAAATCTTTAACATCTTTGCCTTTAATAAATACATCTTGAGCAGGCGCACGCTCATAACTGAAGCCAGGTGCAATAGTTACACCTTCTACGCCCAATTCCATTGCATAATCTAAAAACTCTGAGACTTCTTGAGCATTTTCACCTTGAAAAAGAGTGCAATTTACAGTGACCCTAAAACCTTTTTCTAATGCCAATTTAATCGCTTCAACAGCACGATCAAAAACACCCTCTTGGCAAACAGAATTGTCATGTCTTTCCTGCATACCATCCAAATGTATTGAAAAAGTCAAATAAGGGGATGGCGCGTAATCATCAATGCGTTTTTTCAATAACAAAGCATTAGTACATAAATAAACAAATTTCTTACGAGCAACTATACCCGCTACAATTTCTGGCATTTCTTTATGGATCAATGGTTCGCCACCTGGTATCGATACCATAGGGGCATTACATTCATCAACGGCCTGCATACATTCTTCGAAAGATAAACGCTGATCCAATATATCATCTGGATAATCAATTTTCCCGCAGCCTGCACAAGCTAAATTGCAACGAAACAACGGCTCTAACATAAGCACTAAAGGATATTTTTTTACACCTCTAAGCTTTTGTTTAATTAAATAACTACCTACCGCAAACTGCTGACGTAAAGGAACTCCCACGCGTAAACCCTCAAAAATTATTAAACCATTAATGATCAAATCAATTGATCATCCGAATACTACCAACACATTGCAGAACAACAAGAATGTATCAAATAAACAACAGCGCACATAACATTATTAAAATAATATCTTTTGAAATTTAATTTTCTTAAAAGACTTTTATTAAACTTAGCCGCTATATAATACAATCGCTTATCTTATGGTGACTAGAATACTATCTTTTAACCAAGGACTCCATATTTTTACTAAATTATCTATTACAGCCACCTGACATATTAGACATTAGCATAATTTGTTTAAATACAACAGTCGCTCTTAATTAGCTGTTTTAACACTTAAATTTTATGAATAGAACCCAGTCAATCAGGGACGGTGACAACAAAACAACATTGCTTTGCAAATTACCAACAAACAAGCTATTATTGCCGCTAATTAACCTACAATCTAACTTGATTAACAACACCCGAATAATGAGCGAAACGAAAATATCCTTGGACAATCCAAAATCATTGAGCCAACTATCGGATAATGACTTTCAGTCACTGCTACTTGAAGGTGTATCCAGAACATTTGCTCTAACCATTCCACAACTACCTGCTCAACTTTATAGCGTAGTGGCTAATGCTTACCTGTTATGCCGTATAATTGACACTATTGAAGATGAAGTTTCATTGTCGGTACTGCAAAAGAAACATTTTTGCTCTGAATTTATTGAAGTAGTAAAAACAGGTGTTAATGCAGAGCCCTTTGCAATTGATCTTGCACCCTTGCTCTCTGAACAAACGATACCTGCGGAACATACCCTTATTCATGTCTTACCCAGAGTCATACAAATTACCCATAGTTTTGACCATGAGCAAATCGAAGCCTTAGCTCGCTGTGTTGAAACGATGGCAGAAGGTATGCCTATATTTCAGGCTAAAGATTTACAGGGCGGCCTAGAAACGCTTGCCGACTTAGATAAATATTGTTACTACGTGGCTGGCTGTGTTGGTGAAATGTTAGCGAAATTATTTTGCCACTATTCACCCGAAATTGCTGTGCATAAAGATGAGCTATTAACACTTTCCGTTTCATTTGGACAAGGCTTGCAAATGACCAATATCTTAAAAGATATTTGGGATGATGCTCAACGTGGTGTGTGCTGGCTACCACAAGATATATTTAACGAAACAGGCTTTGATCTTAATACTTTAAGCACAGAAACTAATAACGAACAGTTTAGAGCAGGCTTAGCTCACCTTATCAGCATTGCGCAAGATCATCTGCATAACGCCTTGTTATACACATTAAAAATACCCGCTCATGAAACAGGTATTCGTAACTTTTGCTTATGGGCTATAGGTATGGCTGTATTAACATTAAGAAAAATCAAGCAAAACTTAGATTTTACTCATGCCAATCAAGTCAAAATTACTCGTAATAGTGTTAAAGCTACCATACTGTCAACGCGTCTAATAGGTCGTAACAACACTTTATTAGCTTTATTATTCAATTTAAGTAGTCGAGACTTAAAAACTCCAAACTGGAGCTATTCAGTTAATTCCTCAAAAGCTAACTTTGACCTTTAAGGACGTCGCTATGTTTACTGATACTAATACAGCCATCTCGACTGGAAATACAAACAGCTCATCAACAGCTATTTATGCAAAACCCTACGATATCAATAAAGCGATCAGCAGAGCTCAAGATAGCTTATTAAGCAAACAAGACAAAGATGGTTTCTGGGTATTCGAACTTGAAGCAGACTGCACCATACCCTCTGAATACATCTTAATGATGCACTATTTGGGTGAAATTGATGAACAGCTACAGGCAAAAATCGCCAACTATTTAAGGCCTAGGCAATCTGAAGATGGTAGCTATCCTCTTTTTACAGGTGGACCGGGCGATCTAAGTTGCTGCGTTAAAGTATATTACGCTTTAAAATTAGCCGGCGACTTGCCTGAAGCTAAGCACATGACCCTATTAAGAAATTACATTCTTAGCCGAGGCGGCGCTGCAAAAGCCAATGTATTTACTCGTATTGAACTTGCTAAATTCAAGCAACTTCCTTGGCGTGGAGTTCCCTACATTCCAGTGGAGATCATGTTATTTCCTAGTTGGTTTCCGTTTCATTTAGACAAAGTCTCTTACTGGTCAAGAACCGTTATGGTGCCATTATTTATACTGTGCACATTAAAAGCTACTGCTAAAAATCCGCTTAACATTAACATACTTGAACTTTTTGTTACGCACCCAGATAAAGAACAACATTATTTTCCAGAACGCACCTTACTAAATAAAATCTTTTTAGGCTTGGATTATTTAGGTCGTATCACCAGACCACTCATCCCAAAGAAAGCCCATGAACTAGCTATTACAAAAGCAAAAGAATGGATTATAGAGAGGTTGAACGGCGAAGATGGCTTAGGTGCAATATGCCCAGCCATGATGGGTGCTTATGAAGCCTTATTACTATTAGAAACGCCTGAAGACCGTGAGCACATAGCAACTGCCCGCAAAGCACTCGAAAAGCTATTAGTTATCAATGAGCATGATGCCTACTGCCAACCTTGCTTATCCCCTGTATGGGATACGGCACTAGCTGCTTTAGCGTTACAAGAAGCTGATAAAAATCAAACACCGATTAGCCAATCAGCACTTATACGCGCTTATGACTGGCTTAAAGGTAAGCAACTATCCGATGAACCTGGTGACTGGCGAATTTCTAAACCCAATTTAGAGGGCGGTGGCTGGGCTTTTCAATTTGAAAATCCCCATTTTCCAGATGTGGATGATACAGCTGTCGTTGCTTTTGCCATGGCCGATTCAAACTTACCTCATTTAGATGAATCCATCCATCGAGCTACGCGCTGGGTAGTTGGCATGCAATCAAAAAATGGTGGTTACGGAGCCTTCGATGTCGACAATACCCATTATTATTTAGATGAAATTCCATTTGCTGATCACGGAGCACTGCTAGATCCTCCCACATCTGATGTCAGTGCTCGCTGCGCTATGTTAATGGCAAAAGTCGCTCAAAATCACGATGAATATAGACCGGCGCTAGAACGAACTATTGAATATCTGCGCAAGGAACAGGAAGCCGATGGCTCTTGGTTTGGTCGCTGGGGCACCAACTATATTTACGGCACTTG
>CAMDNJ010000036.1 GCA_945902915.1 Crenothrix polyspora | reverse complement strand
TAGATGCCTTAACAACTTTATCATTTGATACGGTTAGACGTTCTAATTATTTTATGTCCGAGCTGGAGAGTTTTTTACTGATGGCGCGTGATGAAGGCTTTGATCCTAGACAACCACAAGGTTCTTGGGCTGGGGCAATGGGCTATGGTCAATTTATGCCTAGTAATTTTCGTACTTTAGCCGTTGATTTTAATAATGATGGTCGTCGTGACTTATGGCAAGCTAAAGATGCCATAGGCAGTGTCGCTAATTATTTTGCCCATAGTGGTTGGCAATTACATAATCCTGTGACTAAGCGTTCAACTCCAGAAGCTGATGCTGGAGTTATTGAGCTGAGTACTTATGAAGGTAATGAGTATTGGCATGTCTTTGCTAATTTTACGGTGATTAAGAAATATAATAATAGTAATAAATACGCGATGGCCGTTCATCAATTAGCTCAAGGTATTAAGCAACGTTATCTGCAAGTTGTTGCGCTACAAAATAATTAAATGGAATATTTAGTATGCGTTAGCGAAAGTCCTCATTAACTTGGCGCTATTAGTAGAGCTATGTCTATGTGATAATAAAGTTATTAGTTAGATAGTTAAGATATTTTTTTGAATCAACAGGGCAATAATAATGGATGAGAACAAAAAGAAAGCATTAGGCGCAGCGCTGATGCAGATTGAGAAGCAGTTTGGTAAAGGCTCAGTCATGCGTATGGGTGATGTAACAGCTTCTCGTGATATTGATGTCGTATCTACCGGTTCTTTGGGCTTAGATATTGCTTTGGGTTGTGGTGGCTTGCCGCGTGGTCGCGTTATTGAAATTTATGGGCCTGAATCTTCAGGTAAAACCACTTTAACTTTACAAGTGATTGCCGAAATGCAAAAGCTAGGTGGTACAGCCGCTTTTGTTGATGCGGAACATGCATTGGATCCAAGTTATGCTGAAAAGATTGGTGTTAATGTTGATGAATTGCTGGTTTCACAACCTGATACTGGCGAACAAGCTCTAGAAATAACCGATATGTTAGTACGCTCAGGGGCCGTTGATGTCGTCGTTATAGACTCGGTAGCTGCCTTAACGCCCAAAGCTGAAATTGAAGGTGATATGGGCGATTCTCATATGGGCTTGCAAGCGCGTTTGATGTCACAGGCTTTGAGAAAACTAACCGGTAATATTAAACGCTCTAATACTCTAGTTATTTTCATTAACCAAATACGCATGAAAATCGGCGTGATGTTTGGTAGTCCTGAAACCACTACCGGCGGTAATGCGCTTAAGTTTTATGCCTCGGTGCGCTTGGATATTCGTCGGATTGGTGCGGTCAAAAAAGGTGATGAGATTATCGGTAATGAAACCCGAGTAAAAGTAGTCAAAAACAAAGTCGCACCGCCTTTTAGACAAGCTGAGTTTGAAATTTTGTACGGTGAAGGTATTTCCTTTTTAGGTGAAGTAGTTGATCTAGGTGTGAGCTATGGTTTTATTCAAAAAGCTGGCTCTTGGTATAGCTACGGCGATGATAAAATCGGTCAAGGTAAAGAAAATGTAAAGCTGTTCTTAAAAGAAAATCCTGAAAAAGCTAAAGAAATAGAAGCCAAAATAAGGGCGGAAGCGTTTAAGAAAGTTGCGCCTATCACTGAAGTTCCTGAGGATGATATTTAAGCTCAGCAACTCCCAAGCATGAATGAAGCTCAAACTTTACAAACTAGTGATTTAAAAGCCATCAAAGACTATTGTTTGGGCTTGCTGGTACGTAGAGAACATAGCCAAAAAGAATTGCAAAATAAAGCACTCATAAAAGGTTGGGGCAGTGATGATATTATCACTGTTATTGATGAGCTGGCTGCGCAAGCTTGGCAAAGTGATTTACGTTATGCGGAAAGTTTTACCAGATACCGCATTAACAAAGGCTATGGCCCAGTTTGGATTAGTTATGAGCTTCGTAAAAATGGCATCGATAACTTTAATCTTGAAGACGTAGTCCGGCAAACAGCAGGTAGTTGGATGGATCTACTGGAGCAGGTTTATAGTAAAAAATATAAACAAGCTTCAGTTTTAGATCGTAATGAATGGGCAAAACGCAGTCGGTTTTTAATGCAACGCGGTTTTTCCAGCACGATGATAAGTACTTTATTTGATCATTTAAATATTAAATTGTAGGGTGTGCTAAAGCAGCCTTTTAAAACCATAGATACCATGAAAAAAATGACTAGCGCCGAGTTGCGCACCGCCTTTTTAGAATTCTTTCATCAACGAGGACATTCAATTGAGCCTTCAAGCTCTTTGGTGCCGGGTAATGATCCGACTTTATTGTTTACTAATGCCGGCATGGTACAGTTCAAGGACGTATTTTTAGGCCGAGAACAGCGCGATTTCAATAAAGCAGTCACTTCGCAGCGTTGTGTTAGAGCGGGCGGCAAACATAATGATTTAGAAAATGTGGGTTATACCGCAAGACATCATACCTTTTTTGAAATGCTGGGTAATTTCAGCTTTGGTGATTATTTTAAAAAAGACGCCATTCATTATGCCTGGGATTTTTTAACAAAAGAGCTAGGCATACCCGCTGAAAAATTATGGGTCACGGTTTTTGATGAAGATGCTGAAGCCGAAGCTATCTGGATTAATGAGGTGGGCATATCTCCCAATCGACTATCAAGAATAGGTGCAAAGGATAATTTTTGGTCTATGGGTGATGTAGGCCCCTGTGGTCCTTGTACGGAAATATTCTATGATCATGGCGAAGATATACCTGGTGGGCCTCCGGGTACCCCAGAAGAAGACGGTGATAGATATATCGAAGTCTGGAATCTGGTATTTATGCAATATGACCGTGCTGCCGATGGGTCTTTAACACCCTTACCCAAGCCGTC
The DNA here is from genome assembly GCA_945902915.1 of Crenothrix polyspora. GTDB lineage: Bacteria > Pseudomonadota > Gammaproteobacteria > Methylococcales > Methylomonadaceae > Methylobacter_C. The sequence continues at coordinate 19,413 of CAMDNJ010000036.1, read as the reverse complement.
TGTTGATACCGGCATGGGTTTAGAAAGAATTTCTGCGGTATTGCAAGATGTGCATAATAATTATGAAATTGATTTATTCCAACCGGTATTAAAAGCAGCCGCAGAACTTGTGGGTACAACTGATTTAACACTGAGTTCCTTACGCGTCATTGCTGATCATATTCGTTCTTGTTCCTTTTTAATCGCCGATGGGGTCATGCCTGCTAATGAAGGTAGAGGTTATGTGTTGCGACGGATTATTCGCCGCGCTATACGCCACGGTTATCGTCTAGGTATCCACGAGGTTTTCTTTTATAAGTTGGTAGCGCCTTTAGCCTTGGAAATGGGCGAGGCTTTTCCTGAACTTAAAGCCGCACAAGCAAACGTTGAGCGAATCTTAAAGAAAGAAGAAGAACGTTTTGCAGAAACGCTAGGGCAGGGTATGAAAATACTGGAAGCTTGTGTCGCTAAAATGCAAGGCACTGTCATTCCTGGCGAAACCGTGTTCCAGCTTTATGATACTTATGGCTTCCCCGTTGATTTAACCGCTGACTTTGCTCGCGAAAATCAACTGACAGTAGATCATGCAGGCTTTGAAACCGCTATGAACGCTCAGCGTGAAAGAGCAAGATCTGCAAGTAGTTTTGGTGCGGATTATGATCAAGACATCAAGTTAGATAGTCAGACCGAATTTACTGGTTACGAGCATTTAGATGATCAAGTGCATATTGTTGCCTTATTTAAACAAGGGCAGCCAGTTGATAGTTTACATGCTGGCGACGAGGGCTTGGTGGTCTTAGATAAAACACCTTTCTATGCCGAGTCCGGTGGTCAGATTGGTGATTGCGGAAAAATTACCGCGACCAATGCGGTGTTTGAGGTGAAGGATACCCAAAAACAAGCAGGTACTTTGTTTTTACATAAAGGCACGGTCTTGTCTGGTACTTTGAGCATAGGAGAATCTTGCAATGCTATCGTTAATAAAGTGGACAGAATCGCCACCGAACTTAATCATTCAGCTACGCATTTATTACATGCCGCTTTAAGACAGACTTTAGGTGAGCATGTCAGTCAAAAAGGTTCTTTGGTTAATACCGAGCGTTTACGCTTTGACTTTGCCCATTTTGAGCCAGTGACGCCTGAAGAAATCGAAACGCTTGAACGTCTGGTTAATGAACAAATCCGTATTAATAATTCGGTAAGCTCAGAAATTATGGCTAAAGAAGATGCTGTGCAAGCCGGTGCGATGGCTTTGTTTGGCGAAAAATACGGTGCTGAAGTTCGGGTATTAAAAATAGGTGAATTTTCTACTGAGCTATGCGGTGGTACTCATGTAGCGAGGGCAGGAGACATCGGTTGTTTTAAAATCATCAGTGAAACAGGCGTTGCAGCAGGTGTTAGACGCATAGAAGCTGTGACCGGAGCAGGCTGTATCGATTGGATAGCTAATCGTGATAAAGCTTTAAATAAAATTGCAGGCTTATTAAAAAGCGCACCCGAAAAAACAGCAGAAAAAGTCGAGCAACTGCTAGAAAAAACACGCACACTAGAAAAACAACTAGAACGCTTAAACTCAAAACTGGCCAGTTCTGCCGGTGATGAACTGGGCGCTCAGGCGGTCGATGTGGCCGGCATGAAAGTGTTGGCAGTTAAGCTTGATGGCGTAGAAGCTAAATCTTTACGTGAGATGGCTGAACAATTAAAAAACAAACTGGGTAGTTGCGCACTTGTTTTGGCTGTTGTCGAGGGTGACAAGGTTAATTTAGTGGCAGGAGTATCTAAAGATAAAATGGCTCAGATAAAGGCCGGTGACTTAGTCAACTTTGTTGCTACTCAAGTCGGTGGCAAAGGCGGTGGTAAACCAGATTTGGCTATGGCTGGTGGTAATGAGCCTAATAATTTAGAGGCTGCATTGGCGGGCGTTTCTGCTTGGGTGCAAGCGCAGTTGGCATAGTCGCCCGACAATCGGCATTCGACAAGGGTGGGCAAACGATAAAGCTGTTATCCCACCCTACAGGACTTCGCCTTTCGCCTTGAGTCCTTTGCCTGCGTTTAGGTGAACCTTATCTAGTAAAGTGAACGGTTAACCTAGCAATGACAGCACAGCCATCAATAAAAACATCATTAGTAAGACAGGCCAGAAAAACGGCACAATAATAAATAGCCCTAATAAGGCAAAAAATACCGCTCCAAAAAACAAAAATACCCCTACACCTAAAAACAGCAGAACCATTAACAGGCCTGTTATAAACATAATCACTAAAATAGTCGGTAGCGCGGCAAAACGTAACCACGGTGCTGCGACCGGTTCACCATTCCACATCAAACTAAATTGTCCTGCCTCAGGATGAAAAAAATAGCTGCCTATCGCGATAAGTAAACCGATGATGAGCACTTTGGATATTAATTTGTGATTGCCTTGAGCTTTCATGCGATGCCTTCCTTCTGGGGTGATGTTAATGAGGTCATTAGATATAAGCGTAGGAAATTGAAGCGATAAATAAAAATCCTAGCCAAGCTGCTGCTAACCAAACCGATTTATTTCTTGCTAAAGCTAAGGCATAAGCGCCTTTTAATAAATTATTACTACCGCTAGCTAAGATGATGGCGAAAACTAAGTCGCTATTCGAAACAGTAAATTTACCACTGAGTAAGGATAGGATAAAAGGATCAACATCGGTAAAGCCGACAATAATGGCCAGTGATTTTAGGCCATGTCCGCCAAAATTGCTGGTGACATATTGTGTTAAAAAGGCAAACAACATAAAAAATAACGCAAAGAGTATCGCGGTGGATAACTCTAATGGGTGCTTCACTTCACTGATATGCTTGCTTTCAACGGCGTTATTTTTAAAGGTGAGTAAGGCAATGATGACCATAATCGATAAGGCAATGGCAAAGCTAAAAGGTAACAATAATTGCACAGCAACCTGGTGATTGAATACAAAAATAATGGCTAATAAACGCAGATACATCATGGTAGTTGCCATAATCAGTGCCGATGAAACCTTGCGTGCTGATAAAGCATCTAGGTCGTGAGCTTGACGTGCAAGCACAACGGTAGCCGCAGTGCTGGAATATAAGCCGCCTAAAAGACCGGTAATTAACATGCTGCGACTTTTAAAAATATAGTTGTTTATTAAGTAACTGAGATAAGAGAAACCCGATACGATAATCACCGCCAACCATACTCGGTAATAAGTAACGGGTAGCATAGCTGCGATCTGTTGATCGGGTAACAGTGGCAGAATGACACTAGAAATAATTAAAAATTTAGCTAAGGTAACGATTTCTTCATTAGCTAGTTGATCAGAGATACGATGTATCAAGGGCTTTTCGCCGAGTAATAAAATCAGTACCACCACAAATAGCACTAAAAACCAATTGGGAAAAACGCTAGCAATAGGGCCTATTAAATAGATCAGTAGCGCAAATAAGGTGCTAAACATCGAAAATAATCTTTCTTCTGATAGCCGCCAGTAAAAAATCATGAGTAACGTGCCTAGTAGTACTAAACCGGTAGCAAATAAGAGCCGACTAGGGTCCAGTGTGTATAAAATAAAGCCCAACAAACCAATCAATACAAAGGTACGGGTGCTACCAAAGTGTAGTTTATAGTTGTTGCTATGGTGGTAGCTGCGAAACTCAAGGCCGACCACAAAAGAAAAAGCCACGGTCATGATGAACTGCAGTAGTAGAGGCGGAATACCGCTATAAAATTCTATTAACATAGTTGGTTTAACTCTGGATTTAATAGGTGACGTTAATATGATAAGTTTGTGATAATTCTACTCACTAAAGCGTCAGATAATTTAAGGATCAATGGTTGGTAATCAGATATTTCTTGCTAAGGATTCTACTACATTGAGCATAAGATTTTTTATGGACTAATGAGTGCTCTGGCAAGATGTAGGGCCTAAGAAATATTTTATAGCGTCATACTTAAGTTTTTTGTGGATAAACTAGTCTGACGCCTGGGGATCTATGATGCTTTACACTTTTTTGATTTTGTTATTTAAGGCATTAGCGGGATGCGTTTTTTTTGGTAATATTGATTATCGGCAATTTGCAAAGCGAATCATTAATACAGAGGTGGCTATAACTCATTGTTTTAACATAATTACTACGGGACTCGCTGCCAATTAAGTGATTGAAGCCTAAAATAGGGATGTTGTTAATATATCTTCTTTTCTACTCTTAAAATAAACTTCCACACTTCTGTGCTGACTGACATAACCGATTAACGATTGCATTGACTTATCACCAGCATATTTGATTTAAAAAATGGAATTATATATACCTCCGTTTTATGTTCTGCCTAAGGAAGGTCTTATATCGTTTTTCTGGATAAACTAGGCTGATCATCAGTGTAAATCTGTTACAATTGCACAATTTAGCATTTCTGGATGGCAATCTTTGCCGTAAGTGCAAAAGCAATAACGCCTAAACACCTCATTATTCAGTTGAAACATCGTGGATTTAAAACATATCAGAAACTTCTCCATTATCGCGCATATCGATCATGGTAAATCAACACTTGCAGATCGATTTATTCAAATCTGTGGCGGCTTAAGTGCGAGAGAAATGTCGGCACAGGTTCTTGATACCATGGATATTGAGAAAGAACGCGGCATTACTATTAAAGCCCAAAGTGTCACCTTAGACTTTAAAGCGAAAGATGGAGAAACCTACCAGCTTAATTTTATTGATACGCCAGGCCATGTTGATTTTTCTTATGAAGTTTCACGTTCATTAGCGGCCTGTGAAGGCGCGTTATTAGTGGTCGATGCTGCGCAAGGTGTAGAAGCGCAAAGTGTGGCTAACTGTTATACCGCGATAGAGCAGGGACTTGAAGTCGTCCCAGTACTCAATAAAATTGATTTACCCTCAGCAGAACCTGAACGTGTCTTAGCTGAAATTGAAGAAGTCATTGGTATTCCAGCAGACGAAGCCTTAATGATTAGTGCTAAAACCGGTGTGGGTGTACAGGATGTACTCGAGCAATTAGTGCTTAAAGTACCACCACCGCAAGGCGATATAGACGGCCCTTTGCAAGCCTTGATTATTGATTCGTGGTTTGACAGTTATTTGGGCGTGGTGTCGTTAGTCAGAATTATGCACGGCAGTATCCGCAAAAAACAGAAGATTACCATCATGTCTACGGGCAAGTCCTTCATCGCGGATAAAGTCGGCGTTTTTACACCCAAACGCTTAGAAAAAGATATTTTAAATACCGGCGAAGTGGGTTATGTCGTCGCCGGCATTAAAGATATTTTCGGTGCTCCAGTGGGCGATACCATCACTTGGACTGATAAACCGGCAACGGAAGTGCTCACCGGCTTTCAACGTGTGCAGCCTCGCGTTTTTGCTGGCTTATATCCCGTTAGTTCAGATGATTACGAAGATTTAAGAGAGGCGCTCAATAAATTAAATCTTAATGATGCGGCCTTACAATTTGAACCAGAAACCTCACAGGCTTTAGGTTTTGGTTTTCGTTGCGGTTTTCTAGGTATGTTACACATGGAAATTGTGCAAGAACGCTTAGAAAGAGAATATGACGTCGATTTAATTACCACCGCGCCTACGGTAGTCTATGAAGTCATCACTCAAACCGACCAGATTTTAATGGTTGATAACCCTGCAAAATTACCTGACGGCGGTATTGTTAAAGAAATTCGTGAACCCATTATACGTGCCAATATTCTAGTGCCGCAGATTTATTTGGGAGCCGTTATTTCTTTGTGTATTGAAAAACGTGGCGTACAAAAAGATATGCAGTATGTGGGCAGACAAGTGTCCTTGCATTATGAAATGCCCTTAAGTGAAGTGGTGTTGGATTTCTTCGATCGATTAAAGTCGGTCAGTCGTGGTTTTGCTTCGTTTGACTATGAATTTTTACGATTTCAGCCCGCAGACTTAGTGAAGTTGGATGTTCTAATTAATGCCGAAAAAGTCGATGCGTTATCGATTATTGTCCATAAAGATTTAAGTAATAATCGGGGGCGTGATTTAGTCGAAAAAATGAAAGATCTTATTCCTAGGCAAATGTACGAAGTGGCCATACAAGCGGCTATAGGTTCTAAAGTGATCGCTAGATCTACGGTTAAAGCCATGCGTAAGAATGTTATTGCCAAATGTTACGGTGGCGATATCAGTCGTAAGAAGAAGTTATTAGAAAAACAAAAAGCCGGTAAAAAACGTATGAAACAGGTGGGGAATATTGAAATTCCTCAAGAAGCGTTTCTAGCGGTTTTACAACTTAATAAAGATTGATTTTAGGCAAAAGGTACTAGGCGAAAGTCGCTTACGCTGCTCGTATCAAAACTTTTAGCCCTTTGCCCTTAGCCTTTGTTTTAAACCTTTACCTAAATTTAAAATATGAATTTTGATTTTTCGTTTTATTTGTTACTCGCGACTGTTATCACTGGTATTGTCTGGGGCAGTTATTTATTATTTCTTAAAGCGCAAGGTCAGATCTTTGATGAGAAAAATGAACCCGTATTAGTTGAATATGCGCGTTCATTTTTTCCTATCGTTTTGATAGTGCTGATCTTAAGGTCATTTATCGCAGAACCTTTTCGTATTCCTTCAGGTTCGATGATGCCCACTTTATTAGTTGGTGATTTTATTCTTGTTAATAAATTTACTTATGGCATTAGATTACCCGTTATCAATAAAAAAATCATAGCGATGAACGAGCCGCAACGTGGCGATATTGTTGTGTTTCGATTCCCTAAAGAACCTTCTATTGATTATATTAAGCGTGTCATCGGTCTGCCTGGTGATAAAGTGGTTTATAAAGACAAACAATTGACGGTTAATGATGCGCCTGTTAAGCAAGTATCTATGGGGCGTTATCAAGGTGTAGGTCAGGGAGAAGATATGACCGGCGCAGAGGAATTACTTGAAAATTTAACGGGCATTGAACATAGCATTTTGATTAGAAATGGCGTATCTAGTATCGAGTTTTCCCATGTGGTTCCAGAAGGTAGTTATTTCGTCATGGGTGACAACAGAGATAACAGTAATGATAGTCGTTACTGGGGCTATGTGCCCGAGGCTAATTTAGTCGGCAAAGCCTTCTTTATTTGGATGAGTTGGGATTGGCAAGATAAAGGCGTGGGTTTTAGCCGTATTGGTACAGTATTGAAATGAGGGTGAGTGGCCATCATTGATGTTGGTCGCTACCATTAAGATATGAAGAAACTAAATAATACCCGTCAACTTGGATTTTGGAGATTTCAATGAGTTTGTCGTCAAAAAACCAACAAGGCATCGGTTTTATCCCTTTAATTTTTATAATGACATTGTTGTTTACGGTCATTTCCATAACACTTAAAATTGTCCCTGTGTACCTTAATCATAGCAAAGTCACGGCTATGTTAGACCAACTTAAACAAGAGGCTGATGGTGAGAAAAAAACTGAGTCTGATATTAAAGGCAGCTTAAGTAAACGCATCAATATTAATAATATTGATGATGTTACACAGGGTGATATTACCGTAAACAAACAAGGGAAAGCTTTTAAAGTACTCATTAATTATGAAGTGGTAAAGCAGATTTACGGAAATTTGAGTGTGTTAATTGAATTTAATGATGAGGTTGAGGTGGGAGTAGAGTGATAAAAAAGCCCAATGAATTATGTAAGAAATTGGGATTAAGCTTTAATGATCCCACTATTTTCACGATGGCTTTAACTCATCGTAGCGCAAGCTCGAATAATAATGAACGTTTGGAGTTCTTAGGCGATTCAATTTTAGGATTTGTGATCGCACAAAAACTGTATGAGGTATTTCCAGGAGCGCCCGAAGGGGTTTTAAGTCGACTGCGAGCCAGTTTGGTTAATCAGCACTCCTTAGCCGAATTGGCCAGAAAACATCACATCGGTGATTATTTATTGCTGGGCACGGGAGAATTAAAAAGCGGTGGCTTTCGTCGTGATTCAATTTTATCGGATGCTATGGAAGCGATTATGGGTGCCTTATTTAAAGATCAAGGCATAGTGATCTGTCAGCAATGGATAGAGCAGTTATTTGCAGAACAACTACAAAGCTTATCCTTGGAAAACTGGCAAAAAGACCCAAAAACTCAATTGCAAGAATTAATGCAAGCCAAAAAACTAGACTTGCCAGACTATACCTTAATAACGATGTCAGGCTTAGCCCATGAACAAATGTTTAAGGTTAAATGCACCATTACTTTAATTAAAGATGAGTGCTTAGGAACGGGTATCTCCAGAAAACGAGCTGAGCAATCAGCTGCAGAACTTATGCTCCAACTATTAGATAAGGAAAATAAATGAATTGTGGTTTCATAGCGCTGATAGGGCGTCCTAATGTCGGTAAGTCAACGTTGATGAATCATTTGCTGAAACAAAAAATCAGCATTACATCTCGTAAACCGCAAACCACTAGGCATCGTATTCTGGGTATTAATACCACTGAAGCGGGACAAGCGATCTACATGGATACGCCCGGTATGCATAATAGTGAAAAACGCGCCTTAAACCGCTATTTAAACCGCACAGCAGAAACGACCTTACTAGGCGTAGATGTCATTGTTTGGTTAATTGATGGTTTGTCTTGGCATGAATATGATGAGGTCATCTTTAAAAAGCTCGAACAAGCCGGCTTGCCAGTCATATTGGCGGTCAATAAAGTCGATAAGGTTAAAGATAAAGACGCCATTTTAGCCTTTTTTGCCGAAGCCCAGCATCGCTTCCCTTTTGAGCATTTAGTACCTATTTCGGCCTTAAAAAGAACGAATCTGGATCAGCTAGAAACGTTAATTATGTCGCTATTACCCGAAAGCGATTTAATTTATCCAGAAGATCAAGTCACCGATAGACCCGAGCGCTTTTTAGCGGCTGAAATCGTCAGAGAAAAACTAACTAGACGCTTAGGTGATGAATTGCCTTATGCCTTGACCGTTGAAATTGAGCGCTACGAAGAACTGCCAGGCATTACTAAAATCTATGCCATTATCTGGGTCGAGCGCTTAACCCAGAAAAACATAGTCATTGGTACGCAAGGTGAAATGCTTAAAAAAGTCGGTACCGATGCACGATTTGATATAGAAAAGCTCATTGCTAAAAAAGTTTATTTACAACTTTGGGTTAAAGTTAAAAAAGGCTGGTCAGATAGTGAGCGCGCTTTGCAAAGCCTTGGATTTAATGACGGATAATGTTGTTCATTTACAGCCGGCTTATATATTAAGTCAGCGTCAATACAGAGAAACCAGTTTACTACTCGATGTATTAACGCGAGACTACGGTAGAGTATCATTGTTGGCTAAAGGTGTTAGAAAAACCAAGTCTAAAACCGCAGGACTATTACAACCCTTTATACCATTAAAGCTCTCTTATCTAGGTAAGACTGAGTTAAAAACTCTAACCGACGTTGAATTAATGCAGGCCTTTATACCATTACCGGGTATGGCCTTGTATTGCGGTTTTTATATCAATGAGTTAGTGGAGTGTTTTTTACATCGATATGATCCACATCCTGAAGTCTATACTCATTACCGTGACTGTTTGTCGGTATTGATGACAGGGTTAAACGTTGAGCAGGCACTGCGTAGTTTTGAGCTCGATTTAATGGATGCCGTGGGCTTTGGTCTGCAATTAGAATATGACTACCATACAGACCTAGCGATACAGCCTTTAGCCCATTATCACTTTAAAGTAGAGCAAGGTCCGATGGCGGCTTTAAATGGTCGATTTGTGGGCAAAACTTTGCAAGCCATTAAGCAACGAGAATTTACGAATCCACTGGTGTTGGTAGACGCCAAAATATTGATGCGCACCGTCATAGATGTGTATTTGCAGGGTAAGCCCTTAAAAAGCCGAGCCGTTATTAATAACATTATTAAATATTTATAAATATGGACAGAACACATATTTTATTGGGCGTCAATATTGATCACATTGCTACGTTAAGGCAAGCGAGAGGCACCTTATATCCAGAGCCTATACAAGCGGCTTTGGTGGCAGAGCAGGCGGGTGCAGATGGCATTACTGCACATTTACGTGAAGACAGGCGGCATATACAAGATAGAGATATTATCTTATTGAAAGATTTAATTCATACCCGTTTGAATATGGAAATGGGGGTAACCGATGAAATGGTCGCTATTGCGCTGAAAATTCAACCTTATGCTTGTTGCTTGGTCCCTGAAAAACGTGAAGAATTAACCACCGAAGGAGGTTTGGATGTCGCGGGTAATTTAAAACGTATGCGATGGGCTTGTGATACCTTGAATAATACCGGCATTGAAGTGTCATTGTTTATTGATCCAGAGCTGGCACAGATTGACGCCGCCGTTGAAGTTGGGGCTGGGGTCGTTGAGTTGCATACTGGTTGTTACGCAGATGCAAAAAATCCAATACAACAGCGTGATGAACTAGAACGCCTCAAAGCAGCAGCTCTTTATGCTAATAGTGCTGGCTTACAGGTTAATGCAGGTCATGGTTTAAACTTTTATAATGTGGCCGCAATCTGCGCCATACCAGAAATTGTCGAGCTTAATATCGGTCATGCCATCATTGCTCAAGCCTTATTTTCTGGATTAGCGCAAACCGTTAAAGATTTTAAGCATATTATGATACAGGCAAGAGCAGAGGCTTATTATTTGAGTAATATTGAATGATGGGGGTTATGTGATTCGTAGTGAGCCACTCAAAATAAACATTAAACTTAGATCAATTACCCGCCACTGTGATATTTGGAAACAGGTAATAATTCTTAACGATTTAAGCAATGTAAGAGCAGATAATAACGAAATAATTAAACAAAGTTTCTAGTCATTATTTGACGCCGTTAGGTGGACACTTTTCTAGGTTGATAGGCAAGTTAAAGCTGGGAATTTCTATCTTATGGGTAAAGTTATCCTGCTATAGTTATTGGTGTTTGTAAATACGAATATTTTGAGTGGACAATTAGGCTATTTTAGTTGTTTACACGGTTTCTATTCAGATAGCTTGATTTAGAAAAAATCATGAATATCAAAGATTATTTGGTGTAAAATTATCTTTGTTGCTGTTTTTTAAAGCAGTTTTGTTTGTTTACATAAATTATTTCAGATATTTAAAAAGGCTGATTCTTATTCTTTATTAATATCGAACTCTGGTTAATTATGCTAAAAACATCTGAAAATACGCTAGATCCTGAAGACTGGCCTAGTTTTCGTAAGCAAGGCCATCTAATGTTAGATGACATGTTTAATTACCTTGAGCAATTACGAGAACAGCCGGTTTGGCAAGGCTTATCAACAGAGCAGCGTGAGGCTATACAAGAATCATTACTAACTGAGTCTAGTGATATTTATGAGGCGCATTCTGTTTTCATGAAAACTATTTTGCCCTATGCGGTAGGCAATACTCATCCTGGTTTTATGGGTTGGGTTCATGGAGGTGGAACGCCAGTTGGGATGTTGGCAGAAATGTTAGCAGCCGGACTAAATGCTAATGTAGGTGGGCGAGATCAAGCTCCGATTGAGCTTGAAAAACAATTGCTGGAATGGATTAAAACGTTATTTTCTTTTCCAGAAACAGCAAACGGCCTCTTTGTAACGGGCACCTCCATGGCTAATCTTATTAGCGTGTTAATTGCCCGTACCGCACGCTTAGGTAAAGTCATACGAAAAGAGGGGTTAGTTAATTCGGATTTAAAATTGATTGCTTATACCTCTGCAAGTGCTCATATCAGCATTGCTCAAGCTATGGATATAGTCGGTCTCGGCAGCGGAGCTTTACGTATGATTCCAACTAATGAAAATTATCAAATGGATGTAGACGCATTAGCTCAGGCTATCATTTCTGATAAAAATTCTGGACTCACACCTTTCTTTATTGCTGCAACTGTAGGCACTGTTGATGTCGGTGCCATTGACCCCTTAGCCGAAATTGCAGACCTTGCTCAGCTCGAAAATATTTGGTTTCATGTCGATGGTGCCTTCGGCGCTCTGGCTATATTGGCTCCTAGTCTTGCGCCGCGCTTGCTAGGTATAGAACGTGCCGATTCAATAGCCTTTGATTTTCATAAATGGGGGCAGGTTCCTTATGATGCTGGGTTTATTCTAGTCAGAAATGGTGAGCATCAACTAGATACTTTTGCTACGCCAGCCGCCTATCTGAGTCGAGAAACTCGAGGCCTTTCGGCTGGTTCTCCATGGCCATGTGACTTGGGTCCAGAGCTATCAAGAGGCTTTAGGGCTCTTAAAACTTGGTTTACTATAAAAGTTTATGGCCCAGAGAAGTTGGGGCAGATTATTTCTAATACCTGTGCACTGGCACAATATCTTAAGCAGTGCATTGAATTAAACCCACAGTTAGAACTTTTAGCACCTGTTGAGCTCAATATAGTTTGCTTTCGCTATAGATGTTTAAACCCTAATCGTATTAATACAGACATTGTCATCGCCTTGCAAGAATCCGGTATCGTGGCACCTTCAACAATCACTTTACAAGGCCAACTTGCAATACGTGCTGCTATAGTTAATCATCGAACTACGATCCGTGATATTGATGCCTTAATTGAAGCTACTTTAGCCTTCGGAAAAGTTATCGAAAACACCATGACACCATAATTACCCTAGGAAAATAAATGAGCGGTATAGGCGCTATCAAAACAAACAGGGCACCGTTAATCGGTCTTGCCAAACTCATGTATATGGCGACAACTGGAGTGGATTTAGCACCCTTAGGCGCACAATTAATTGAAAGTGTAGAAACTGATACTAGTGCTCACTCTCTGATGGACTTGGCTATGGTTTTGCAACTTCGGGGTAACCGTGACCTAGCTCTTCATACTCAATCAGAAGCTATAACTAGCCAACAAGTCTATACTCAACCCACAACCAGTACTGCAATTTCTATACGCGTCTGTGCCATCCTCAGTGCCGGCGACTTTATGGCAAATACGCCATTAGAATTTCTCTTAGAAGATACTGATGTCTTACTTCATTTAGTTTATGTTACTGAAGATCGGCCTTTGCCAGCAACGGAAGCGCTACCAGAGCATGATGTGTTATTTGTGGCAATTGCTCAATCTGATCAGAATATGTCATTGTTGCAAGCCGTTGCTGCTGCCATTATTAATTGGCCTAAGCCCGTTCTCAACTCACCAGAACGCATCGCTTTGTTATCACGTAATCAAGCTTGTGAATACTTACAATCGATTCCTAGCGTCAGTATGCCCAGCACGGTTCGTATAGATAGACAACAATTGGTAAAAATAGCTAATCAGGAGTTGGCCCTTGATTCCATACTTATTGACGGTATTTATCCTATTATAGTGCGCCCCGTTGATTCTCATGCTGGACAAGGTCTAGATAAAATAGTAGATGCTGTCGCCCTAACGCTTTATTTACAAGATTATGCAAATACTGAATTTTATATTTCACGGTTTATCGATTATCGGGGACAAGACGGACTGTTTAGAAAATATCGTATTGTCTTAATAGAAGGGCGTCCGTTTCTTTGTCATCTGGCTATCTCTGAACATTGGATGATTCATTATCTTAATGCAGGTATGGCCGAAAGTGCAGAAAAGCGTGCTGAGGAAGCGGCAGTTATGTTGGCTTTTGACACTGATTTTGCATGTCGACATACCCAAGCTTTTAAGGTTATTAATGAGCGTGTTGGGCTGGATTATCTAGGTATAGATTGCGGTGAAACGTCTGATGGTCAGTTGCTAATTTTTGAGATTGATAGTTGTATGATTGTACATGCACTTGATTCTGTGGAGCTATTCCCTTATAAGCAAGTGCAAATGCATAAAGTATTTAAAGCCTTTCGACATATGCTTCTTAATACTAAGTCTAGTAGAATACCTTATAATTCATGAAAACCAACGACTCGTATCCTGCAGGCATGATCTATTACCAACAAGAAACATTGCCTGAAACTGCTCAATGTTTAACGACTGGAGGTGATGCACGTATTATCTTAAATGCTGAAACCGGTATTAATCAATATGGTTGCAGGCCTTTTCCTGATCCCGATATGTTAGCTTATGGCTCATCAACGGCTTCTATTATTTCTAACCAAGGTTACCAACATGCAGATCAGCTACGTCAGCGTTTATGCGAAGCCCTTAAAACTGAATCGGCATCGACAATCTATGGCTATGAAATAAAGCGTATTCGTGAGGAGCTTATCCTGCACTGTGAACTGCCAGAAACAACTGGCGTGATATTTTCAGCTTCAGGTACAGATATTCATAGCTTAGTTTCCCGCTATGTAGGGCGTGAAAATAAGCTAGCACCACGCATAATAATGATAGAAGCCAACGAAACAGGTAAAGGCGTCAATGCAGCATTGAACAGTAGTAGCCATCATGAGTTAAACGATGTAATACCAGTGACTGTTAGGTTAGGTAGTGGTGAACTTAGATCGATAAAGGCTATTGATTATGAAGTTGAAGTACTTGTCACTGAAGCACTCGCAACAAACCGACGTGTATTAATAATAGTAACCGATCAATCTAAGACTGGATTAATCACACCTAGCTTAACTTGTGTTTTAAAATTACATCAAAGTTTTCAGGATAAAATTGATGTACTTATCGACGCCTGTCAATTTCGTGTAGCCCCACCAACATTACGTGCTTATCTTGATTTAGGCTTTATGGTTGCATTAACGGGATCAAAGTTTCTAACGGGGCCCTCTTTTTCTGGCGCTATACTTTTTAATTGCGCACTTAGCAGTGAATTCGAAGCCGTCAACAAAACGTTAGAGACAGCTAACTTTGGCTTGCTATTACGCTGGGAAGCTGCCCTACAAGAGCTCAAAGCTTTCCGCTCTATACCCCAAGAATACATTTGCACTTTTATTCAGGACTTTACTTCAGCTGTACAGGAACGGTTGCATGATGATGCCCTGTTCGAATCCTTGCCTGTTCCAAAAATAGATCGTAGGGCAATAGTAGTGGAAGATAGTTGGGATCAACTTCAGACTGTTTTCCCGTTTCTTCTTTATCATACAGATGCCAATAGAACAGCATTAAGTGCTGAAGAAACCTTGACGGTTTATCGGCAACTCTCTATTCCTATCAACAATAAACTCTTTAAAATCCAAACCCATCATGCCGCCATTGCAAGTTTACGTTGTCAAATTGGCCAACCTGTTGCATGTGGAGAACGTAATGGTTTTTCTATCAGTGCCTTACGCTTATGTATCAGCACACGATTGATTGTAAAGGCGGCCACAGAGGAAAATAGTGCTCAGTCGATCATTGATGATGCGCTATCAGTATTAGATAAAATAGCATTATTGATCCAGTTATTACCTGTAGATGATGCCTTATGAGGTATAAGCTTTAACTGCTTTTTTCCCTTGACCCATTGTTTGTAGCATCCTTGTAAAATCGAGTTTTTTTAATTGCCCTAATGTCATAATTTCTTTATCCATTGCTAATAAAGCATGAATAGCCACTGTAACTTCTTTCTCATATTCTGGCTTAATCGCTGTTGACAGAAAAATATTGAGTAGTTCAAGACGGTCTTTTTCCAAAATAAAAACATCATCCCAAGATTCATTCTTGGCTTTGTTCAGCATAGCCTGACTAAGTAATATTATCTGTTGAAGATCAATTGTTATGTCTGTCATTTAAAAATCAACTATTATCAATTATCTCAGTGTCAGGGAGGAGTTCATTACATAAACGGTTACTATGTTCTTGTTCACGTCTTATGATAGTCGTATTATGAAGCCTCATTAGTTTTTTAACCATGACCTTGTCTTGATCGGGAAAAAAATAAATTTTTCGTGGATAAGTATCCAATAAGTCTTCGGCTAAAATGGGTATTTTTTTTTGTTTGAGGTAATGGCGCACGAAGTGTGTGTTACGTGCACCAACATTATTCACCGTAAAACTTTTAAGTAGATTAGCTCCGCCGAATATTTTAGCCTCAAGATTTTTCTGTAAGGCTCCCATTTCTAGAAGCTTGTTAATGAGAATTTCCATTGCATAGATGCCAAAACAGCCAGAGGAATTAAGTGGCTCATCAGGGCTATTAGTCACTGGCAACATAAAATGATTCATACCACCGATGCCACTAACACGATCTCTAATACATGCGGACACACAAGATCCAAGTACTGTAACAATTAGCATTGGTCGTGCCGTAGCGTAATATTCGCCTGGCAATATTTTTACGGCATCAATATCAAAATGCCTATCAAAGTAAAGATTTGGCGCTAGTAATTCATCGTTCAAAGTAGGCATTAATCAACTAATTAACAGTCATAATCGAGAAAGTCGTTCAGACTGAGCGAGTTCGTAAATGGTATTACCCCGTAATTTAAAAAATTCCGCCGCATGATGTAAGCTTTCAGAATGACCTGCGAACAATAATCCATGAGATTCTAGCATTGGCGCAAAACGTTTTAGGATTTTATACTGGGTGCCTTTATCAAAATAAATCATGACATTACGGCAAAAAATAACATCAAAAGTGCCGTTAATTGACCATTGTTCATCAAGAAGATTAAGTGTGCGGAAACTAATCATATCTCTTAATTCTTTGCGAACTTGAACAAATCCTACATTTTTTCCAGTCCCTTTTAAAAAGAAACGTTTAAGTGTTTCCGCTGGTAACTTCTCTACCCGCTCCAATGAATAAATGCCGGCTTTAGCCTTAGTTAATACATTAGTGTCAATATCAGTAGCGATAATCTCTACAGGTGGCTTGTAACTGCCAAAAGCATCAATCATGGTCATCGCCATCGTGTAAGGTTCTTCACCAGTAGAAGCTGCCGAACACCATAAACGCAAGGGCTTTTTCCGTAAACTTAACACATGCTCCCTGAGTAAAGGAAAATGATGTGGTTCACGGAAAAATGCAGTGAGATTGGTAGTAAGCGAATTAATAAACGCTTCCCACTCATCTCCTTGGTCTTGCTCGACCAATGCCAAATATTCTTGAAATGATTTCAAACCTGTGGCACGCAGTCTACGCCCTAGTCGACTATATACCATGTCTTTTTTACTATCATTGAGTTTAATGCCACTATGTTGATATAACAGTGTACGAATACGCTCAAACTCAGATTGAGTAAATAAAAACTCTTTTTGCTCTGGATCTCTGTTCATGTAAACATTATTTCTCGGTTAAAAAGACGTTACACGGTAGCTGACTTATTTTAGATAAATAAGTCAGCGTTACTATTTTAGCGTGCTTTAAAACTCAGACCACTCGTCGTCGCTTTGGGTATTTTGTTTTGAAGCCTTAGATGACAACCTTGGGGCTGGTTTATGTGAGACTTGATGGTTGGCTTTTTGCGGGGATACTGAGGAACGACCACCGATAGAGTCAATACGGAATTGTGACATGGTTTCTGATAAAGTGGCCGCTTGCTCTTCTAAAGATTCAGCGGCTGCCGCTGCTTGTTCAACTAATGCCGCATTTTGCTGAGTCACATCATCCATTTGGGTCACAGCCTGATTAACTTGGCCGATACCGGAACTTTGTTCAATTGATGCTGCAGCAATTTCAGTCATGATATCCGTGACGCGCTTCACTGATGAGACGATTTCATCCATGGTCTTACCCGCTTCACCTACTAACTTGCTGCCATCTTCTACTTTCTCGACGGAATCACCGATCAAAGCTTTAATTTCTTTAGCAGCTGCAGCTGAACGCTGAGCTAAATTACGTACCTCACTGGCTACCACGGCAAAACCTCGGCCCTGTTCACCAGCTCTAGCAGCTTCTACTGCAGCATTAAGTGCCAAAATATTAGTTTGTAAGGCGATACCATCAATCACACTAATAATATCTACGATTTTGCGTGCACTTTCATTAATCGCTGACATAGTCACAACGACTTGCTGTACCATGCTACCACCTTTAACAGCGACATCAGAG
This sequence comes from Crenothrix polyspora, assembly GCA_945902915.1. GTDB lineage: Bacteria > Pseudomonadota > Gammaproteobacteria > Methylococcales > Methylomonadaceae > Methylobacter_C. The sequence continues at coordinate 1,566 of CAMDNJ010000036.1, read as the reverse complement.
GCGGTTACTGCCATCTGTTTGGCTTGTCTTGCATTATCGGCATTTTGTTTCACGGTTGACGCTAACTCTTCCATGCTAGCCGCAGTTTCTTCTAAGCTAGCCGCCTGTTGTTCAGTACGATGAGATAAGTCTGCGTTACCTGCGGAAATTTCTCGTGCGGCAGTATTGATAGAATCAATAGCAGAATTGACTATGATAATAGGCGTTACTATAGTTTCTAGGGTCGCATTGATGCCTTCCACTATATGTCGGAAATCACCATAATGTTTACTAGCATCAGCTCGAACTTGTATACGCCCTTCCAAAGCTGCTTCAGACAACATTGAGGTATCCGCCATGACGGCTTTTAAATTAGCTCGAACTTGCTCTATAGTTTCATTAATAAAAACTTTTTTACCAGGAAATCTGTCTAGAGGAGCATTGAAGTTGCCTTCGCCAAATTCTTTAATACAAGCTAAGGCTTTCTTTTCGTCATTGATATGGCCATTAACCATATCGTTTACTGCTTTAGCCATGATTTTATAAGAGCCTTCAAAACGCGACTCATCGATTAAAATATCGATATCACCCTTATCATGTTCACCGGTCACGTAATGTACGCTGTCAATAAACCCAGACAGAGTACCCGTAGTCGCATTCATGTTTTTTCTGAGAGCCGCAAAATCTCCTTTAAACTCTTCAGCAATTCTTGGAGGTATGTCACCAATAGCAATATGTTCGAGATGACCCGCAACAATGTTCAGCGGCCTCGTAATAGCATCGAGCATGTTATTAATATTAGCCGCTAAATCATGATTAAAGCCTTCTTTCCCTGCCAGCGAGATGCGTGTTGATAACTCGCCTACGACGGCAGCCTCAACCATTGCATTAATATCCCTTTCAGCAATAACTTCATCGGTACGATCACGCCATTCAACAACCGAGCCTACTCGTTCATTTTTCTCAGTAAGAATCGGGTTGGCTACTAATGTAAAAGTACGAACACCGACTTGAATTTGTGCGCGATGAGTGCTGGTAAATGCGGCTAATAAGCCACGTTGATGTGCGGGATTCTTATGGAACTGATCCATATTCGAGCCCAGTATCGTAGAAACACTGAAGTTAGGCAGTACCTTACGAACATCAGTTTCAGCATTCGTCAACATCGCTGTGACCGATTTATTCATGTAAATAATATTACGATCATTATCGGCAATCATAACGTTAGTGGTCACATTATCCAGCGCATTACGAATACGTGTATTTTCAGCAGCCAGTTTTTGTTGTTGTTCAGTAGTTGCCAATTGTTCTGTTAAATCAACCCATTCGGCCACTGCACCTAAGCGCTCTCCCTTATTTCCTATAACGGGGTTGGCGGTTACTTGTAAAATACAGTTACCAATGTTTATTTTGGCAACATAGGTAGCGTTTAATTGAGCTAGCATTTGTGCTTGGTGCGCTGGATTTTTGTGAAAACTATCGATATTGACACCAATCAGTCGCTCAGCGTTAAAGTTAGGTAACTGCTTGCGGATGTCAACTTCTGCTTCTTTAAGTAGTTTCTTAACAGAAGCATTGACATAGATA